>NZ_JAFBBR010000001.1:954360-1272480 GCF_016907295.1 Microbacterium dextranolyticum
TGCGCAGCATCGTCCACACCAGGATGCCGGTGCCCACGCATCCGATGGCGAGGGCGAACTCGAGGGTCACCCCGAGCGCCGTTGCGTCCGAGCGGAAGGCGGCCACGGCGGCGACCGAGCTCACGTGAGTCGTCAGGTACAGCACGCCGGCGGCGCGCGCAGAGCGGAGTAAAGGCGCGGACATGTCGGCTCCTCAGATCAGGTATACGGCGTATGCCGTCTGCTTCGGATGCTAGGTGTACGGTGTATACATGTCAACCCGAGCGGCTCGGATGCCACTGGATGCCGCCCGCATCGTGCGGGTCGCCGTCGAGCTGGCCGACGCGCACGGCCTCGAGGCGGCGAGCATGCGCGGCGTGGCCGAGGTGCTCGGCGTGACACCGATGGCGCTCTACAAACACGTCGCCGACCGGTCGCAGCTGGTCGACGAGATGCTCGATCTGGTGGTCGCCGGCATCCGCCCGACCCCGTCGGACGCGAACTGGACGACCGCCGTGCGCTCCCGCATCCTCGCCGCACGCGACGTGCTCACCGCGCACCCCTGGGCGCGCGATGCGATCGAGACCCGGACGCGCGCGACGCCCACCGTGCTCGCGCATATGGATGCCCTCATGGCGGCGATGTTCGACGACGGCCTCTCGGCCGACCTCGTGCACCATGCGATGCACGCGCTCAGCACGCGGATGTGGGGATTCACCCGCGACGTCCTGCCGACACCGCAGCCGCCCGCGGACCCCGTGGAGCGCGCGCAGGCCATGGCCGAGTTCGCCCGGGTCTACCCGGCGATCGTCCGCATGGCGACGACATCGCCGCACGCGGGTGACGCCTGCGACGACGACGCCGAGTTCCTCTTCGCCCTCGATCTGCTGCTCGACGGTGTCGACCGACTCCACCGGTCGGGATGGACGCGGCCCCGAGCGGGGCGCCTCTAGGCTGAAGCGCATGAGCTCCCTGCCGCCGCTCGCGCAGCCCGTTCAGAGTCCGCCGGCACCCATCGCGCCTGCGCCGGTGTCGCCGGCTCCGCTCGGGCTGCCGACGCCCGACCGTCGCGGTCGAACGGCGCCGGTCTGGCTGTTCGCGGTGCTCATCGTGCTGCTGATCGGGCTCGTTGCCTACCTTCTGACCTTCCTCGGTGTCGTCGCCTCGGTCGTCGGCATGATCCTCGCCCTCATCCCGCTCGCGGGCGTGCTGTGGGCGGTGCGGATCGTGGACCGCTGGGAGCCCGAACCGGCCTCTCTCGTCGTGTTCGCCGTCGCGTGGGGCGCGATCGCCGCCGTCGCCATCGCGTTGGGTGTGGACGTGCTGCTCGGCATCGTCCTGCCGGGCGTGGCCGACGACGGAATGCGCGACGCGCTGTCGTCGGTCGTGCAGGCGCCACTGGTGGAGGAGTTCGCCAAGGGCCTCGGCGTGTTCCTCGTCTTCGTGTTCGCGCGGCGGTCGTTCGACGGGCCGGTCGACGGCGTCGTCTACGGGGCGCTCGTGGCCGCGGGGTTCGCGTTCACCGAGAACATCATGTACTTCGCGACGAGCCTTATCGAAGGAGGGCCCGCCGAGACGGCGTTCACGTTCCTGCTGCGAGGCATCCTCTCTCCGTTCGCGCACGTCATGTTCACTGCGGTGACGGGCTACGCGATCGGCCGAGCAGCCCGCTCCGGTGCCGGCGTCGGTCGTGCGGCCCGCATCGGGCTGGCGGGCATGGTCGGTGCCGCCCTGCTGCACGCCCTCTGGAACGGCTCGGCGCTGTTCGCCGACTTCTTCCATCTGTACGCCACGCTGCAGGTGCCGCTGTTCCTGGGCTTCGTCGCCGGCATCCTCGCGCTCCGCCGCGAAGAGGCGCGACTGACCCACGACCGCCTCACCGAGTACGCGGCGGCGGGCTGGTTCACCGCCGCGGAGGTCGACATGCTCGCCACGCCGTCGGGCCGGCGTCGGGCGATCGCCTGGGCGCGCACGCTGCCGGGTGGTCGCGCGCCGCAGATGCGTGCGTTCATCCGTGAGGCGACCGCCCTCGCCGCCGCGCGCCAGCGCACGTGCACGGGGCGCGATGCGGGGTCGGTCAGCGACGAGCGGGCGTCGCTGTCGGGCGCCTGCGCCGCGCGTGCCGCGGTGCTGGCACAGACGGCGTCGCACGGCATCCCTTGACACCCCCGTCTCCGCGGGGACACAATGGTGGAAGAGACCAACTCAGCGCTCGGGAGACACGCAGGCATCGCCGCGGCACCGGGCGCTGAGTCTTTGTAGATCGGACGTTGGAGCTGTGCGCCGGGGGCGTGGTGCCCGTCGTTCACCTCCGCGTCACGGGCATCCGTGCTTGGATGGATGCCATGACTGAAGAGCGCACCAAGCCCGAATTCGACGCGCCGACCGGCCCCGCGCCCGAGGAGCTCGTCATCCGCGACATCGTTGTGGGCGACGGCGCCGAGGCGAAGCCCGGCGACACCGTCACCGTCCACTACGCCGGCGTCGAGTACGAATCCGGCGAGGAGTTCGACTCGTCGTGGGGTCGCGGCGAGTCCATCCAGTTCCCGCTGCGCGGCCTCATCCAGGGCTGGCAGGACGGCATCCCGGGGATGAAGGTCGGCGGCCGCCGCGAACTCGTCATCCCGCCCCACCTCGCCTACGGGCCTGCCGGGGGGCACTTCCTCGGCGGGAAGACGCTGATCTTCATCATCGATCTGCTCGCCGTCGGCTGAGCCCCGCAGAAACTTTTCCATTCGCGGGAATGGATTTCGAGGGCGTGCGTTGCACTCTCGCGAACCGCTTCCCCGTCACGAAGGACAGAACATGACCGACTCCACCTCGACCGTCGAGATCCCCGGCTACAAGGCCGGTACCTGGGTGCTCGACCCCGCGCACAGCGAGGTCACCTTCACGGTCCGTCACATGATGATCTCGAAGGTGCGCGGCGTCTTCGGCGTCAAGAGCGCGACCATCGAGGCGGGCGCGAACCCCCTCGACACGCGCGTGACGGCATCGGTCGACGTCGCCTCGATCGACACGAAGGACGAGGCACGCGACAACCACCTGCGTTCCGCCGACTTCTTCGACGCCGAGACCTACCCGACGATCGACTTCGCGTCGACCGGCGTGCGCTACGAGGGTGGCGACTTCCTCGTCGACGGCGACCTGTCGATGCACGGCGTGACCAAGCCCGTCACCTTCACGCTCGAGTTCGGCGGCTTCGGCACCGACCCGTGGGGCAACTACAAGGCCGGCGCGACCGCCACGACCGTCGTCAACCGCGAGGACTTCGGTCTGACCTGGAACGCGGCGCTCGAGACCGGTGGCGTGCTCGTCGGCAAGGACGTCACCATCACGCTCGACCTGCAGGGCTCGATCCAGGCCTGAGGCCTTCTGTCCCGACGGGGGTGGATGCTGCTGCGGCGGCATCCACCCCCGTCGTCGTTCCGGTGAGTCTTGCGGATGCGGCTACGGCTGCGGGTTCGCGGCGTCGTACGCGCGGAAGCGCGGGTGCAGTCTCACGAGCACCCCGACGAGGCCGACGATGATGAGGCCGCCGACGAGGGAAGGCACCCAGAGCGCGGTGAGGGTCGCGAGGGTGCCGGCGTAGAGCGCGCCGACGCGGGGTCCGCCGGCCACGACGACCATGAAGACGCCCTGCAGGCGTCCGCGCATGGTGTCGGGCACAGCGGACTGCATCATCGTCGACCGGTAGATCGCGCTGACATTGTCGGCCGCCCCGGTGACGGCGAGGGCGAGCATCGCGACCGCGATGAGGATGACGTTGGCGTGCGCGGTATCCACCGTCGCTGGTGCGAACCAGCCGAGCTGCGCGGCGACGAGCACGAGCCCGAAGACCGTCGTCGCGATGCCGAAGACTTGGATCGCGCGCGCGATCCCGAGTCCGTGACGACGCACCCGACCGATGGGCCCCGAGAACAGGCTCGACAGGAACGCGCCGGCCGCGATCGACGCGGTCAGCACGCCGGTCGTGATCGGTCCGCCGCCCAGCAGCACCGCCCCGATCGCCGGGAAGAGGGCGATCGGATGCCCGAAGGTCATCGCGATGATGTCGAGGATGTACTGCAGGCGGATGTTGGGTGCCCGCCGCAAGAAGCGCATCCCGTCGCGCAGCGACTCGAGTCCGGGGCGGACGATCTCGCCTTCGGGCCGGATGCCGGGAAGAGTCCACAGTCCGAGGAAGAGCGTCGTCATCAGCAGCACGTCGGCGGTGTAGGTCCATGCGTAGCCGGTGAACGCGACGAGCACGCCGGCGAGGGCGGGGCCGGCCATCACCATGATCCCGACGGTGATGCCCTGCAGCGCTGCGGCGGCGGGCAACAGGTCGCGGGGGAGCAAGCGCGGGGTGATCGCCGACTTCGTTGCCCCGACGATGGAGTTCGCGGCCGAGTTGATCGCGCTGAGCACGAACAGCCACGCGACGCTCTCGATCCCCGCCCACGCGAGGGCCGCGAGCAGCAGCGTCGACGCGAAGGTCACGGATGCCGCGAGCAGTGCCACGGTGCGGCGGTCGAAGGCATCCGCCAGCATTCCTCCGTAGAGGCCCGCGACGATCATCGGCACGAGCCCGGCGACGGCGACCATCGAGACCGCGAAGGTGTCCTGGGTGAGCTCGTACACGTGCAGCATGACGGCGACGATCGTCAGCTGGCCGCCGAGGCCGGCGAGCGTCGACCCGATCCACAGGCGCGTGAACGCCGGGCTGACAGAGAACGGGCGCAGGTCGATGAAGTGGTCACGGCGCAGCCGGGGCAGACGCCTCGGCGCGCTCATCGGTCGACCTCGATGCGCTTGATGCGCGACGCGTGCCCGCGCAGGATCGTGACATCGCGGGGAGGCACCTCGAAATGCGCGGCGAGGGTGCGGACGACGGCATCGTTCGCGGCGCCGTCGACGGCGCGCTCGCGGACGAAGACCGTGAGCGCCGCGTCGTCCGAGGCATCCGTTTCGACGAGCGGACCCTTGCGGCTGCCCGGCTTGACGCGGATCGTGTATTGCACCCGTCGAGCCTACGGCTCCGCCCGGTCGCCGAGGTCGTCGCGGGGCTGGTAGACTCGACCGGTTGCCGTTGGATCGGCCGCGGATAAAGAGAGCCCACGCATCAAGCGTCGGGCGCCGCGCAACAAGCAGAGAGGGGATCACCTATGGCACTGGAAGCAGACGTCAAGAAGGCGATCATCGAAGAGTACGCGACGCACCCCGGTGACACCGGATCCCCCGAGGTGCAGGTCGCGATGCTGACGCAGCGCATCAAGGACCTCACCGAGCACCTGAAGGAGCACAAGCACGACCACCACTCGCGTCGTGGTCTGTTCCTCCTCGTCGGTCAGCGTCGTCGCCTGCTGGGTTACCTGCAGGACATCGACATCAACCGCTACCGTTCGCTCATCGAGCGTCTGGGCCTGCGCCGCTAAGCACCGCGCGCCAGCGTTCAATCGCGCAGAACATTCTTGGAGAGCCTCCCCACGGTGTGGGGAGGCTCTCGTCGTTCTCGCCTGCGTCGGGCTCGGGCATCCGCCTCGCTCACGCGCGGTAGCGCGAGAACAGGCGATCGTGCGAGAACAGGACGATCGCGGAGTGGGACGTCCTGTTCTCGCCGGACGTCCTGCTTTCGCCGACGGATGCCAGGTGTACGGATGCCCGGCCGGCGGATGCTCCCGGCCGGTGGGGATGCCTCAGGCGCGGGCCGCGAGCAGGTCGCCGTGCCAGCGCTCGGCCACGTCGGGGTGCGCGCGCAGGCGGGACTTCAATGCGTTCTCGCCGTACAGCGCGTGGATCGGGTTGGTCGGGTCCTGCGTGACGCCGCGGGCCTGGGCGGCGATCTCCGCCGGTAGGTCGATGAGCGGCAGGCGCGAGTCGAGCGCCGGGTTGAAGAAGTACGGCACCGAGATGCGGTCGCCCGGAAAGCGCGGTGACACCACCCGGTGGTTCGTCGCGATGAGATATCCACCGGTCGCGTACTCGAGCATCTCGCCGATGTTCACGACGAACGCCCCCGGCACCGACGGGGCATCCACCCACTCGCCGTCCCGCTGCACCTGCAGGCCGCCTTTGCCGGGCTCGACCCACAGCAGCGTGAGGACGCCGGAATCCTTATGCGCGCCGACGCCCTGCTGGGGCTCGGGTTCGCGCGACCCGGGGTAGCGGACGATCTTCAGGAGCGTCGCCGGCTCGCCGAAGTGCTCGTCGAAGTACGACTCGGGGGCACCCAGTGCCAGTGCCCAGGCGCGCAGCAGCTTGCGCGAGACACCGGCCAGGTGCTCCTGCCATTCGGTGGCGACCTCGCGCAGTTCGGGCTGGGCGTCCGGCCACAGGTTCGGGCCGATGAGGCGGGCGTAGTCCGGGGCATCCGGAGCATCGATCGCGTCGCGCTCCGGGCCGATGTCGATCTGCTCGCGCCAGTCGACCTCGCCCTGCGTGCGCTCACCGCCGACGCGGGTGTAGCCGCGGAAGTGCGGGCTGTGCACGTTCTCGATCGCGAGCTTGTCGGCCTCGGGCAGGTCGAAGAACGCCCGCGCCGTCCGGTGCAACCTGCTCTCGAGCTCGGGCGTGACGCCCGTGCCGGTGAGGTAGAAGAATCCGACGTCGTGGGTGGCGGCGCGCAGGGCGTCGCGGAAGCGTGCGGCCTGCGCGGGCCCACGATCGAGGTCGGACAGGTCGAGGACGGGCAGGTTCGGCTCGGACATGCGACGAGGCTAGAGGGATGCCCGGCCTTCGTGCCGAGTGTTGCGCCGGATTACCGGGCGTCTGTCGAGTGCGGGTGTCGCCGCCGCCGGTCCTCGCGCCTGTTCGGTGGCTTCGCAGGCCGCGGGAATAGCCTGGACGACGGCGCGTTACATCAGATACATTCATCTGCATGGAATGGATGCCGCGGCATCCGGAAGGCGAAGATCATCGTGAGCGAGACCACCACCGGTCAGGCCGGTACCCCCGACGCTGCCGGCCTGACGCGGCAGATGCAGTTCGGCATCATGACGGTCAGCGACATCACGCAGGACCCGACGACCGGGCGCACCCCCAGCGAGGCCGAGCGCATCCGCGCCTCGGTCGAGATCGCGAAGCACGCCGAAGAGGTGGGGCTCGACGTCTTCGCCCTCGGCGAGCACCACAACCCGCCGTTCTGGTCGTCGTCGCCCACGACGACCCTCGCCTACATCGCCGCGCAGACCGAGAGCCTCATCCTCTCGACCTCGACGACCCTCATCACCACTAACGACCCGGTGAAGATCGCCGAGGACTACGCGATGCTGCAGCACCTGTCGGGCGGCCGCATGGACCTCATGATGGGCCGCGGCAACACCGGGCCGGTCTACCCCTGGTTCGGCAAGGACATCCGTCAGGGGCTGCCCCTCGCGATCGAGAACTACGCCCTGCTCCACAGGCTGTGGCGTGAGGACGTCGTGGACTGGGAGGGGAAGTTCCGCACACCGCTGCAGGGATTCACCTCGACCCCGCGGCCACTCGACGGCGTCGCGCCGTTCGTGTGGCACGGGTCGATCCGCACCCCCGAGATCGCCGAGCAGGCCGCGTACTACGGTGACGGCTTCTTCGCGAATAACATCTTCTGGCCGGCGGAGCACTACCAGCGCCTGATCGGGCTGTACCGCCAGCGCTGGGAGCACTACGGGCACGGCGCTCCCGAGACGGCGATCGTGGGCCTGGGCGGCCAGGCGTTCATGGCGAAGAACTCGCAGGATGCCGTCGCGCAGTTCCGCCCGTACTTCGACAACGCCCCGGTGTACGGCCACGGGCCGTCGCTCGAGGACTTCAGCCAGATGACGCCGCTGACCGTCGGCTCGCCCCAGCAGGTGATCGACCGCTACGCGGGCATGCGCGACCTCTTCGGCGACTACCAGCGCCAGCTGTTCCTCATGGACCATGCGGGCCTGCCGCTGAAGACCGTGCTCGAGCAGCTCGACTTCCTCGGCGGCGAGGTCGTGCCGGTGCTGCGCAAGGAGCTCGCGAAGGACCGCCCCGCGAACGTGCCCGACGCGCCCACCCACGCCAGCCTTGTCCGCGCCACGTACGGCGACGGGCACTCGCGTCAGGCCACCCCGCGCGCCAACCGCGGTGACAACCTCGCCGGCCCGTCGCCCTACCAGGACGCTCCGGCTGCCGCCGGGGCCGCGTTCGGCGCCGCGGCGATGGGCGGTGCGCGATGACCGCCGTGAGCGCCCCGCGGCGCATCGCCGTCGTCTCGGCGGGGCTGTCGAACCCGTCCTCGACCCGGATGCTCGCCGACCGCCTGGCGGCCGCGACGATCGCCGAGCTCGCCGCGAAGGGCATCGACGCGACCGTCGACACCATCGAGCTGCGAGACGTGGCGCACGACATCACCAACAATCTGCTCACCGGCTTCGCTCCGCCCGCGCTCGAGTCGGCCATCAACACGGTGGTCTCGGCCGACGCGCTGATCGCCGTGACGCCGATCTTCTCCACGAGCTACTCGGGGCTGTTCAAGTCGTTCATCGACGTGCTCGATCCCGACGCGCTGACCGGGATGCCGGTGCTGATCGGCGCGAACGCCGGTACCGCCCGCCACTCGCTCGCGATCGACTACGCGATCCGGCCGCTGTTCGCCTACCTGCACGCCGAGGCCGTCTCGACGGGCGTGTTCGCGGCATCCAGCGACTGGGGATCGTCGGCCGACCAGGTCGCGCCCCTGAGCTCCCGCGTGGACCGCGGCGCCCGCGAGCTCGCGGACGCCGTCGCGCGCCGCGAGCCCGCCGGCAGTGCCGATCCGTTCGATCCGGCGAACTACCTCGGCGAGGGGCGCAGCTTCGGCCACCTGCTCGGAGGGCTCGCGGGGGAGTAGGCGCTCTTCTCGAGGCGGCGCGCCCGGAGGTTCAGGCTCCGGGCGCGCCGTCTTCGTCATCTGCGGCGCCGACGGTGCGGAGGCGAGGTGCCGAAAAAGAGTGGGTTGTGCCGCACCTATGGTAGCGATAACATCGTGCCGAACCGGGGTTGGACCACGCCGGCCCGGGCACGAGCGCACGTCGAGCCGCGTCGGGCGACGCCAGCCAGAGCGGCTGCCGCGTCGCCTCTGCGGTGTGCCCGGGCGCCACCGCGCGACCACTCACCGAGGAGTTGAACATGACAACAACGTCACCGCCCCCATCGCCCCTGAGATCCCGCCGACGCGCGGGGATCGCCGCGCTGAGCATCGGGGCGCTGATCTGGTCCGCCCTCGCGGGGGCCGCTTCTCCTGCCCAGGCCGCGGGCACGGTTCCCACCGACGGGCTCATCGCCCAGTACGCCTTCAGCCAGACCTCCGGATCGACGGTCCCCAACACCGCGACCGGCAGCGGCCGCGTCGGGGATGCCACGGTGCGCAACGGTACGGATGCGCTGTGGAACGGCGACTCCCTCACCTTCATCGGCGGGGCGAAGTCGAGCACGACGGCGAACTGGGTGGAGCTTCCCGCCTCCATCCTCAGCGGCAAGAACTCGGCCACCATCACCACCGAGGTCGCGATCGACGCCTCGATGAAGTCGGCCTTCAACTTCCTGTGGAACATCGGCAACAACTCCAACGGGTCGTACTACTTCACCTCCGTCCGCGACAGTCCGCGCACCGCGATCACGACCAGCTCGGCCGGCGGCGAGGCCAACGCACGCTCCAGCCAGGCGCTCGACGCGAACCGGTGGTACAGCCTGACCTCCGTGATCGACGGCGACGCCGACACCATCTCGTTCTACGTCGACGGGGTGCTGGTCTCGACCGGACGCACGACACTGTCGCCCGCGTCGATCACGGATCAGTCGCTCAACGCCATCGGGCGATCGCCCTGGCCCGACCCCTTCTTCCAGGGCAAGGTCTCGACCTTCCGGGTCTACGACCGGGCGCTCCAGGCGAGCGAGGTCAAGGCGGTCTCCGACACCGACGCCGCGCTGCACGCCTCGTCGTTCCAGTCGAGCGTCCAGACGATCCTCAACTCGGTCAACCCGCTCACCATCGAGGTCGAGAAGCCCCGCCTGCCGGACTACAACGGCGCGGTGACCTGGTCGTCGACCGACCCCAACCTCGTCGTCGGCAGCGACGGCCGCCTCGCGACGGCCGCGGTGCCGCGTGCGGGTGAGCCTGACAAGACCGGCACGGTCACCGCCACCGTCCAGGTGCGCGGGGTCAGCGCGACCAAGACCGTGTCGTTCCGCCTCAAGGCGCCTGCGGCGAGCTCGGACACCTGGGGGAACCCCATCGTCCAGACCATCTACACCGCCGACCCGGCGCCGCTCGTCGTCGGCGACACGATGTACGTGTACACCGGTCACGACGAGGACAACTCCAACACGTATGTCATGAACGACTGGCACGTGTACTCGAGCACCGACATGGTCAACTGGACCGATCGCGGTTCACCGCTGAGCGTGTCGACCTTCGCGTGGGCACGTTCGGATGCCTGGGCCAGCCAGACGATCGAACGCAACGGCAAGTTCTACTGGTACGTGACGGTGACCGAGGCCGCCACGGGGCAGCGGGCGATCGGCGTCGCCGTGGGCGACACCCCGGTCGGTCCGTTCCGCGATGCCATCGGCAAGCCGCTGATCTCCCGCAGCGAGATCGATCCGACCGTGTTCATCGACGATGACGGCCAGGCCTACCTGTACCAGGGCAACCCCAACCTGTGGTGGGTCAAGCTCAACGAGGACATGATCTCTCTCGGCTCCACCCCCGAGCAGATCCCGCTGACCCACGAGGGCTTCGGCACCAAGGCCTCCGACCCGACCAAGACGGCGTACCAGGAGGGACCCTGGGTCTACAAGCGCAACGGCATGTACTACAACGTGTTCGCCGCGTCGTGCTGCTCGGAGTACATCGCGTACTCGACCTCACCGACGCCGACGGGCCCGTGGACGTTCCGCGGCACGATCATGCCCAGCCAAGGCCGCTCGTTCACGAACCACCCCGGCATCGTGGACTTCAAGGGCAAGTCGTACTTCTTCTACCACAACGGCGCGCTGCCGGGCGGCAGCGGGTACGGGCGCTCGGTGTCGATCGAGGAGTTCACCTACAACGCCGACGGCACCATCCCGACGATCAACATGACGACGGCAGGGGTGTCTCAGATCGCGCCGTTCGACCCGTACACGCGCCAAGAAGCCGAGACGATCTCGTGGGAGTCCGGCGTCGAGGTGTCGCCGACGACAGGCGGCGGTCTGCACGTCAGCAGCATCGACAACGGTGACTACATCCGCGTCCGCGGTGCCGATTTCGGATCGGGAGCGTCGAGCTTCACGGCACGCGTCGGCACGACCGGCGTGGGCGGAACGATCGAGGTCCGCCTCGGCAGCCGCACCGGCACGCTCGTGGGCACCTGCACCGTTCCGGCCGGAACGGCCGGGTCGACGCAGTGGGTCGACATCGACTGCCCGGTCGCCGGAGCGACAGGCAAGACGGACGTGTTCTTCGTGTTCCGCGGCGGCTCGGGTGAACTGTTCACCTTCGACTCGTGGCAGTTCGCGGCACCGCCCGCACTCACGGTCAGTGCCACGGCGGAGACGCGCTGCGTCGCCGGCAAGGTCGTGCTGGTGCCGCAGGTGGGCAACGGCGAGTCCGTGGCCATCGCGGCCGACGTCACGTCGTCGTTCGGCACGAAGAAGTTCGAGAGCGTCGCCGCGGGCAAGACCGTGTCGGCAGCGTTCTCGACGCGGCGGGGCTCGATCGACGCCGGCACCGTGACGGTGCAGGCATCCGTGACGAAGGATGGGAAGACGCTCACGCGCAGCGTCGACGCCGCCTACGCGGCGAAGTCCTGCGGCTGAACGAACAACGACAGGTGGCCCGTCGCGACGGCGGCGGGCCACCTGTCGTCGCGCTACGGAGCCGTCGCCTGCTGCGCCCACGCATACGCGGTCTCGGGGCGGCCGCGACTGCCGTATCGAGGAGCGCGCTCGAGTCGTCCCTCGTCGGCGAGGTGCTCGAGGTAGCGGCGCGCGGCGACGCGAGACATCCCCAGTGCGTCGCCCGCCTCGGTCGCCGACAACGGGCCCCCGGTGCGGACCGCCTCGGCGACCCGTGCGAGCGAGGTCGCCGACAGCCCCTTCGGCGGCAGCACCGTGCGGGCCGTGGGCGTCCGCGCACTGAGGAGGGCATCGATCTCGCTCTGCGTCGCGGGACCGCTCGCGCGTTGCGCCCGCGTGCGGTAGTTGACGTACTGCTCCAGGCGTTCGCGGAAGGTCGCGAAGGTGAACGGCTTCACGAGGTACTGCGTCGCCCCGAGCGCGACCATCTGGCGGACCACCTCGGCCTCGCGCACCGAGGTGATCGCGATGACGTCGACATCCGCCGTCCGTGCACGCACGTGGCGCACGACGTCGAGTCCCGTGCCGTCCGGCATCGTCACATCCAGCAGCACCAGGTCGATGCGCTCGCGGTCGGGCGAGTCCAGGATCGCCGAGACTGCGGCGCGCGCGCCGGTGCATTCGGCGACCACCTCGAAGCCCGGCACACGGGCGACGTACGACGCGTGCAGCTGCAGCGTCAGCGCCTCGTCGTCGACGAGCAGTACCCCGATCATGCGTCCTCCGTCGGCAGGATCACCCGGAACGTCGTGGGATCGACATCGACGGTGATCGTCCCACCGACATCTTCGACGACGGCGCGCACCAGCGCGAGCCCGACTCCGCGCCCCTCGGCGCCGGCGGGCTTGGTCGTGAAGCCGCGCTCGAACATCCGGGCGCGCACCTCGTCGGTCGGTGAGGCGCCCGAGTCGCTGACGTGCAGAGCCAGCTCGTCCTCGTCGGTGCGTCGCATCTGCACGCGCACCCAGCGCGGCGGCGGACCGGCCGCCGCGGCATCCAGCGCGTTGTCGATGAGGTTCCCGACGAGGGCGACCGCGTCGATCGGCGCGAGGGTCGAGGGCGGTGCGTCCGGAGCGATGGATGCCTCCCAGGCGATGCCCCGCTCGAGGGCCTGGGACGCCTTGCCGAGCAGAAGGGCGCCCACCGTCGGATCGCCCGCGGTGTACGCCGTGACCTGATCCACGAGCAGCTGGCTCTGTTCGGCGGAGTCGGTGAGGATGCCGACGGCCTCGTCGGTGCGCCCGAGCTCCAGCAGGGCCACCGCCGCGTGCATGCGATTGCCGTGCTCATGGGTCTGGGCGCGCAGCGCCTCGCCGAGGGTGCGCAGGGACTCCGCCGACGAGAGGGTGTCGCGGATCGCGCCGGCGGGCAGATCGCCCGCCACGCGACGCGTGGCGCGACGGGCCAGAGCCGCGCCGATGATGCCCGCGGCCAGGACGATGCCGCCGACACCGATCGCGACGAGCAGCCGGGGAAGGATCTGTGCGGACACGGTGTCGAGGGTCACGCCCACCGACACCCAGCCGACGAGGCGGCCGTCCGCCTCGATCGGAACGATCGTGCGCAGAGACCGGCCGAGCGTGCCCGTCGATTCCTCGGTCAGCTGGGTCGGCTCGGTCGGGATGGTGCCGACGTACGGTCGCCCGATCTCGTCGGGATCGCGGTGCGTGACACGGATGCCGCGGGCATCCATGATCGTGACGAAATCGACCCGGGCCTCGCTCATCACCCGCGTCGCGACCGGCTGCAGGGCGTCGGACGCCGCCGCATCGTCGCCGTCGGACAGCGCCGAGGCGACTGTGGGGGAGAGGGCGAGGGTCTGTGCGACGGCCTGGGTGACGCGCTCGGCTTCGGCACGCGTCGTCCGCTGTCCGTCCCAGATCAGGAGCACCGCTGTCAGCGCGGCGACCGCGACCGCCGACAGCAGCATCGCGACGAACAGCCGCGAGGCGGCGCTGCGCCGAGTCCTCGTCATCGCTCCTCCTCGTCGTCGCGTCGGTCCGCGAACAATACGACCACAATCCGGCGCGGGCGCCCAACCCCCGCACAGTGTCTGTATCCCGCCAACGGAGGCGGCCTCGAACAACGGCAGTTCACCAGGAGGACGATATGAGAATCGCACCCACCACCACGACGCGGCTTCCGCGGCTCTCTCGCCGCCGCGGCCCGGGCAGCTGGGACAAGCACACGTGGTTGTACGTCTCGGTGATCATCGCCGTCGCGGCAGGCATCTTTGTCGGCCTCCTCTGGCCGCAGTTCGCGACCGGTCTCGAGCCCATCGGGAAGGCCTTCGTCAACCTGATCAAGATGATGATCGCGCCGATCATCTTCTGCACGATCGTCGTCGGCGTCGGGTCGATCGCCAAGGCGGCCACGGTCGGCAAGATCGGCGGTCTGGCGCTCCTCTACTTCATGGTCATGACCACGTTCGCGCTCGTGATCGGTCTCGTCGTCGGCAACATCATCCACCCGGGCACGGGGCTCAACATGGCGGGCGCGCACTACGACGCCTCCTCGCTCGAGGCGAAGTCGACGACGGAGTTCCTCATGGGGATCATCCCGACGACGTTCTTCTCGGCGTTCACCGGGGAGAGCGTGCTGCAGGTGCTCTTCATCGCCCTCCTCGTCGGATTCGCGCTGCAGAAGATGGGCGACAAGGCCGCGCCGATCATGTCGGCCGTGAAGAACCTGCAGGCGCTCGTGTTCCGCATCCTCGGCATGATCCTCTGGCTCGCGCCGATCGGCGCGTTCGGCGCGATCGCCGCCGTCGTGGGCAAGACCGGGGGAGCGGCGATCGTGAGCCTCGGCATCCTGATGATCGCCTTCTACATCACGTGCGCCGTCTTCGTCTTCGGAGTGCTCGGCGTGCTGCTGTACGCCGTGACCCGCGTCAACATCCTGTCGCTCATGAAGTACCTCGGCCGCGAATACCTGCTGATCGTCGGGACGTCCTCGAGCGAGTCGGCTCTTCCCCGACTCATCGCGAAGATGGAGCATCTCGGCGTCTCGAAGCCCGTCGTGGGCATCACGGTGCCCACCGGCTACTCCTTCAACCTCGACGGCACGGCGATCTACCTGACGATGGCGTCGCTGTTCATCGCGGCGGGTATGGGCGTGCCGATGTCGATCCCCGAGCAGATCGGCCTGCTGGTGTTCATGGTCATCGCCTCGAAGGGCGCCGCGGGCGTCACCGGTGCGGGCCTGGCGACCCTCGCCGGAGGGCTGCAGGCGTTCCGCCCCGACCTCGTCAATGGTGTGGGCGTCATCGTCGGCACCGACCGCTTCATGTCGGAGGGACGCGCGGTGACGAACTTCACCGGCAATGCCGTCGCGACCCTCCTCATCGGCACCTGGACCACGCAGATCGACCGCGAGCAGGTGCGTCGCGTGCTGGCCGGCGGCGACCCCTTCGACGAGTCGACCCTCGCCGGCGACGACCATGGGGCGGGCGCATCCGCGCCGGTCGCTCCGACTCCCGCCGCAGAGACCGCCGGCATCCGCTGAGCGCGCCGCTTTTGCCACGCATCGCCGTTCGCGTCAGCGGGCGGCGATGCGGCCTTCGCGCACGAGATCGGCGAACACGGCGAAGGGCGCCGCGGCCAGCGACGGAGGTGTTCCCTCGGCCTCGGGGTGCCACTGCACCGCCAGGATCGGAAGTGTCTCGTGCTCGATCGCCTCGACGACGCCGTCGCCCGCGACGGCCGTGGCGACGAGTCCCGTGCCGAGGTCGCGGATGGCCTGGTGATGGCCCGACGCGACCGCGATGGTCTCGCCGTCGAGCTCGGCGCGCAGGCGCGATCCCTCGACGACCGAGACCGGATGCCACGCCCACTCCAGCTCGCCGCCCTCGCCCCCCGGTGTGTGCCCGACGTCGGAGTGGGGCATGTCCTCGACGAGTGTGCCGCCGAACGCCACATTCAGCACCTGCAGACCGCGGCAGACGCCGAGAACGGGGATGCCGCGCTCCACCGCCGCGGCCAGAACGCCCAGATCGAGGTCGTCCTGGGCGGGATTGACGTCATAGCAGGGTGCGGCGGTGTCGCCGCCGTAGCGGGCGGGATCGATGTCGCCGCCGCCCGGCAGGACGACGCCGTCGAAGCCGTCGAGGTCGGTGCCCCGCACGACGACGACGTCGAGGTCCTCGGCGCGGACGAGCGCCGCGACGTCGTCGAAGATCGCGTTGGCGAGCGCGACGCGGGGGTCGGCGCCGTCGGCATCGGAGAGGCGGGCGGGCATCGCGATTCGGGGAGGCATCCGACCATTCTCCCCCCGGTCGGCCGCATCGTCCGTCGCCGGGGTCGCCGTCGCCGGGAAGCCCGGTGCCCCGTCGTCGGCTGTGACGGCGCCCGGACCGGGTGCGCCCGCGTCGTGGTGCGCGCGGCGTGAAGGCGCTCGTCGCGCAAGGACGACGTCGATCGCGACGCCCAGACCGATGGCTACGACGATCGACACGATCACCGCGAGCAGGGGAGAGCCCGGGATCAGCGCTCCGATCACGCCGCCGATCACGGCCTGATAGGTCGCCCAGGCGAGCGACGCGGTCGCCGAGATCACGAGGAACCGGGCGTACGCCATGTGGGTCGCCCCCGCCGTGAGGGTCACCGCGATGCGGGCGAACGGGATGAATCGGGCGGTGAAGACGATCACCGCGGCGTTCCGGTGCAGGCGGACGCTCGCCCAGGCGAAGGCGGTCTGCGCCCGCGCCGTCCTCATCCACCCCCAGCGGTGCAGGCCGACCAGGCGCCCGGTTCCGTACCAGAGCGAATCGCCGGTGACGGCGGCGGCACCGGCGACCGCGATGACGGCCCAGAGCGGCGGCGACCCGGTCGCGGTGGCGAGGGCGCCGAGCGCGGTGACGGCCGCCTCCCCCGGTACGACGACGAGGATCGCGTCGAGGGTGACCAGGCCGAACATCGCCAGCAGTGCCCACGGGCCCTGCGCGATGTCCGTGAGCAGATCGGTCGGAGCCACGCCCTCTGGCTACCAGGCGGCGGTGAACGAGCGCTGTCCGACGGGTGGCCGGGCGCGCCAAACGACGCGCGTGCGACCGGATGATGACCGGTCGGCGAGCATCGCGTGAAATCACGTCGCTGAGGGCATTCCGGGGCGCTGTGCAGCGTGCCGGGGCGCCACCCTGGATCCGTGCGCATCGCGATCGTCACGGAATCGTTCCTGCCTCACATGAACGGGGTCACGGGCTCCGTCCTCCATGTCTCGGAATGCCTGCGCCGCTCCGGTCACGACGTCCTCGTGATCGCGCCGTCGGCCGCGCGGGGGAGCGGAGCGGTCGCGGGCACTGACCTGGCCCACCGGGTTCCCTCGGTCGCCCTGCCGAGCTACCCGGCGGTGCGCGTCTCGGCCCCGCACTCGGCGTCGCTCGTCCGGCGTCTGCGCCGCTTCGATGCGGACGTGGTGCATCTCGCGTCACCGTTCGTGCTGGGATGGCAGGCGCTCGTCGCGGCGGACGAACTGGCGCTGCCGTCGGTCGCCGTCTATCAGACGGACGTCGTCGCGTACACGCGTCACTATCGGATGCCGCAGGCCACCGCCATCGCCGAGAAGCACGTCACCCGGCTGCATCGCCGGGCGACGCTGACGCTCGCGCCGTCGCGCGCCGCCCAGACACAGCTGGAGGAGCTCGGCGTCGACCGGCTGGCGCTGTGGGGGCGCGGCGTCGACGGACGCCTGTTCCACCCCTCGCGGCGCGACGACGCGTGGCGCGGGGCGGTGCTGGCCGGCGGAGCCCCCTCCGACGAGACCCTCGCGGAGAGTCGTGTCGTCGTCGGCTACGTCGGACGACTCGCCCCGGAGAAGCAGGTCGAAGACCTCGTCGCGCTGAGGGATCTTCCCGGCATCCGTCTCGTGATCGTCGGCGACGGTCCCTCGCGCCCGCTGCTCGAGCAGCAGCTGCCCGAGGCGCTTTTCCTCGGCCACCTTTCCGGCGACGAGCTCGCCCGCGCCGTCGCGAGCTTCGACGTCTTCGTCCACCCCGGCGCGAGCGAGACCTTCGGGCAGACGATCCAAGAGGCGATGGCTGCCGGCGTGCCGGTCGTGGCGGTCGGCCAGGGCGGGCCGCTCGACCTCGTGCGCTCGAGCATCGACGGCTGGCTCTACCGTCCCGGCGACCTCGACGACCTCCGCGCGCGGGTCGCCGACCTCGCCGGCGACCCCGCGAAGCGGCGGGCGTTCGCCGCCGCGGCGGCCGATGCCACGCAAGGCCGCACCTGGGAGGCCCTCACGACGGCCCTCGTCGGGCACTACGAGCGTGCCCAGCGCCTGCGCCGGATCGACGATGTCCGCATGGCCCGTGCCGTCCCCCGCCCGGAACTGCCCGCAGCCCCTGCCGACGAGCGCCCGGCGTGGCGCCGTTACGTCGCCCTCGGAGATTCGGTCACCGAAGGACTGTGCGACACGTCGCGCGTGCCCGAGGGGACGTACCGCGGGTGGGCGGACCGGCTTGCCCATCTGCTCGCGCACTCGGGCGGAGCGGGCAACTTCCGCTACGCCAACCTCGCGGTGCGCAGCCGCCGCGTGCAGGACCTCCTGGTCGAGCAGCTGCCGGCGGCGGTGCGGCTGCAGCCCGACCTCGTCTCGATCCTCATCGGGGCGAATGACCTCGTCGGAAGCCGACGCATCGACATCCCGGCGCTCGCCGCCGCCGTGGGGGGCGCGGTGGAGAGTCTGCAGGCATCCGGCGCGGAGGTCCTGCTCGTCACCCCGTTCCTGCCGCGTCGCCGCCCCGCGATGATCTTCGCCCGCCGCTTCGCCCGGTTCAACGCGGAGCTGCGCCGCATCGCGAGCCGCACCGGTGCGACGCTGCTCGACCTCGACTGCCACCCCGAGATCGGTGCGCTCCACCTCTGGTCGGCCGACAAGGTGCACCTGCGCGCAGCGGGGCACCGCCTGCTCGCGTACCGAGCCGCCGACGCGCTGGGGGTTCCGGATGCCGGTGCCCTGAGCGGCCTCGACGAGCTCTTCCACGCCGAGGACGAACCGCCTGTCACCGGCACGTGGCTCCGCCGCGACGCGCTGCCGTGGGTGTGGCGACGACTGCGCGGACGCACCGCGGGCGACGGCGTCTCGGCCAAGCACGACGACTACGTCGTCATCCCGGGGCCCGGCTCCCGCGACCGCGCGCGCGCCGTCTGACCGCGCGACGGCCGCTCGGCGACCGCGCGCCCGGTCAGCCGGCGCGGCGGACCGCGTCGGCGGCCTCGACGAGAGCGAGGTGCGAGAGCGCCTGCGGCGTGTTCCCCGCCTGTCGGCGACCGGTGACGTCGTACTCCTCCGAGAGCAGGCCGACGTCGTTGGCGAGCGCGCACACGCGATCGAGCAGCGCCGCGGCATCCTCTCGTCGACCTGTCGCCGCATACTGCTGCACGAGCCACAGCGAGCACGCGAGGAACGGGTTCTCGCTGCCCGGGAGTCCGTCCACCGCGCCGGCGGTCCGGTAGCGCTGCACGAGCCCCTCGGTCAGGAGCGTCTGCTCGATCCGGTCGACGGTCGCCAGCATCCGCGGGTCGTCCGCCGCGCAGAATCCCACGGTGGGCAGGAGCAGCAGCGAGGCATCCACCTCGTCGGTCTCGTCGTGCTGCCGGAACCACCCGCCGTCTGTCACCGCGTGCGCGTCGATGTCGGCGCGCACCTCGTCGCGCAGGCGCTCCCAGGTCTCGACCGGCCCCGAGAAGCCATACTCACGCACGGCGCGGATGCCTCGGTCGAACGCCGCCCACACCATCGCGCGCGAGTGGGTGAAGCGGCGCGGCTCGCCGCGGATCTCCCAGATGCCCTCGTCCGGCTCGTCGAGGCGAGCCACGACGTGCGCGAGGAGCGCCTGTTCGAGCGGCCACGAGAACTCCGACTCGCCGAGCCCCGCGTCGCGCGCGGCATGCAGCGCGACGAGAACCTCTCCGATGACATCGGCCTGATACTGCTCGGCCGCGCCGTTGCCGATGCGCACCGGAGCCGCACCGCGATAGCCGGGGAGAGAGGTCAGCTCGCGCTCCTGCAGGTCGCGCTCGCCGCCGATGCCGTAGACGATCTGCATCTGCGCCGGATCGCCCGCGATCGCGCGCAGCAGCCAGCGCCGCCAGTGCGCGGCCGCGCGCACGAAGCCGTGCGCCACGAGAGCCTGCAGGGTGAGCGCCGCATCGCGCAGCCACACGTAGCGGTAGTCCCAGTTGCGCGAACCCCCGAACTGCTCGGGCAGCGACGTCGTCGCCGCGGCGATGATCCCGCCGGTGTCGCGGTGCGTGAGGGCGCGCAGGATCAGGAGCGACCGGGCGATCATGTCACGGTGCGGGCCGGTGGCGTCGATGCGCTCGGCCCAGTGCGCCCACCAGGCGTTCGTTCGGGCGAGGGCGTCGTCGACGTCGATCGCGGCCGGCGCGGGGCGGTACGAGGGATGCCAGGTGAGCACGGCATCCTCCCGCTCGCCGGCCGCGATGCGTACGGACGCCGTGTGCACGTGGTCGTCCGCCGTGAGGCGCGGACCGCGGATGACGAGGCTGTCGGGACCGGCGATCGCGATGAGTTCGGGCTCGTCATCGGTCCCGGCCTGGCGCACCCAGGGCAGGGCCCGCGCATAGTCGAAGCGCATGCGGAGGCGATGGACGAAGACGACCTCGCCCGAGACGCCGACGATCCGCCGCACCACGTCGATCCGCTCCGGGCCGTCGGCGGCCCTGTCGGCGACGGGCAGCACGTCGTGCACCTCCGCGACGCCGCTCGAGGTCGTCCACCGGGTGACGAGCGTGAAGGTGTCACCGTCGTAGTGGCGCTCCGCGACGGCGCCCTCGTCGTCGGGGCGCAGCTGCCACGACCCCTGGTCGTCGTCGCCGAGCAGAGCGCCGAACACCGACGGCGAGTCGAACCGGGGGACGCACAGCCAGTCGATCGCCCCCTCCCGTGACACCAGCGCGGCGGTGCGGCAGTCGCTCAGCAGGGCGTAGTCCTCGATCTCAGCGGGCATGCAGGCGATTCTCGCAGGCCGCGGCGATACGGTGACCTCATGTCCGAAGACACGGTCCTCGTCGTCATCGGCGCGAACGGCGACCTCGCCTCGCGTCTGCTGCTTCCCGCTCTCGGCGAGCTCCTCGCCGACCACCCCGAGCATCGGCTGCATCTCGTCGGGGTCGGGTCATCGGGCTCGACGGATGCCCGCTGGCGGAAGATCGTCCGCACGGCCTTCACCGCGGCGGACGCCGCGGACGCGCTGGGCGCCTCGGTCCTCTCGACTCCGTACGTGCGCGCCGACGCCTCGACGGCCGACGGCATGCGGACACTCCTCGCCGCCCTCCCCGAGGGGCGCGTGGTGCTCTACTTCGCCGTGCCTCCGCAGATCGCGGCGTCCGCCTGTCGGGCGCTGCGCCCGCGCGACCTGCCGACGGGCACGATCCTCGCCCTCGAGAAGCCGTTCGGCTCCGACGAGGAGAGCGCACGAGAGCTGAACGATGTGCTGCAGGCGCTTCTGCCCGAGCGCCAGGTGTTCCGCGTCGACCACTTCCTCGGGCGATCGACGGTGCTGAACCTGCTCGGGGCGCGTTTCGCCAACCGGTTCGTCGAGCCGGTGTGGTCGGCGGAGCACATCGCCGAGATCTCCGTCCGCTTCGACGAGACCCTCGGTCTCGAGGGGCGCGCCGGGTACTACGACCGGGCGGGCGCGCTGGAGGACATGATCCAGAGCCACCTGCTGCAGGTGCTCGCGATCCTGACGATGGCGGCGCCGGCGACACTCGGCGAACGGGACGTGCGTGACGCGACCGGTGCGGCGCTGCGAGCGACGCACGTGTGGGAGGACGATCCGGTGCGCTTCTCTCATCGCGCCCGGTACACCGCCGGCGAGGCGGCGGGTGAGCAGCTGCCCTCGTACGTCGACGAGCCGGGCGTCGACCCGGCGCGAGAAACCGAGACCCTCGCCGAGGCGACCTTCGAGGTGCGCGATGCGCGCTGGTCAGGCGTGCCGATCACGCTCCGGTCGGGCAAGGCGCTGGGTGCGCCGGCGATGGAGATCGTGGCGAAGATGCGTCGTGTGCGGCACTTGCCGGAGGGATTCACCGGTCCCGAAGAGCCCGACGAACTGAGGTTCGGTCTCGGGCCCGATCGGCTGTCGCTGTCGATCAACGTCAACGGGGGGCGCGACCCGTTCGCGCTGCAGCGCGCGACGCTCACGACCGACCTCGGCGTCGGTGCCCAGCGGGCGTACGTCGATGTTCTCGGCGCCCTGCTGGACGGCGATCCGACCCTCTCGGTGCGCGGCGACGCCGCCGAGGAGTGCTGGCGGATCATCCAGCCGATCCGTGACGCGTGGTCGCGCGGCGATGTTCCCCTCGACGACTACCCCGCCGGATCGCACGGCCCCGCCTCCTGGGGTTCCCCCGGGCGGGGTGCCACCGCCTGATCCGCGGGGCGGACGGGCCCGGCTCAGCCGCTCTTGCGACGGAACTCGCGCTTCGTGACCGCGCCATGCGTGCCGTGGACCGCGGAGTCGCCGTCGAGGTGCGCCTCGCCCGTGCGCTGACGGGAGTTCTTCTTGTCGAGCGCCTCCTTGAACTTGCGTTTCATCTCATCGGATGCCGTGGTGTCGTCGGTGCTCATGGCATCCACCCTACGCACGCGTGCGCCGGCCCGACAGGCGGTCGCCCCGGCACGACGCGACGGTCGGCTGGTAGGCTCGTAGAGGATGACGTGGATTCTCCGCGCCATCCGGAGCAGGCCGGCAGGAAGCTGGTCCCCTGTGGTGGGTTCCCGTCTCGTACGGTGGCTTTCGACTGGTGGCCAGCGCTGACGCCGAGCCGGCGCCCGTGCGGCGTCGGCGCGCGTCTGGATCTGCCTGTCCCCGCTCCTTCGCACGATCTCGTGCGCGAAACGCGCGTGCGAGTCTAAACAAAGAAGGAGAGACCTCTTGGAAGGTCCAGAAATCACCGCCGCAGAAGCCGTCCTCGACAACGGCCGCTTCGGCACCCGCACCATTCGATTCGAGACCGGTCGTCTCGCGCAGCAGGCGCAGGGCGCTGTGGCCGCGTACCTCGACGAGGAGACCATGATCCTGTCGGCGACCTCCGCCGGCAAGCACCCCCGCGAGGGCTTCGACTTCTTCCCGCTGACGGTCGACGTCGAAGAGCGCTCGTACGCCGCCGGCAAGATCCCCGGCTCGTTCTTCCGCCGCGAGGGTCGGCCCTCGACCGAGGCCATCCTCGTGTGCCGTCTCATCGACCGTCCGCTGCGCCCGTCGTTCGTCTCGGGTCTGCGCAACGAGGTCCAGATCGTCATCACCGTCCTCTCCATCGCCCCCGGCGAGTTCTACGACGCGCTCGCCATCAACGCGGCCTCGCTGTCGACGCAGATCTCGGGTCTGCCGTTCTCCGGCCCCATCGCCGGTGTGCGCCTCGCGCTCATCCCCGGCTTCGGCGAGCACGCCGACCAATGGGTCGCCTTCCCGACGGCCGCGCAGGTCGACGAGGCCGTCTTCGACCTGATGGTCGCCGGTCGCGTTCTCGAGGACGGCGAAGTCGCGATCATGATGGTCGAGGCCGAGGCCACCGAGAACAGCTGGAACCTCATCAAGGGCGGCGCCACCAAGCCCAGCGAAGAGATCGTCGCGCAGGGCCTCGAGGCCTCGAAGCCGTTCATCCGCGAGCTCGTCGCGGCGCAGAACGTCGTCGCGAACACCGCGGCCAAGGAGATCCAGCCCTACCCGGTCTTCCCGGCGTACGCGCAGGAGACCTACGACTTCGTCGCCGGCCGCGCCTACGACCGCCTCGTGCCGGTCTACCAGATCGCCGACAAGGTCGAGCGTCAGAACGCCGACGACGCCGTCAAGGACGACGTCAAGGCGCAGCTGAGCGCGGCCGTCGAGGCGGGCGAGCTGCCCGCGTCGGCTCTTGCCGAGTTCTCCGCCGCCTACAAGTCGGTGACGAAGGTCATCGTGCGCGGACGCATCCTCACCGAGGGTGTGCGCATCGACGGCCGCGGTCTCGCGGACATCCGTCCGCTGGATGCCGAGGTCCAGGTCATCCCGCGCGTGCACGGCTCGGCGATCTTCCAGCGCGGCGAGACCCAGATCCTGGGCGTCACGACGCTGAACATGCTGAAGATGGAGCAGCAGATCGACTCGCTGTCGCCCACGACCAGCAAGCGCTACATGCACCACTACAACTTCCCGCCGTACTCGACCGGTGAGACCGGCCGTGTGGGTTCGCCCAAGCGTCGCGAGATCGGGCACGGCTTCCTCGCCGAGCGCGCCCTCGTGCCGGTGCTGCCCAGCCGCGAGGAGTTCCCCTACGCGATCCGTCAGGTCTCCGAGGCCCTCGGCTCCAACGGCTCCACCTCGATGGGCTCGGTCTGCGCGTCGACCCTCGCACTGCTGAACGCGGGTGTGCCGCTGCGCGCGCCCGTCGCCGGTATCGCGATGGGCCTCGTCTCCGACCAGGTCGACGGCGAGACCCGCTACGCGGCGCTGACCGACATCCTGGGCGCCGAGGACGCGCTGGGCGACATGGACTTCAAGGTCGCCGGGACGAGCGAGTTCGTCACCGCGATCCAGCTCGACACGAAGCTCGACGGCATCCCGTCGTCGGTGCTGACCGCCGCGCTGACGCAGGCGAAGGATGCCCGTCTGACGATCCTCAACGTCCTGAACGCCGCGATCGACGGCCCCGACCAGATGGCGCCGACGGCGCCCCGCGTCATCAGCGTGCAGATCCCGGTCGACAAGATCGGCGAGCTGATCGGCCCCAAGGGCAAGACGATCAACGCGATCCAGGACGAGACCGGCGCGCAGATCTCCATCGAGGAGGACGGCACCGTCTACATCGGCGCGACCGACGGCCCGTCGGCCGAGGCCGCTCGCGCGCAGGTCAACGCGATCGCGAACCCCACGAACCCGGAGGTCGGCGAGCAGTTCCTCGGAACCGTCGTCAAGATCGCCACGTTCGGTGCGTTCGTCTCGCTCCTGCCGGGTAAGGACGGCCTGCTGCACGTCAGCGAGGTCCGCAAGCTCGCCGGTGGCAAGCGCGTCGAGAACGTCGAGGACGTCCTCGGTGTCGGGCAGAAGCTGCTCGTGCGCATCACGAAGATCGACGACCGCGGCAAGCTGTCGCTCGAGCCCGTCCTCGAAGAGCCCGCCGACCAGGAGGGTTCGGCTGCGGCCAGCGAGGGCCCGGGAGACGCGCCCGCCGAGGGCTGATCCCCGACACAGACACGGATGCCCGTTCCTCCCGACTCGGAGGAGCGGGCATCCGTTCTTTCCGCCTATGTCCCCCATGTGGGGGACAAGTGGGCGCTGAACGGCCGATCGAGATCAAATCGTGATGGAAAGTTCACCGCCCGGTCGCCTCAATCCCCGGGCGTGTCCGCGCACTGCCATAGCCTCGAAGCACACGTCGGGGGACGTGTCGGTCGGCCCGAAAAGGGCCGCTCCGCGAGGAGGTGTCAGATGGGACTGTTCGGCATCGGAGCCGCGCCCGCGATGACCGACGCCGACGCGCGGATCATCCCGGACGTCGCCGCGGCGACCGAGACCGCGCACCCGTCGGCGCCGATCCCCGTCCAGGGGCCTCCCGTCGGAGCAGCCATGCGCGTACCTCTCGGTGAAACCGGATCCCGGGTCTTCCCGCTCATCCTCGGCAGTGCGGAGTTCGGGTGGCACGTCGACCTCGCCGCCTCGCACGCGATCCTCGACGCCTACCGCGATCGCGGCGGCAACGCCCTCAACACGTCGGACGGGTACGCCTCGGGTCGCAGCGAGCACATCATCGGCGAGTGGCTCGCGCGGCGCGGCGCACGCGATGAGATGGTGCTCGGCGTCCGGGTGGGCACCCACCCCGACCACGAGGGACTCGGGTCTGTGAACCTGATCCGATCGGTCGAGGCCTCGCTCACCCGCCTGCGGACCGACCGGATCGACATCCTCTACCTCGATGCCTCCACGACCCCGTCGGCGCCCCTGGAAGACACCCTCGCGACGGCGGAATGGCTGATCGAGGCCGGCAAGGTGCGCGCCCTGGGTGCGCGCGGGCTCGTGGCCTCGCAACTGGTCGAGGCCCGGATCCTCTGCTCGGCGGGGTACCCGCGGATCACGGCGCTGGATGTGCCGTACAACGTGCTGCGGCAAGGCGACTTCGACGGCGACCTGCGGCTCGTCGCGGGAGCCCAGGGCATCGCGGTGACGCCGTCGCAGGCTCTCGAGCACGGCTACCTCGCCGGTGCGCACCGCTCGCGGTCGCTGCTGGCGCCGTCCGTGCGGGGAGCCCAGCTGGCGGCGGCGATGAACCGTCGCGGAACGCGCACGCTGCGCACGCTCGACCGGATCGGTGCGGAGCTGTCGATTCCCACCTCGGCCGTGGCGATCGCCTGGCTGCTGGCGCAGCGGACCGTGGTCGCCCCGATCGTCAACGTGTTCGCCGAAAAGCACGTGCACGAGCTCATGCAGGGCGTCGGGACGAAGCTGAGCCGCACGCAGCTCGCCGAGATCGCGCGTGCCGCACAGTGACCGATGCGTCCGAGTGCCCGTGGCGCCGTCGGAGCACTGACGTAGGCTGAGGGCACCGCCCCCCGATGAGATGAGTCTGTCGTGACGCACTACCTCTACCTCGTGCGACATGGTGAGCACCTCGACGCCGAGCACGGTCTCGAGGACGGGCCTCTCTCACCGCGCGGCCGACGTCAGGCGGAGCTGATCGCCGACCGTCTCTCCGGCGTCCCGCTCAGCGCCGTCTGGCATTCGCCGCTCGAACGCGCAGCCGAGACCGCACGGACGGTGGCCGGTCGGATGCCGGCGATCGAGCCCGAGCCGTCGTCGTTGCTGTTCGACTGCATCCCGACCGGTCCCGAGCCCGACATGCCGAGCGTCTACGAGCCCTTCTTCGGCTCGTTCACCGAGGCCGACATCGACGCCGGCCGGGCGCAGATGGATGACGCGGTCGCGGAGTTCCTCGTCCGCAAGCCCGGCACCCATGAGCTGCTGATCACGCACAACTTCGTCATCGCCTGGTTCGTGCGCGAAGCGCTCGATGCGCCGAACTGGCGCTGGCTGACCATCAACCAGGCGCACTGCGGTCTCACCGTGCTGGCGCAGCGCCCCGGGCGTCCGTGGACGGTGGTGACGCACAACGACCTGGCCCACCTGCCGCGGGAGCTGCGGACGGGCCTTCCCGAGGTGCCGCCGGTCTGAGATCGGGTCAGTCGCGGTAGGCGAGGTATCGGCGGGCCGTCTCGCGCACGAGGCGAGTGATCTCGGCGGCATCCGCGGACGAGGCCACCGCGTCGTCGTACTCATCGTCGAGGGCGGCGAGGAGATCAAGCCGCCTCGAGTCGCTCTCGTGGTGGAATCGCTCGTGCACCCAGGAGGTCAGAGCGCGCTCGGTGATCTCGCCGTGGAGGGCTCGGCGGCACATCCGCTGCGCCGCGACGAGCAACGGCTCGGTGTCGGCGACATCGGCCAGCGAGAGGTCCTCCACCACACGTTCGACGAGGCGATCGATCAAATCACGGCCGTCGTCGCGGTCGATGGTCGCCAGCTCCACCAGTGCGTCGCCGTCGAGGTCGGCGACGAGGGCGGTCGTCGCGCACTCCGCCAGCAGCTCCCGCGCGTCCCACATGTCCGCCCGCCAGCATCCGATCGCCTCGACGAGAGCCGATCGCGCGAGCCGGGTGGGTTCGTTCACAGCCGCTTGCCGTACCAGCGTGTCGCGTTGGGGTTGTCGTTGTACGGCGTGATCGCGGTGAAGCCGCTGCGAGCGTACAGGGCCGCCGCGGCTTCGAGGGTGTGGTGGGTGTCGAGGACGAGTTCCGCGGCATCCCACTCGCGCGCCTGCCGCTCCAATCCCTCCAGCAACAGGCGGCCCCAGCCTCGTCCGCGCGTCGCGGGATCGACGAACAGGTGCTTCACCTCGTAGCGCGTACCCTGCGGGCCGTCGTCGATGCGGCGGATGCCGCCGCAGCCGACATCGTGCCCGTCGTCGTCCACCACGATGAGGAAGACGCCGGTGGGCGGCGTGAAGGTCGCTGCGGCGGGGAGGACGGGCTGGTAGGCCTGTCCCGTCGGAAACGCCTCGGCGCGCATCGCGAAATAGTCCTCGAGCAGCGCGCGTGCGCGGGGAGCGTCGGCGGACACGGGCTCGAGTGCGACCATGTCCTGAGCGTAGTGCGTGGCGCCGAACGCCTAGTCTGGTGGCATGACCACTGCAGAGACGACGACCCGAGTCGCGCTCGTCGGCGGCACCGGAAAGCTCGGTGCGATCATCCACGGCGTGATCGATGCCGAACCGGGCTTCGAGGTGGTCGCGGTGCTCGGCTCGCGCAGCGACCTGGACGAGATCGCCGGCGCCGACCTCGTCGTCGATGCATCGACACCCGGCGTCTCGATCGACGTCGTGCGAGCCGCCATCGAGCGCGGCCTGAACGTGCTCGTCGGCACGTCGGGGTGGTCTGCCGAGCGCATCGCGCTCGTGCGTCCGCTGGTCGACGCCTCGGGAACCGGCGCGGTCTTCATCCCCAACTTCTCGCTCGGCTCGGTCATCGGCACGGCCCTCGCCGCCGCAGCCGCCGCGCACTTCCCGTCGATCGAGATCGTCGAGACACACCGTGAGACGAAGGTCGACTCGCCGAGCGGCACCGCGGTGCGCACGGCGGAGCTCATCGCCGCCGCACGCGGCGAGGCCGGACCCGTCGAGTCGCCGTACGCCGACCAGCGTGCGCGCGGTCAGCAGGTCGCGAGCGTCCCGATCCACTCGCTGCGCCGCCCCGGCGTCATCGCCCGGCAGGAGACGATTCTCTCGGGGCCGGGGGAGTCGCTCTCGATCGTGCACGACACGATCGAGCCCGCCCTCGCCTACGCCCCCGGCATCCGCGTCGCGCTCGCCGCCGCGCGCGACGCGCGAGGAGTCATCGTCGGACTCGACGCGCTGCTCGACCTCGGGCTGTCGCGGCGATCCGAGTCCGGCCCCGACGAAGGCCTCGACGAGGGCGGCGTGCCCGGACAGGTCGCCCGCGCGACGGGCGTATGAGCGCACGCATCGGCGTCGCCGTCATGGCGGCGCTGCTGGCTCTGTACATCGCGCTGGTCGCCCAGCGCGCCTGGCTGCTGCTTGTATCGGGCCAGCCGATCGGCGTCGCCATGGGCGTCGCCCTGGTCGTCCTGCCCTCGATCGCGGCGTGGGCGCTGTGGCGCGAGCTCGCCTTCGGCCTCGGCACGCAGCGTCTCGCCCGACGGCTCGAGGTCGAGCACGGGCTGCCCGACGAAGAGCTCGATGTGCGTCCCAGCGGGCGCCCCGACCGTGCGCAGGCCGACGAACTTTTCCCGGCATACCGTCGATCGGTCGAGGAGAACCCCGACGACTGGCGCGCCTGGTTCCGGCTGGGGCTCGCCTACGACGGCGCGGGTGACCGGACACGGGCTCGACAGGCGATGCGTACCGCGATCCGGATCGAACGCGGCGCCCGCTGACCGGCGCGCCTCGGCGCCTCGGCGCGCGGATGCCTCAGCGCGCCGGGACGGCGGCAGCCACGGCATCCTCCACCGTCGGATGCGAGAACGTGAAGCCGGATGCCTCGAGCCGCTCGGGCACCACGAATGTGTCGTTCGTGAGCAGCGCCTCGGTGGCATCTCTGCCGAGCACGAGTTTCAGCCCCCACTCCGGCGCCGGCACGAGGTACGGGCGGTTCATCCGCCGCGCGAGCGCGAAGCCGAGATCGTTCGCCGTGGCGCGCGTCGGACCGGTCAGATTCACCGGGCCGTCGAGGCGCGCGTCGATGACGTGACGGATGGCGCGCACTTCGTCATCGAGTGAGATCCAGGGCCACGCCTGGGTGCCCCGTCCGATCGGACCCGACACGCCGAGGCGAGTGAGGAGGATCAGCGGCTTCAGCACCCCGCGCGCATGCACGACGGGCGCCGTGCGCAGCAGCGCCACCGGCACCGCCGACCCTGCAGCGCGAGCCGCGTTCTCCCATTCGCCGCACAGGTCGGCGAGAAAGCTGTCACCGCGGGGCGACGTCTCCGTCAGGCGCACTCCGTGCGCCGACGGGTAGTAGCCCACGGCCGACCCCGACACGAACGCCGGCGCATCATCGCCGAGCGCGCGGACGGCAGCCGCGATCGCCTGGGTCGGGGCGATCCGCGACCAGACGAGCTCGTGCTTGTATCGCCGCGTCCACGGAAAGCGTCCGATGCTCGCCCCGTTGAGTCCGACGACGGCACGGGCACCCGCCAGCACGTCCGAGTCGAGAGGCGTGCGCTGCGGATCCCACGAGACCTCGTCGGGCGCAGTCGCCTCGCGGCGGACCAGTCGGGTCACGGCGACGCCGTCACCCCGCAGCGACGCGACGAGCGCTTCGCCGATCAGGCCGGACGAGCCCGCCACGACCACCCGACCGGGATCATCAGCCAAGCGATGCCTCGAGGGTGATCTCGATGCCGGCCAGGGCGGCCGACACGGGGCATCCGGTCTTCGCCTCGTTCGCGATGCGGGCGAAGTCCTCCGCCGACAGACCCGGAACGACGGCGTTCACGTTGAGGTGCGATCCGGTGATCCCGGTGCCGGGGATGAAGGTGACCGACGCCGTCGTCTCGACGGTCTCGGGCGGGGTGCCGTTCTCGGACAGGGCGTGGGAGAGCGCCATGCTGAAGCACGACGAGTGCGCCGCCGCCAACAGCTCCTCGGGCGTCGTCACCGACGCCGAGCCTTCGCTGCGGGCCTTCCAGTCGACGTGGAACGGGCCCTGGTTCGAGCTCTCCAGCGCGATCTCGCCGGAGCCGTCGGCCAGGCTGCCCTTCCAGCTGGTGGTCGCTTCGCTCGTCACGCTCATGGCTGTCTCCTCCGAGGGATGGTCTGCGGCGCGGGCGCGCCTGGCACGAGCCTAGACGGCCGACGCGCGTCGGGGGAGGGGGTGGGGCCGTTGCGGGTCAGACCGAGGCGGCGGGGCGGAAGAACCCGATCCGCTGCAGCAGCAGGTACAACTGGCATCCGAGGCACAGCCCGAACACCGCGTTGAGAAAAGCCGCGGCGAATGCGAGGGCGGCGGCGATCGGCAGCGCCCAGGGCACACCCGCGATGTGCAGGGCGAGCCCGACGACGGTCACGACCAGCCCGACGCCCTGGGCGAATCGCGGCGGGCGCGGGTCCTCGAGCTCGCGCGGCGCCGCGAGGCGCGGCTGCAGCAGGCGGCGGTACAGCACGCTCCATGGCTGGGTGCGAGGCGCCAGTACGCCCCAGAGGAACAGCACGGCTATCACCAGCACCAGAACGAACCCGGGATCCGCGGCGCGCTGGACGATGGAGAGCGAGGGGAGCAGCCACGATCCCCCGACGAACGCGACGTCGGTGTCGGCCAGCGGCTGATAGGCGAACCAGCCGAACGACGCCGTGGCGCGTGCGGTCGAGCTCCCGATGAGCGCGAGGAACGTCGCCGCCAGCAGCAGCACCGCGGTGACGGATGCCGCGAATCGCGGCGCCCGCGGGTCGATTCCCGCCGGTCGGCGGCCGTCAGACACGGGCATCCTCTGCCGTCACGCGGGACAGTTCCAGCTCCAGTGCGGTGCGACTGGGCGTGCCGCCGAAACGGGTCTGGACGACACCGTTGCGGTCGAGGATCAGGGTGGTCGGGGTCTGCAGCACATGGAAGTGCTTGGCGATGTCGGGACGGTGGGTCAGGTCGACGTCGAGGTGCAGCACGCCCTCGCGCTCCCGCGCGATCGATCCGAGGGTACGGTGCACGCCCGGGCACCGACCGCACATCTCGGTGCTGAACTGCAGCAGAGTGGCACGTTCGCCGAGCGTGTCCGCGCCGAAGCGCTGCGGATCGACCACCTCGCCCGGGTCGACGTGGCGCGGTCGGCTCTGACGCCAGCGCACCACGACGCCGACGCCGACCGTCGCCGCGAGCAGCGCGGCGAGAAGCAGAATGGCGTCGGACAGGTTCACAGCCTTCGATTCTAACGTGCCTTGCCGGGGAGGCGGCGTGGCTTCGGACGCAGGGTGTCGCCGAGCATCGGGAGTGCGGCTCCCGGTCGCCGACGCCCGCCCTCGAACAATGTGGCGCGGGTAGCATGACAGCGTGAGCGCGCCGGCATCCGTCCCCACCCCGTATGAAGACCTCCTTCGCGAGGTGCTCGCCGACGGCGCGCACAAGGACGACCGTACGGGAACCGGCACGACGAGCGTGTTCGGCCGTCAGATCCGCTTCGATCTGTCGCAGGGGTTCCCGCTCGTCACGACCAAGCGCGTGCACCTCAAATCGATCGTGTACGAACTGCTGTGGTTCCTGCGTGGAGACTCCAACGTCGGCTGGCTGCAGAGCAACGGCGTGACGATCTGGGACGAATGGGCGGACGCGACGGGCGACCTCGGTCCGGTCTACGGCGTGCAGTGGCGCTCGTGGCCGACGCCGTCGGGTGAGCAGATCGATCAGATCTCCGAGGTGATCGACCAGATCCGCACCAACCCCGACTCCCGACGGCTGATCGTGTCGGCCTGGAACCCGGCTGATATCCCCGACATGGCCCTCGCGCCATGTCATGCCCTGTTCCAGTTCTACGTCGCCGACGGCAAGCTCTCGTGCCAGCTGTACCAGCGCAGCGCCGACATGTTCCTCGGGGTGCCGTTCAACATCGCCTCGTACGCCCTGCTGACCCTCATGGTCGCGCAGCAGACCGGTCTCGAGCCCGGCGACTTCGTGTGGACCGGCGGCGACTGCCACGTGTACGACAACCACGTCGAACAGGTGCGTGAGCAGCTCTCCCGCGAGCCCTATCCGTACCCGCGCCTGTCGTTCGCGCGGAAGCCGGACTCGATCTTCGACTACACCTACGAGGACATCGTGCTCGAGGACTATCAGCACCACCCGGCGATCCGCGCCGCGGTCGCGGTGTGAGCACCTCGCCCTCGTCGCCGGCGCCGGACGTCGTCGGCTCTCCCCGCCTCGGGCTCATCTGGGCCCAAGCACGTGGCGGCGTCATCGGCAAGGACGGCGGCATGCCCTGGAGCGTCCCGGAGGACCTCGCCCACTTCCGCGCCGCCACCACGGGGAGCCCGATCATCATGGGCCGACGGACCTGGGAATCGTTCCCGCCGCGGTTCCGGCCGCTCCCCGACCGGCGGAACATCGTCGTCACCCGCAGCTCCGAGTGGGCCGCGGAGGGTGCCGAGCGTGCCGGTTCCCTGGACGAGGCGCTCGGCTTCGCGGCATCGGCCCCTGACGCCGCGACGGTCTGGGTGATCGGCGGGGCGGGCCTGTTCGCCGAGGCGATCGGACGAGCCGACATCCTGGAGGTCACCGAGCTCGACCTCGAGGTGGACGGCGACACCTTCGCCCCCGTACGAGAGGGATGGGCCGTCGCCGGCATCGAGCCGGCTGACGGATGGTCGGTCTCACGGACGGGCGTTCCGTACCGTTTCCTGACGTTCCTGCGCCCCTGACCCTCGGGTTTCGGGTCTCGGGTCGTGACCTTTGCGTGTCGGGGCCGCGCGCACTGAGCCCCGAGCCCCGAGCCATCTGTGCGGCGCCGGCTCCCTCACCCCCCCGCGCGACGCCGTCCTGCCCACCACACTGCAGGAACGGCTGTGACTGTTGTGGCGGATGTGGCTTCCGGGTTGCGCGGACGGGGGCGGCTCCTGCGGATCGGGTGGCTCGGCGCGAAAGGACGGCGCCATCCGCACGAGGCTTGCCGCTGCATCGACCATCATGACGACGGGCGCACCCGCTTCGGCGTCGTGCCCGTCGCGCAGGCGCTCGTGCAGGCGGCTCGATGTGTCGAAAGGGAAGCCTTCTTCGTCGCCTACGAGTCGGCGTGGCGGCTCGGTCTGCTCTCGGCCGCCGACCGGGTCGAGATTCGCGCGCACCTGCCTGCGCGCCTGGCTCGGCTCGTGGTCATCGCCCGACCCGACGCCGATTCGGGACTCGAGTCGCTGCTGCGCCTGCGACTGATGGATCGGGGCATCCATCAGGACTGCCAGGTGTGGATCCCCGGTGTCGGGCGCGTCGACTTCGTGATCGGGGGCCGCGTGACCCTCGAAGTCGATGGCAGGCTCAACCACGACGGCCCGTCGCTGCGCCACAAGGACCTGTTGCGCGACGCGCACGCCGCGGCCTCGGGCTACGAGACGCTTCGCTTCGACTACGCGATGGTGGTGCACCAGTGGCCGCTCGTCGAGGCCGCCATTCTCTGCCGATGGGGAGCCGTCACCCCCACACCGCAGGAGCGCGTGTGACGGATGGGGCTGGCTGCCCCCGAAAGTCCGGCTTCGGCGCACGTGCTCCTGCGGTTCGCGTTCCCCGCACGACGGATGCGGGGCGGATCGCCGGTCGCCGCCCGACTCGGCGCGATTCGCGCAGATGGACGCGTTCGCGCGCCACCCGAGCCGGTAGCCTGGGTGTCATGACGCACTCGGGCAACCCCTTCGGACAGGTCCTCGTCGCGCTGGTCACTCCGATGACCGCCGAGGGAGAGGTGGACTGGCCCGCCGTCGAGAAGCACATGGACGACGTCATCACCGCGGGCGCCGACGGCATCGTCGTCACCGGCACGACGGGCGAGACCTCCACGCTCACCGACCCCGAGAAGCTCCGCCTCGTCGAGATCGGAAAGTCGGTCTCCGCCGGTCGGGCGAAGATCATCACCGGCGGCGGCTCGAACGAGACCGCCCACGCGATCGAGCTCTACAAGGCCAGCGAGAAGGCCGGCGCCGACGGCATCATGATCGTCACGCCGTACTACAACAAGCCGACCCAGGCGGGCATCCTGACGCACTTCCGTCTGGTCGCGGATGCCACAGACCTGCCGGTCATCCTCTACGACATCCCCGGGCGCACCGGCGTCCCGATCAAGTACGAGACGATCCTGCGCCTCGCGAAGCACCCCAACATCCTCGCGGTGAAAGATGCCAAGGGCGACTTCTCCGAGGTCAGCCGTGTGCTGAACCAGACGGATCTGCTGTATTTCTCGGGCGACGACGCGAACGCCCTGCCGCACATGGCGATCGGCGCCGCCGGTCTCATCGGGGTCACGGCGAACATCACCGCCACCCCGTACCGCGTCATGGTGGATGCCGTGAACCGCGGCGACCTCGCGTCGGCAACCGCCGCCCACAAGAGCCTCGAGCCGCTGGTGCGGGCCGTCATGACCCACGTTCCGGGCACCGTGAGCGCGAAGTACATCCTGCACGGCCTGGGCCGTATCTCCAGTCCCCGCGTCCGTCTGCCGCTCGTCGGCCCGGAGGAGTGGGAAGCTGCCCTCATCGAGGACGAGCTGGCCCTCGTCCATGGCGTCGACGGCGCCGACTTCTCGAACTTCCGCCCCGACCGCAACGCGGCCGCCGGTGGAGCGCTCCCCAAGGTGCACGGCACGACCCGCTGACACCGCACGACATCCGATCGCGGGTGCCCGAGGCATCCGAAGGAGGCATCCTATGCCCACGAACGTCTACGACCCGCCCGCCCTCGAACCGGGCACCCTGCGCGTCATCCCGCTCGGCGGTCTCGCCGAGATCGGCCGCAACATGACGGTCTTCGAGTACGACGGCAAGCTGCTCATCGTCGACTGCGGCGTGCTGTTCCCCGAGGAGCACCAGCCGGGCGTCGACCTGATCCTGCCCGACTTCGAGCCGATCAAGGGGCGACTGGACGACGTCGTGGGCGTCGTGCTCACGCACGGCCACGAGGACCACATCGGCGCGGTGCCCTACCTCCTGCGCCTAAAGAACGACATCCCCCTCATCGGCTCCCAGCTGACCCTTGCGCTCGTCGAGGCGAAGCTCAAGGAGCACCGCATCCGCCCCTACACCCTGACGGTCAAGGAGGGGCAGGAGGAGGAAGTCGGACCCTTCGACCTCGAGTTCGTCGCCGTCAACCACTCCATCCCCGACGCGCTCGCCGTCGCGATCCACACGGATGCCGGCACGGTGCTCGCCACCGGTGACTTCAAGATGGACCAGCTGCCGCTCGACGGACGGATCACCGACCTGCGCGCGTTCGCGAGTCTCGGCGAGGACGGCGTGGACCTGTTCCTGGTGGACTCGACCAACGCGGACGTGCCGGGCTTCACGCCGCTCGAGCGCGAGATCGGGCCGGTTCTGGATCAGGTCATCGCGAAGTCGCAGCGGCGCGTGATCGTCGCGAGCTTCTCGAGCCACGTGCACCGCGTGCAGCAGGTCATCGACGCCGCCGTCGCCAACGGTCGCCGCGTCGCGTTCCTCGGGCGGTCGATGGTGCGCAACATGGGCATCGCCGCCGATCTCGGCTACCTCTCGGTGCCGGAGAACGTGCTGATCGACTATAAGAAGGCGCAGGACCTGCCGGACGACAAGATCGTCTACATGTCCACGGGGTCGCAGGGCGAGCCGATGGCCGTGCTCTCGCGCATGGCGAACCTCGACCACGCGATCGAGCCCGGTGCCGGCGACACCGTCATCCTGGCATCCAGCCTCATCCCGGGGAACGAGAACGCGGTCTACCGCGTGATCGACGGCCTGACGAAGCTGGGCGCCACCGTCGTGCACAAGGGCAACGCCAAGGTGCACGTCTCGGGCCACGCGGCAGCGGGCGAGCTCCTGTACTGCTACAACATCCTGAAGCCGCGCAACGTCATACCGGTGCACGGCGAGTACCGGCACCTGATCGCGAACGCGAAGCTGGCTCAAGACACCGGCATTCCGGCGGAGAACACGATCATCGCCGAGAACGGCACCGTCGTCGACCTCCGCGACGGCGTCGCTCAGGTGGTCGGCCAGCTCGATCTGGGGCTCGTGTACGTCGACGGCTCGACCGTGGGTGAGATCACCGACGCCGACCTGAAGGACCGCCGCATCCTCGGTGAAGAGGGCTTCATCTCGGTGATCGTCGTCGTCGATTCGGCGACCGGCCGCATCATCACCGGTCCCGAGGTGCACGCGCGCGGGTTCGCCGAGGACGACAGCGTCTTCGACGACGTGAAGCCCAAGATCGCGGCCGCTCTCACCGAGGCGGCGAAATCGGGAGTGCGCGACACCCATGCCCTCTCTCAGGTCGTGCGCCGCACGATCGGGCGCTGGGTCAACCAGCGCCTGCGCCGGCGTCCGATGATCGTGCCGCTGGTCATCGAGGCCTGACCCGACATCGTGATCGGGGCGTGACACGGGGTTCGCTACGATCGGCGTCATGCCCTCGAGCTTTCGCATCCGCCCCGCCGCCCAGGCGGACGGCGCGTTCCTCGGCGACATGGTCGTCGAGGCGGCGAACTGGCGGCAGGGCGGTCAGCGACCGCGACACGAGGTGATCGGGCACCCCGAGTACCATCGCTACATCACCGGATGGATGCGACCGGGGGATGCCGGTGTCATCGCCCTCGACGCGCAGGAGCAGCCCATCGGCGCCGCGTGGTACCGGATCCTGCCGCGCACCGATCCCGGCTTCGGGTACGTGGCCACCGGCGTCCCGGAGCTGATCGTCGGGGTCCGCCCCATCTGGCGTGCGCACGGGGTCGGCCGAGCCCTGCTGCAGCGGCTGTGCGAGATCGCCCGATCGCAGGGGCACGCGCGTATCAGCCTCTCGGTCGAACGCGGGAACTACGCCCAGACGCTTTACCGCACCGAGGGATTCGCGGTGACCCAGGCCGGTCACGGGCGCGACACGATGGTCAAGCGGCTGCGCTGAGGCGTCGCGTCGCCGCGCGACGCCGTCTCGGCGTACCGACGATCGCACGCGGCGAGTGCCGCGTCAATCCGGCGTTTCGTCGGTGCCCCCGCCTACCGTGGAGTAATGGCACGATCCTCGAGCACGCCCACGAACGCCCGCGCGTCCGCGAAGGGCTCCTCGTCGCGCGCCCGCAAGCCGGAGCCGACCCCCACGCGCTACGTCGACGAGGTCGACGGCCCGGCGCCGATGGTGCGGATGTGGCTCGCTGTCGCGCATGCGACCGGGGGTATGTTCCGTGCGTTCGGGCACGAGAGCCTCGAAAAGGACCAGCGTCGCGACGGATTCCCGTTCCTGCTCGTGCTTCTCGCGATCGCCGGCGCGATCGTGGAATGGTTCCTCATCGGCACCGACGTCGGCACGACGATCAGCGCCTACACCGTGGGCCTGCTGATCGGGCGCGTCGCGTTCATCATGCCGGTGCTCCTTCTGCTCCTCGCCGGCTGGCTGTTCCGGCATCCTCCGTCCGTGCACGACAACGGACGGATCGGCATCGGGTTCGGTCTGTTCGTCCTCTCCGTCGCCGGCATCTGCCATGTGGCCGGCAACCGCCCCCAGCCGCGCGACGGTGCTCCGGGGCTGAGCCCCGCCGGTGGTCTGTTCGGGTGGATGCTCGGCGAGCCCTTGAGCTTCCTCACCCCGATCGGCGCGTATGCCGTTCTCGGCATCCTCGCGTTTCTGAGCGTCCTCATCCTCACGAAGACCCCGCCGAACCGCATCGGACGGCGTCTCGGTGATCTGTACGCGTGGATGTTCGGTGCCGAGCGACCTGAGCCGGCACCGGCGACGGCTGCCGCGGCGACGGGGCCGACGGTGGCCTTCGACGTTGACGACGCCGACGCCGACGAGAAGGATTCCGGCACGCCGTGGTGGCGCCGGAACAAGAGCGGCCGCGAGGAGGACACGGACGGCGCGCTCGGCTCGACCGACCTGACGGCTCTCCTCGATCCGAGCTCCGACGGCGGCTTCGACCAGGCGATCGCCGCGCCGCCGATGCCGCCTCTTCCCGACGCGGCCACGGAGATCATCGACCCGGTCGTGATCGAGAACGCCCGGACGGCGGCGAAGAAGGCCGACACGGGCATCCGCGAAGACAGCGGCGAGATCATCCTCGACGACGGCATCCTGCCCGGCATCTCCGCACTCGGCGACGACCACGACGGCCGTCCGCCGCAGGCCCCCTACCGCCTTCCCGCCGTCACCGCCCTCGCGCAGGGCGACCCGCCCAAGGCGCGGTCCGAGGCCAACGACCGTGTCGTGGCCGCGATCACGGGCGTCTTCGAGCAGTTCTCGGTGGATGCCCGGGTCACCGGATTCTCCCGCGGCCCGACCGTCACACAGTACGAAATCTCGCTCGGGCCCGGAGTGAAGGTCGAGCGCATCACCGCGCTGACCAACAACATCGCGTACGCCGTGGCATCCAACGAGGTCCGCATCCTCGCGCCGATCCCCGGCAAGAGCGCGATCGGTGTCGAGATCCCCAACACCGACCGCGAGATCGTGACGCTCGGCGACGTGCTGCGCTCGCAGGCGGCGACCTCGCAGACCCACCCCATGACGATCGGCGTTGGCAAGGATGTCGGCGGCGGCTACGTCGTCGCGAACCTCGCCAAGATGCCTCACCTGCTGGTGGCCGGCTCCACCGGCTCGGGTAAGTCGAGCTTCGTGAACTCGATGATCACGAGCCTGCTGATGCGCGCGAAGCCGTCCGAGGTGCGGATGGTCCTCATCGACCCCAAGCGCGTCGAACTCACGAGCTACGCCGGCGTGCCGCACCTGATCACCCCCATTATCACGAACCCCAAGAAGGCCGCCGAGGCGCTGCAGTGGGTCGTGAAGGAGATGGATATGCGCTACGACGACCTCGCGTCGTTCGGGTTCCGTCACATCGACGACTTCAACCGCGCCGTCGTCGCGGGCGAGATCCAGCTGCCCGTCGGCAGCGAGCGCGTGCTCAAGCCGTACCCGTACCTGCTGGTCGTGGTCGACGAGCTCGCCGACCTCATGATGGTCGCCCCGCGCGACGTCGAGGACTCGATCGTCCGCATCACCCAGCTCGCCCGTGCCTCCGGCATCCACCTCGTCCTCGCGACGCAGCGCCCCTCGGTGGACGTCGTGACGGGCCTCATCAAGGCCAACGTGCCCTCGCGCCTCGCCTTCGCCGTGACGAGCGTGACAGACTCGCGCGTCATCCTCGACCAGCCCGGCGCCGACCGGCTCATCGGTCAGGGTGACGGCCTGTTCCTGCCGATGGGTGCCTCGAAGGCCCTTCGCGTGCAGGGTGCGTGGGTCGCCGAGAGCGAGATCGAGAAGGTCGTCCACCACGTCAAGAACCAGGCGCGGCCCGAGTACCGCAAGGACGTCGAAGCGGTCGCCGAGAAGAAGGAGATCGACGCCGACATCGGGGACGACCTCGACCTGCTGCTGGCCGCTGCCGAGCAGATCATCTCGACGCAGTTCGGATCGACCTCGATGCTGCAGCGAAAGCTCCGCGTGGGCTTCGCCAAGGCCGGACGCCTCATGGATCTGCTCGAGTCGCGCGAGATCGTCGGGCCGTCCGAGGGGTCGAAGGCGCGAGACGTCCTGGTGACACCCGACCAGCTGCCCGAAGTGCTCGCGCGGCTGCGCGGCGATTCTCCGCCCGCCGCTTCCGCGCCCGCGGCATCCGATGGCTACGGTCCCGACGCCGTCGGCGACCAGTTCGCCGGCTACGAGGTGGTCGATGGTGACTCCGGCTCGGAGGATGCCTGGGGGCTCACCGGTCGCGACTGAGGACGTCCTCACGCACGGCGGATAGGCTCGGCACGTGGCGATCCCGAGGCAACTCCCCAACGCGATCACGATCGTGCGCATCCTGTGCGCACCGATCTTCCTGTGGATGCTTCTCGCAGACGGCGGCGCCGACGGCCCGCTGCGATGGTGGGCCGCGGCTCTGTTCATCGTCGCGATCGCGACCGATGGGATCGACGGTTATCTCGCGCGGCGTTACGAGGTCGTCACCGACCTCGGCAAGCTGCTCGATCCCATCGCCGACAAGGCGCTGACCGGGTGCGCGTTCGTGGGATTGTCGATCCTCGGCGAACTGCCCGTGTGGGTCACCGCTCTCGTGCTCGTCCGCGAGATCGGCATCACCGTGCACCGCCTCGTCGTGGCGAGCAGCCACGTCGTCGCCGCGGCGTGGATGGGCAAGCTCAAGACCGTGGCGCAGGCCGTCGCGCTGTCGCTCGCGCTCCTTCCACTGTGGACGATCGTCGGGGAGTGGATCCACGTGGTCAATGCGGCGATGATGTGGATCGCCGTGATCCTCACCGTCGCGAGCGGACTCGACTATGTCGTCACGGAGATCCGCGGCTCCCGACGCGGCGCACGGGGGGTGCGTTCATGACTCCGTTCCGGCCGATGCCCGATCTTCCCGACGGACTCGAGGACACCGACGTCTCGCACGCGCGCCCCACGGAGGCGCAGCGCCTCGTCGCCCGCTTGGGCGAGCTCGGCTGGACCGTCGGCGTGGCGGAGTCTCTGACCGGGGGGCTCGTCGTGTCCTCGATCGTGGGGGTGCCCGGCGCCTCCGGCGTGCTGCGCGGGGGAGTGGTGGCGTACGCGACGGACCTGAAGACGACCCTTCTCGGTGTCGATGAGACCCTGCTCTCCGCGCACGGCCCCGTCCACCCGCGCGTCGCGCAGCAGATGGCGGAGGGTGTGCGCCGCACGGTTGCGAACGACGGCACGAGCGCCGACGTGGGTATCGCGACCACCGGCATCGCCGGACCCGTGTCGCCCGATGGGCAGCCGGTCGGCACGGTCCACATCGGCATCGCGACGCCGCTCGGTTCGCGAGTGCGCTCCGTCCAGCTGTCCGGCGATCGGGCCGACATCCGCCTGCAGGCGACGGTGCTGGCCGTCCGGTTCGCGCTCGAAGCGCTGTGAACTCGCGGGGCGGGGATTCCCGGGGTGGGGCGGGAATAGGGCGTGTGACGGCCCTGTTACGACTCAGTGATTCCCACCCATTCCCCAGCACCCCGGGGTTAGGGTGACCAGCGAGTCCTGTACTGTTGTCCACCCGGGACGCGGTTCCACTGCCAGAGGAGGAGGCCCGACATGATCCTGGTACGTCAGGAGATCGGCGAAGTCCTGCGCGACTTCCGCCTGCAGAAGGGGCGCACCCTCCGTCAGGTCGCGGGGCGTGCGAGTGTGGCGTTGGGCTACCTCAGCGAAGTCGAGCGCGGGCAGAAGGAGGCGTCGAGCGAGATCCTCGCCTCGGTCGCCGAAGCGCTCGACGTGCCGATCTCGACGATCATGCGCGAAGTCGGTGACCGCATCTCGGTGCTCGAGGGACTGCAGGTTTTCCCCGATGTCGTCCCGGATGACCTCGTCGCCCTCGATCGCGACATCCAGCCGCAGCTGTCGCTGCGCTGACGTGCGTCGGAGCGAGTTCCATCGCGCGGTCGACGACGAGTTCGGTGCGCGCGCGACGTCGGTCCTGACGGATCTGACGCTGGGTGGTGTGGGCTACCGGACGGCGGCTCAGGCGATCGCGGACGGGGTCGATCCCCGCATCGTGTGGCGTGCACTGTGCGACGAGACCGAAGTGCCCGAATCGCGCCGCCACGGCGTCGGGCTGCTGGACCCGCGCCGCTGAGCGCACGCGTGTTGCGAACGCCGGGCGGCGTGTCGTCGTACTTTTGTTCTATGGTTGCGTAGGCTCCTGCACACGAGGGATCGCCGCGAGGTTGTCCACCGCCGCGACCGATTCGCCGACCGATGTCGGAGGTCCTTCGTAGCGTTGTTCCCGTCACGACGACACCTCCGCCTTGTCGCAGACCCTCTCCGCACGTGAGCGGGCGCGACAGCCTACAGGCGACGGACACGCGAACAGAAGGAGCACGTCATGCCATCACCCGCCGACCGCGAGAAGGCCCTCGAATCGGCCCTCGCCCAGATCGACCGGCAGTTCGGAAAGGGATCGGTGATGCGCCTCGGCAGCGACGAGCGTGCTCCCGTTGCCATCATCCCGACCGGCTCCATCGCCCTCGACGTCGCCCTCGGCGTCGGCGGTCTTCCCCGCGGGCGCATCGTCGAGATCTACGGTCCGGAGTCCTCCGGTAAGACCACGCTCACGCTGCACGCGATCGCGAACGTCCAGCGCGCCGGCGGCATCGCCGCCTTCATCGATGCCGAGCACGCGCTCGACCCCGACTACGCGCAGAAGCTCGGCGTCGACATCGACCAGCTGCTCGTGTCGCAGCCCGACACCGGCGAGCAGGCGCTCGAGATCGCCGACATGCTGGTGCGGTCGGGCGCCATCGACCTCGTCGTGATCGACTCGGTCGCCGCGCTCGTGCCCAAGGCCGAGATCGAGGGTGAGATGGGCGACTCGCACGTCGGCCTGCAGGCGCGCCTCATGTCGCAGGCGCTGCGCAAGCTCACCGGTGGGCTGAACCAGACCGGCACCACGATGATCTTCATCAACCAGCTGCGCGAGAAGATCGGCGTGTTCTTCGGTTCGCCCGAGACCACGGCCGGCGGCAAGGCGCTGAAGTTCTATGCGTCGGTGCGACTCGACATCCGTCGTATCGAGACCCTCAAGGACGGTACCGAGGCGGTCGGAAACCGTACCCGCGTCAAGGTCGTCAAGAACAAGATGGCCCCGCCCTTCAAACAGGCCGAGTTCGACATCCTCTACGGCGTCGGCATCTCGCGTGAGGGGTCGCTCATCGACTTCGGCGTGGAGCACGCGATCGTCAAGAAGTCGGGAGCCTGGTACACCTACGACGGCGAGCAGCTCGGTCAGGGCAAGGAGAACGCGCGCAACTTCCTGCTCAAGAACACCGACATCGCCGCCGACATCGAGCAGAAGATCCTGAAGAAGCTCGGCATCGGTCAGCCGAAAGAAATGGATGCCGCTCCTGCCGACGACCTGGCCGCCCGCCGCCCGGCCTGATGGACACGGCGAGCGACGGGGGCGAGCGCGACGCGCTCGCCCCCGTGATCCCGCTCTTCGGCGGGGATCGGCGGACGCCCTCCGCGACATCATCGACGCGGCCGCGTCCGAGCGACAGGACGTCGAGCTCGGACACGCCGAACGCGCTGCGCGCGGGCGCGGGCGCGGGCGTGTCGAGTCCAGGGAACGGTGCCCCGAGGCCATCGAACCCCGGGGCACCGAACCTCGGCGCGCGGAGCGCGTGGCCCTCGGGTGCGGGGCCGCGCGCCGACGACACACCGGACGGGAGCGGCACGTGGCACAACACGTGGACGGATGACCTCGTCGACGACGTCGGAACGGTCGACGAGGATGCCGTCGCTCGGGCAGAGGACGCCGAGGCCGCACTGCTGAAGCGGCTGCGCACGCGTTCCTTGTCGGAGCGCGAGGCATCCGCGTTCCTGCGGGATCGCGAGCTGGAAGACGATGCGGCCGCCCACATCGTCGACCGGATGCGCCGTCACGGCTACCTCGATGACGCGGCACTGGCCGAGCAGCTCGTCCACAGCGGCGTCGAACGCAAAGGCCAGGGCCGGGTCATGCTGATCCAGTCGCTCGGCTCGCGCGGAATCCCGCGCGAGGTCATCGATGCCGCTCTGGCAGAGCTTCCCGACGACGAAGCGGAGCGGGCACTCGAATTCGCCCGGCAGAAGGCGCGCACCATGCGCGACCTCGACCGCGACACCGCACTTCGACGCCTCTCCGGCCAGTTGGCGCGTCGCGGATACGGCGCGAATGCCCTGTCCGCGGCGCGTCTGGCGCTCGACGAGCTGAGCCGGCCGGCGCGGAGACCCCCCGCGGGCACCGTTCGCTTCGAGTGACCGCAGCGGCACGAAGTGTCGCGGGCGCACCCCGGCTCGCTCGAGCCACTCTGGAATCGGTGCGTCATCCGTGCGACCCTGAAGGCATGGAGACACGGTGCGAGCAATGCCGCGCACGACTGCGGGGTGGCGGAAACCGGACCTCGACGCGCGTCCTGTGCGACGCCTGTTACGCCGAGTTCTCCGGGTTGGCCGCCGGGTATCTGGCGGGAGGGACGGTCGAAAGTGCGATCAGCACCGCCGGCTGGGCGAAGCGGCTGTTCTCGCGACCGAAGCGTTAGGAGGACGTCGCGCGTGTGCTGCCCGGGCCTCGAGGGTGAGAACGCGTCACGTCGAGAGACGGACGCGGGCCGTGGGAGGAGTCGACGCTGCGCGACGCGTCACCCGCGCGTGCGGGATTCCCAGAGGTAGGTGATGGCGAGCCGACCCGTCTCCGGGTCGATCGTCGTCCGTGCATCGACCTCGTAGACGTCGGCGATCAGCTCCGGGGTCAACACCTGAGCCGGGGGACCGGCGGCGACGACCCGGCCCCGGCGCAGGACCACGACATCGTCGCAGAAGGTCGCCGCCAGGTTCAGGTCATGCAACGCCACGACGGTCGTGACGGGCAGGGTGGCGACGAGCGCCAAGAGGTCGAGCTGATGACGGATGTCGAGGTGGTTGGTCGGTTCGTCGAGCAGCAGTTCGCGGGGCTCTTGGGCGAGGGCGCGCGCGATCTGCGCGCGCTGACGCTCGCCGCCCGACAGCGTGTGCCAGCCATCGGATGCCTTCGCCGTCAGCTGCACCTGTGCGAGGGCATCGTCCACCGCCCGCTCGTCGCCGGCGGGGTCACCGCCCCACACCGATCGGTGCGGCGTGCGGCCGAGACGCACCACGTCGCGCACGGTGAGGTCGACTTCGGTCTCGGCATACTGTGACACCGTCGCGACCGCGCGGGCGATGTCGCGCCGGCGCAGCCCGCGCAGATCGTCCGCGTCGAGGCGCACGACTCCCGCATCGGGGCGAGCGACCCCCTGCAACAGCCGCAGCAACGAGGACTTCCCCGATCCGTTGGGGCCGAGCAGTCCGACAGTCGAGCCCGCTCGCGGGTGCAGGCTGACACCATCGACGACGAGAGCCCCGCCCCGTCGCCATGACACGTTCTCCGCGGACAGTGTCATGAGCGCGCCGCCTTCCGGCGGACCAGCAGGGCCACGAACACGGGCACGCCCACCAACGCGGTGCCGACGCCCACGGGCAGGGGCGACGGCGCGAACGCTGTGCGCGATGCGGCATCCACCCACACCATGAACAGTGCTCCGAGCACGATCGTCGCGGGGATCACCCGCGCGTGACGCGGCCCGACCAGAAGACGCGCGGCATGCGGCAGGACCAGACCCACGAATCCGATGGCGCCGGCCACGCTGACCAGGGTGGCGGTCATGAGCGCGGTGAGCACGAACAGCAACAGACGTACTCGTCCGACGTGGATGCCGAGGGATGCCGCCACATCGTCGCCGAAGGCGAAGGCATCCAGCGTCTGCGCGGATGCCCCGATGAGGACCGACCCGAGCGCGACCACCACGGCGGCGAGCACGACGTGGTTCCATCGCATCCCCTCCAGCGAACCGAGCAGCCAGAACATGACACCGCGTGTGGCATCCGAGTCGGCGAAGGCGAACACGACGAGCGAGGTCACCGCCGAGAAGAAGTGCGTCCCCGCGACGCCGGCCAGGATCACTCCCGAGGTGCCCGCGGACGCCGCCCGGGCGAGCAGCAGCACGAGAGCGAAGGCGACCAGCGCGCCCACGAACGCGCCCGCCGACAGCCCGAGCGTCCCGGCTCCGAGGCCGAGCACCGCGACGAGCACCGCTCCGGTGGAGGCGCCCGACGAGACGCCCAGGATGAACGGGTCGGCGAGGGGGTTGCGCAGAAGCGCCTGCATGACGACGCCGCACAGCCCGAGGCCGGCGCCGCAGGCGGCGGCGACGAGTGCCCGGGGAAGGCGGTCTTCCCAGACGATCGCGTTGGCCGCCGCGCGGACGGGGATGTCGGCGAGTCCCAGGTGGTTCAGCACGATGTCGCGCACGTTCACGAGCGAGACATCCGTCGGCCCGAGCGTCATGGCGACGGCGACCGACACGAGGAGGGCGACGGCGCCGCCCCCCACCACGAGCGCCGTGCGCAGACGTCCGGAACGGACGTGCGGGGTCGCTGCGGTCATCCCCGGCCCTGCTGCCGGTCCCACCAGGAACGGATCTTCTCGAGTCCGTCGACGAACCGGATCGACGGGTTCAGCTCGGCGCCGTGCAGGGCGACGATGGCGCCCGACTGGACCGCCGGGATCGTCCGGGTGAGGGGATCGCTCGTGAGGAAGGCCATCTTGTCGTCGAGACGGTCTCCGGGAAAGCGGTCACGCTGCAGGTCTCCCACGACGAGCACCGTCGGCTGCGCCGCAGCGAACGACTCCCAGCTGACGGCGGGCCAATCCTCGCTCCGGTCGGCGAAGACGTTCGTCATCCCCGTCATCGAGGCGAGCAGCTGCGCCGATCCCCGCCCGCCCCCGATGTAGGGCGTCTTGGTGTCGGCGAACCAGAATGCCACGGTTCGTCCCGTCAGATCCATGCCGTCCGTGGCCGCGGCCGCCCGGCGCTGCAGGTCGGCGATCAGGGCATCGCCGCGGCTCTGGACGTCGAAGATCGTCGCCAGTTCCCGGATCTCCTGGTAGAGCACGTCGACGGTGAGCGGGGTCGTGCGGGCGCCGGTTCCCCCGTTGATGCTCTTGCCCTGATCGCAGTCGGTCGGAGAGAGGTATGACGGGATGCCGGTCGAGGTCAGCCGGTCGCGCGTCACCACCCCGCCGTCCTTGAAGTGGCGACCGAAGGATGCCGTGACGAAGTCGGGATCGGCGCCCATGAGCACCTCGTAGGTCGGCGCATTGTCGGCGAGACGCGGGACGGCAGCATTCGCGTCCGCGAGAGACGGCAGGACGGGGTCGGTCCACGACGCCGTCCCCGCCATCCGATCCTGAAGACCCAGAGAGAGGAGGATCTCGGTCGAGTCCTGATCCAGAGACACGGTGCGCTCCGGTGCGGCGTCGATCGTGACCGAAACGCCGCAGTTCTCAAGCGTCACGGGATAGACGGTGCGGCCTTCGCCGCCGGCGCCGGTCGTAGCGACGGGAACGGGCTCGGACGCGCCGCACCCGGCCAGAACGGTCAGCGCGACGACGGTCGCGGCGACGACGATGAGCGGGCGGAAAGCGCGCGCGGCGTGTGACCCCATGGGACTCCTTCGGGTTTCCGAGCCCCGTGGATGCGGGGTGACGCAGAGGAAAGGGTACCCTAAGGTCGCTGGGCCGGAACTCCACGTTCCCGAGCGGAGGAGCACTACCTCCGGGACGGCGCCGACGCGACGCGCCAGCCGTCGAGGTCGGCATCGAGTCGTTCGGCATGCCCGAGCGACAGCCGGCCGATGCCGGCGTCATAACGCCGAGCGACGATCCATCGGCCGAGGCGCGTCTCCGTCGGTCCTCCGCCCGCGGATCGTGGCAGGTGTCCCCGGGAGCGGAGCCAGTCCGCACACTCGGCGAGCGCCGCCTCGAAGCCGGCACGCGAATGAGTGGATTCGCGCCAGCGGGGAACGGCCCGATCGAGCAGCCTCACCCGATCGTCGGACAGAAGACCGCGGCCCGCCTCCCAGCGGCGTTTCGCGAGCCACCGCGCGAGGCGCACGTCGGCCGGATCGGGCGATCCGGCCGACGGCAGGGCGCCGTCTCGGCGGCGCACCGCAGCCGCGAGCTCACCCACGGTCTGCGCGAACCGCGACGCCGTCGCAGCACTGCGCGGGGTGTCCTTCCGGTGCGCCGTCATCCATCCGCCCCCGGGTCGCTGAGAGATTCGCGGGGGTACGGGGCGCTGGGACGCCCCGCACCGACGGACGGTCGCTGCTTGGGGCCGCGGCATCGTCCGTGGCGGCACCTTCCGATGCCGCCTTCCCGCCGGCCGACGTCGGAACAACGGCCTCATCCATGAGAGTGATGTGTCCGCAGATCATGACGCGAAACCGTCGGATTCCGCGCTCTACGTCGAACGACGGCCGAGCTGGGTCTACGGCGCCGCTGCCGGGGGGTGGACCGTAGAATGAAGGCATCATGACCTCGCCGTCCGCCACTCCCACGCTGATCGCGCCCTCGGACGCCGCCGTCGCCGCTGACGGTCGCGTGCGCACCTATGAGGTGCGCACCTTCGGCTGCCAGATGAACGTCCACGACTCCGAGCGCCTCTCCGGCTCGCTCGAGTCCGCCGGCTACGTACGCGCCGCCGCCGGCGACGAAGCCGACGTGGTCGTCATCAACACCTGCGCCGTGCGCGACAACGCGGCCGGCAAGCTCTACGGCACGCTCGGGCATCTGAAGAGCCGCAAGGACAAGCACGAGGGTATGCAGATCGCCGTGGGCGGCTGCATGGCGCAGATGGACAAGGATGCCGTGCAGGCGAAGGCGCCGTGGGTCGACGTCGTCTTCGGCACGCACAACATGGGATCGTTGCCGAGTCTGCTCGAGCGGGCCCGCCACAACGGCGACGCCGAGCTGGAGATTCTCGAATCCCTCGAGGTGTTCCCCTCGACGCTCCCGACCAAGCGCGACTCGGTCTACAGCGGATGGGTGTCGATCTCGGTCGGCTGCAACAACACCTGCACGTTCTGCATCGTCCCGCATCTGCGCGGCAAGGAGAAGGACCGCCGCCCCGGCGACATCCTGAACGAGATCCGCCTGCTCGTCGACGACGGGGCGATCGAGGTGACCCTGCTCGGCCAGAACGTCAACAGCTACGGGGTCGAATTCGGCGACCGCCAGGCCTTCGGCAAGCTGCTGCGCGCGGCGGGGGAGATCCCCGGGCTCGAGCGCATCCGCTTCACCAGCCCGCATCCGGCCGCCTTCACCGACGACGTCATCGACGCGATGGCCGACACTGCGCAGGTCATGCCGCAGTTGCACATGCCACTGCAGTCGGGTTCGGACCGCATCCTCAAGGCGATGCGGCGCTCATATCGCGGCGACAGGTTCCTGGGCATCCTCGACCGGGTCCGCGATCGCATCCCGCACGCCGCGATCTCCACCGACATCATCGTCGGCTTCCCCGGTGAGACCGACGCCGACTTCGACGACACGATGCGCGTCGTGGAACAGGCCCGCTTCGCGAGCGCGTTCACCTTCCAGTACTCCATCCGCGAGGGCACACCTGCCTCGACCATGCCCGATCAGGTTCCCAAGGACGTCGTCCAGGAGCGTTACGAGCGCCTCGTCGCCCTCCAGGACCGCATCAGCCTGGAGGAGAACCAGAAGCTGGTCGGACGCGAGTTGCAGGTGCTCGTCTCGACCGGCGAGGGCAAGAAGGATGCCGAGACGCACCGCCTCACCGGGCGCGCCGAAGACAACCGCCTGGTTCATTTCGAACTGCCCGCCGGCTCCGAGATGCCGCGCCCCGGCGACGTCGTGACGGTCTCCGTCACGCACGCTGCGCCTTTCCACCTGCTCGCCGACAGCGTCGACGGCGCTGCGCTGCGAGTGCGCCGCACGCGCGCCGGTGACGCGTGGGATCGCACGCAGGCCGAGTCGTGCGGCGTGCCGTCCGTACCCCCCGCCGACGGCGCGGCCCGCAGCGTCGGCCTCGGCATCCCCACCCTGCGTCTGAACGCCTGAGCGCGCCGCGCGCTCCCGTCTCTCCGGCCCGCTCCGTATGGCACCGTCGCAGGTCCGCGATCCGCGGCGGCCCGGCTCGGGACGCCTCTGGGCGGTCGTCGGCGCCACCGGCACCGGCAAGACCGATCTTTCCTTGCGCCTCGCCGAGGCGGTGATCTCCCGTGGGCGCGGCGCCGAGATCGTCAACGCCGATGCCATGCAGCTGTACCGGGGCATGGACATCGGCACGGCGAAGCTCCCCGAGGCCGAGCGCCGCGGCATCCCGCACCATCTCTTCGACGTCCTCGAGGTGACGGATGAGGCCGCCGTCGCGGCATACCAGGACGCCGCCCGTGCGGCGATCACGGATGTCTTCGACCGCGGCGCGGACGCCATCGTGGTCGGGGGGTCGGGGCTGTACGTATCGAGCATCGTCCACGATTTCCGCTTTCCACCGCGCGACGAGGCCTTGCGCGCCGACCTCGAAGCCGAGCTCGAACGCGACGGCGCAGCCGCCCTGTACGCCCGGCTGCGGTCGCTCGATCCGGCGACGGCGGAGCGGGTCGATCCCCGCAATGCCCGTCGCCTCATCCGGGCGCTCGAGGTGCTGGGCCAGGGGGCGCACACGCACGGCGCGGTGCTCCCCGCGGCACCGGCGCTGTGGCATGAGTCCACGACCCTTCTCGGCGTCGATGTGCCGCGCACGGACCTCGTCGAGCGTCTCGACCGCCGGGTCGAGGGGATGTGGACGGCGGGGCTCCTGGACGAGGTGGCGGGGCTGCGCGAGCGGGGCCTGGAGCGCGGAGCCACGGCATCCCGCGCGATCGGGTACGCCCAGGCGCTCGCACAGCTGACCGGGTCGCTCGACGAGGGTGAGGCGATCGCGCAGACGCAGGCACTCACGCGCCGTTACGCGCGCCGCCAGGTCTCGTGGTTCCGTCGCTACGACGACCTGCGCTGGGTCGCCCCCGACGTCGACGCCGGGGCACTGGTCGACGCGGCGGTGTGATCCGCGCGTGTTCGATGCGGCAGGCACCGCGAGAGGGCGCGACCGTAGACTGAGCGCATGGCACAGACGGTCGCGTTCACGAAGGGGCACGGTACGGGCAACGACTTCGTGATCGTCGCCGACCCCGAGGGGTCCCTCGCCCTGTCCGACGATCAGGTCGCGGCGCTGTGCGATCGCAGATTCGGCATCGGCGCCGACGGCATCCTGCGCGTCGTGCGCTCCGCGGCGATCGCGGAGGGGGCCGCGACGAGCGACGCGGAGTGGTTCATGGACTACCGCAATGCCGACGGCTCCGCCGCCGAGATGTGCGGCAACGGCACCCGCGTGTTCGCGAAGTACCTCGTCGACACGGGCCTCGCGACGATCGACGACGCGCCGCTGCGCATCGGCACCCGCGCCGGCGTCAAGACGCTCACCCGCAGCGAACTCGGGTTCGAAGTCGACCTCGGGCCGTTCACGATCGACGAATCGGATGTGGTGATCCGTGCGCGCGGACTGGACGTGCCCCGGCCCGGTGTCGGCATCGACGTCGGAAACCCGCACGTCGTCGTGGCGCTCGGATCCACCGCAGAGCTCGACGAGCTCGACCTCACGGCGCAGCCGGTGCTGACCCCGGCGCCCCCGCACGGGGCGAACGTCGAGTTCGTCGTGCCCGCCGACCCGCTCGTGCGCGGCGGCGTCGGCGCGATCCGGATGCGTGTGTTCGAGCGGGGCGTCGGCGAGACCCTGTCGTGCGGCACCGGTGTGGCGGCTTCCGCACTCGCGGTGCGCCACTGGGCGGGGCCGGCGGCTCCGGACGCCTGGACCGTCGATGTGCCCGGCGGCACCCTCGGCGTCCGCGTGGTCCCGCATGCGGACGGACCGCACGTGCTGCTCTCGGGGCCGGCCGCCCTCGTGTTCTCGGGCGAGGTCGCGCTGGCCTGACGCGGCATCCGGGGCCTGCCGCCGCGGCGACTCAGTCTCCGAGGCCGGCCAGCAGCTCCGCGGGCGGAACGAAGTAGACGCCGCCGGTGAGCGCCGTCGAGGCATCCAGCAGCCGATCGTGCTTTCCGGGCGGATCGCCGATGAACATGCGCTCGAGCATCTTCTCGATGACCCACAGCCGTCGCGTGTAGCCGATGAAGTACGTGCCGAACTCTCCGCGTCCGGGTGAACCGAACGGCATGTTGTCGCGCAGGATGTCGTGCTCGACCCCGTCGTCGTCGACGATCGTGGCGAGCGTCTTGTGCGCCTTCTGGTCGGGCGCGGCCGCGTCGTCGAGTTCGACATTGTCGCTCTTGGTGCGCCCGATCACCGCTTCCTGCTGCTCGGCGGTGAGCGCCGTCCAGGCATCCATCCGATGCACGTACTTCTGCACGACCAGGTAGCTGCCGCCTTCTGCGGCGGGGTCTTCCGTGCCGACGATGGTGGATGCCGGGAGCGCGGCACCCACCGGGTTCGCCGTTCCGTCGACGAAGCCCAGGAGGTCGCGGGCGTCGAAGTAGCGGAAGCCGATCGTCTCGTCGACGACGCGCACGCTGTCGCCGAAGCGGTCGAGGAGTTGGCGCTCCAACTCGAAGCACAGGTCTCGCCGATTCGCGCGGAGGTGGAGCTGCACGTCGCCCTCGGTCGCCGGCGCCGTGTGCACCGCGCCGCGCACGTCGCGGAAGGGGTGCAGCTCGGCGGGGCGAGGAGCGCCGGTGACGGCATCCCACATGTCGCTTCCGATCCCCACGGTGCACGCGAGGGCGGCGGACAGGTCGCGGAAGGCGACGTTCTTCGTGATGTCCTCGACGCTGGAGAGCACGTCTCGGACGGTCGCGACGGCGTTTTGGGCGTCGGTCAGGGCGAGAGTGAGGAGCACAGCCGACGACGTCAGCGGGGCATCCACACGCTGCGGTTCGATCGGCACGCGGCGCTGGGCCGACCCGGCGTCACTCACCGATGATCTCGATGGGGCTCGTCGCGGGGCTGCCGTGGCGACGCACCTTGAGCACGCGGAACCCGCGGCCGGTCGCGGCCCGGGTCACGGTGTAGCCCGGGTGGAACGTCGCCGCCAGCCACCGCTGCAGCGAATCCGAACCGAGGTTGCGCTGGACGACGAGCCACGCATCGCTGCGCTCGTCGAGCCGCGGCAGCCACCGCTCCAGCAGGCCGTGCAGTTCGTTCTTGCCCACACGGATGGGTGGATTCGACCGGATCGATCGGAACGTCACGTCGCCCGGCACCTCATCCGGCAGGACCGCGGTGATGTTGTCGAGCCCCCATTCGGCGGCGTTGCGGCGCACCAGGTCGAGGGCGCGTTCGTTGACGTCCACCGCCCAGATCTGCGCGTGCGGCGCGGCGACGGCGAGGCTCAGCGCGATCGGACCCCAGCCGCACCCGAGATCGAGCAGGTGCCCTCCGGGTGGGGGAGGCGGGGTGCTGGCGAGGAGCACTCCGGTGCCACCGTCGACGTGATCGGGACTGAAGACCCCGCCAGCGGTGGTGACTTCGCCGGTGCGGCCCGAGAGGGTGACGCGGATGCGGCGGAGGTGCTCGGCGCTGGACGGAGACGCACTGAAGTAGTGGTCGCTCCCCATCCTGCGAGCGTACCCGAGCCGCACCCGCTCTCGTGCCGCTAAACTACAAGGCTCAGCACGAGAAGGAACGAATGACAGACACCACCGGCCTCACCGGCAGCAACGGCCCCGTGGACACCGACGTCCCCGAGCACACGGCGCTCGGCGCCGACCCGATCGATCCGGTCGACCGGGTTCTCGCCCGCGCCGAATCCCGGTCGGGGGTGCGGGTGTTCGGCGCCGCACAGGCGCTGCAGGATGCCGACACCGTCTCGTACGGCGACACCGACGGAGATCAGTGGGATCGAGAGGAGCGCGCGGCGTTGCGCCGTGTGCCGGGGCTTTCCACCGAACTCGAGGACGTCACCGAGGTCGAGTACCGGCAGCTGCGCCTCGAGAACGTCGTCCTCGTCGGCGTCTATCCGCAGGGCTCGCACGAGGATGCCGAGAATTCGCTGCGCGAACTCGCCGCGCTCGCCGAGACGGCCGGAGCGGTCGTTCTCGACGGTGTCCTCCAGCGCCGCCCGCATCCCGATCCCGCCACCTACATCGGCCGGGGCAAGGCCGCCGAGCTGCGGGACCTCGTCGCCGCGGTCGGAGCCGACACCGTGATCGCCGACACCGAGCTCGCGCCGAGCCAGCGGCGTGCGCTGGAGGACGTCGTGAAGGTCAAGGTCATCGACCGGACGACCGTCATCCTCGACATCTTCAGCCAGCACGCCAAGAGCCGCGAGGGCAAGGCGCAGGTCGAGCTCGCCCAACTCGAGTACCTGTTGCCGCGTCTGCGTGGCTGGGGTGACTCGATGAGCCGTCAGGCCGGTGGGCAGGTCGGCGCGGGAGGAGCGGGCATGGGCTCGCGCGGACCGGGTGAGACGAAGATCGAGCTCGACCGTCGTCGCATCCGCACGAAGATGGCGCAGCTGCGTCGTCAGCTGCGCGACTTCGCTCCCGCGCGCGAGGCCAAGCGCGCCGAGCGTCGCCGCCACACGATCCCCGCCGTCGCGATCGCCGGGTACACGAATGCCGGCAAGTCGAGCCTGCTGAATCGCCTGACCCGCGCCGGTGTGCTCGTCGAGAACGCCCTGTTCGCCACGCTCGACACCTCGGTGCGGCGCTCCGAGACATCCGACGGCCGCATCTACACGCTCACCGACACGGTCGGCTTCGTGCGGAACCTCCCGCACCAGCTGGTCGAGGCGTTCCGCTCGACCCTCGAAGAGGTCGGCGATGCGGATGTCATCGTGCACGTCGTCGACGGGTCGCACCCCGACCCGGCGGCGCAGCTCGCGACGGTCCGCGACGTCATCGGGGACGTCGGGGCGCGGGACCTCCCCGAGATCGTCGTGTTCAACAAGGCCGACCTCCTCGACGACGACACGCGCCTCGTGCTCCGGGGGCTCGCGCCGAACGCGCAGTTCGTCTCGTCGCGCACCGGAGAGGGCATCGACGAGCTCCGCGAGACGATCGAGCGGACCCTTCCGCTGCCCGCGGTCGAGATCCGCGCCGTCGTGCCGTACGACCGTGGCGACCTCGTCTCCGCGGTGCACGAGCACGGGATCATCCTCAGCCAGGAGCACGGAGCCGACGGAACGGTGCTCCACGCCCACGTCCCCGCCATCCTCGGCGGACGCCTCGCGCCGTACGCCGTCTGACGGGGCGGGCGGCGGTCGGCCCTCGCCGTGGCTCAGCCCAGCAGGGCGACGCCGAATCCGGCGACGACGGTGCGTACCTCGGCGAGGTACCGCTGGGCCTGATCGGTGAGGGGGATCGACGCGTGGTCGATCCATCCGATCTCGATGCGCTCGTCGACCTCGAGCGGGATCGCGACGATCTCGGGGTCGAGCTGGTCGCTGATGATGCCGGTCGAGATCGTGTAGCCGTTCAGACCGATCATGAGGTTGAAGATCGTCGCTCGGTCCGAGACGCGGATCTCCTGATCGCTCGACGAGGTGGAGAGGATCTCCTCGGCGAAGTAGAACGCGTTGTTGGCACCCTGATCGAAGGTGAGTCGGGGCAGTCCCTCGAGGTCGGCGAGGGTCGCACGCTCGCGGGCGGCCAGGGGGTTTTTCCGTGAGACGAAGATGTGCGGTTCGGCGACGAAGAGCGGATGGAAGGACAGGGCGTTGTCGCGGAGCAGTCGGTCGATGACCTTGCGGTTGAAGTCGTTGCGGTAGAGGATGCCGAGTTCGCTGCGGAGCGTGCGGACATCGTCGATGATGTCCCACGTGCGCGTCTCCCGCAGGGCGAACTCGTACTGCGCGGCGCCGCTGGCGCGGACCATCCGCACGAACGCATCGACCGCGAACGAGTAGTGCTGCGTGGAGATCCCGAGCAGGCGCCGCGACGGCGGTCGGCCCAGATACCGCTGCTCGAGCAGCTCGACCTGCTCGAGCACCTGCCGTGCATACCCGAGGAACTCCGCCCCGTCGGCGGTCAGACCGACGCCCCGCGCGGAGCGGGTGAGCAGAGTCCGGCCCACGCGCGACTCGAGCTCTTTCATCGCGGCCGACATGGTGGGCTGCGCGACGTACCGCAGATCGGCCGCGGCCGATATCGACCCCTCGGCGGCGACGTCGATGAAGTATCGCAGGTGCTGGAGCGTGAGTCCGCCGGATCCCTGAGCCATAGGCAGACACTATATGACGCCATAGTCCCGGCTGGTTACCCGATATCTCGATGGGGCCTGCACGATGGAAGAGGACTTTTTTGACCGAGGCCGCGCACGGCCTCCTGTTCACAGGACTGACCTCTCATGACGGACGACTTCTCGTTCAGCATCGCCACCACCCGCTTCGACGAGGACTACACGCCTGCCGAGAGCTCGCGGATCACGACGAACTTCGCCAACCTCGCCCGGGGCGAGCATCGCCAGCAGAACCTCCGGAACGCCCTGACGATGATCGACCGCAGGTTCAACGATCTCGCGCAATGGGACAACCCCGCGGGCGATCGCTACACGCTCGAGCTCGACATCGTCTCGGTGCAGTTGCAGTTCGCCGCGGACGGCGCTGATCAGCGGTTCCCCCTGCTCGAAGTTCTCGACGTCCACATCCTGGACCGAGAGACCGGAGCACGGACCCACGGGATCGTCGGGAACAACTTCTCGTCCTACGTGCGCGACTACGACTTCAGCGTGCTGCTGCCCGAGGCGGCGGCCCGCGCGAAGGAGAGCGGCGGGCCCGCCGTTCCAGAGGACTTCGGTGAGCTGCACGGGCGGCTCTTCCGAGGCTTCCTCGATTCGGACGCCTACCGCGAGCGGTTCGGGCAGCCGCCCGTGATCTGCATCAGCGTCTCGACGAGCAAGACGTATCGGCGCACCGACAACCACCACCCGATCCTCGGTGTCGAGTATCGCCAGGAGGCCTCGTCGTTGACCGACGAGTACTTCGGCAGGATGGGCCTGCAGGTGCGCTACTTCATGCCGCGCGGAAGTGTCGCCCCGCTCGCGTTCTACTTCTCGGGCGATCTGCTCACCGACTACACCGATCTGCAGCTCGCGGGCACGATCAGCGCGATGGAGAGCTTCCAGAAGATCTACCGACCCGAGATCTACAACGCCAACTCCGCAGCTCCGGCCGTGTACCGGCCGAGCCTGGAGGCGCAGGATTTCTCGCGCACGCAGATCGACTACGACCGCGTCGAGCGCAGCCAGCTCGCCCTGACACAGGGCCGGTACACCCAGGAGCACTTCATCGAGCCGCACCGCGACGTGCTCGAGCAGTGGGCCTTCGGCGTCGCGGCATCCGTCGCATGAGCGCCGAAGGATCGTCCCCGGTGCACGCCCTGCTGCCGACCACGACCGTCGGCAGCCTGCCGAAGCCGTCGTGGCTCGCGCAGCCCGAAGTGCTCTGGTCGCCGTGGAGCCTGCAGGGCGACACCCTGATCGAGGGAAAGCAGGACGCCCTTCGTATCGCCGTGCACGAGCAGACCCGCCGCGGCATCGACATCCTCAGCGACGGCGAGCAGACCCGCCAGCACTTCGTCACGACGTTCATCGAGAACCTGAGCGGCGTCGACTTCGACAAGCGCGAGACCGTCCGCATCCGCAACCGTTACGACGCGAGCGTGCCGACGGTCGTCGGCGAGGTGCGCCGGGAGCGTCCGGTGTTCGTCGACGACGCGACCTTCCTGCGTGCGAGCACGGATCGTCCGATCAAATGGGCCCTTCCCGGCCCGATGACGATGGTCGACACGCTCTACGATTCGCACTACAAGAGCCGCGAGAAGCTCGCGTGGGAGTTCGCGGGCATCCTCAACGAAGAGGCGAAGGCCCTCGAGGCCGCGGGCGTCGACATCATCCAGTTCGACGAGCCCTCGTTCAACGTCTTCTTCGACGAGGTCAAGGACTGGGGTGTCGCGGCCCTCGAGCGGGCTGCGGAGGGCCTGCGTGCCCAGACCGCCGTGCACATCTGCTACGGCTACGGAATCACCGCGAACACCGACTGGAAGGCGACACTCGGGTCGCAGTGGCGACAGTACGAGGAGTCGTTCCCGCTCCTGCAGCGCTCGTCCGTCGACATCGTGTCGTTGGAGTGCCAGAACTCGCACGTCCCGATGGACCTCATCGAGCTCATCCGCGGCAAGAAGGTCATGCTCGGGGCCATCGATGTGGCCAACGAGACGGTCGAGACGCCGGAGGAGGTCGCCGACACCTTGCGCCGCGCGCTCGCCTTCGTCGACGCCGACAAGCTCATCCCGAGCACCAACTGCGGCATGGCGCCGTTCCCTCGCGGCGTCGCTCTGCAGAAGCTGAGCGCGTTGAGCGCGGGGGCGGCGATCCTCCGCGACGAGCTCGGCTGATCGCCACACACACGGCGCGCCCTCGTCCCGACGAGCAGATCGGGGAGGGCGCGCCGTCGTTCAGTCCAGGGGCAGCGGCGGGATGCCCGGAGTGTCGAAACCGAACACGGCGCCGAGGAAGGCGACCTCTTTCTCGAGTGCGTCGACGATCGACTCGGCGCGGCGGAATCCGTGCCCTTCGCCGTCGTACAGCACGTAGGCGTGGGGCACGTGCCGCGTGGCGAGGGCATCGCGGATCGCTTCGGCCTGCGCGGGCGGCACGACGGCGTCGTCACTGCCCTGCAGGATGAGCATCGGGGCGCGCAGGCGGTCCGGATGGCTGAGCGGCGAGCGTTCGACGTAGAGCGCCTCGGCATCGGGCAGGGGCCCGATGAGCCCGTCGAGGTAGTGGGCCTCGAAATCGTGCGTGTCCTCCGCCAGCGCGCGTGCGTCACCGACGCCGTAGCGTGAGATGCCCGCGCGGAAGACGTCGGTGCGCACGAGCGCACCGAGCACCGTCCAGCCCCCGGCCGAGCCGCCTTCGATCGCCAGACGGTCCTCATCGGCTCGTCCGGCGGAGGCGAGACCCGATGCGGCAGCGGCGACGTCGTCGACGTCCACGATGCCCCACTGCCCGTCGAGGCGCTCGCGGTAGGCGCGCCCGTATCCGGTGGATCCGCCGTAGTTCACATCGAGGACTCCGATTCCGCGGCTCGTGAAGAACGCCGTCTTCGCATCGGCGATGCCGCCGACGTGCGCCGTGGGCCCGCCGTGGACGAAGACGACGTAGGGCGGCAGCTCGCCCTCGGGCGCGCGGACGTCGGGATGGGTCGGAGCGAAGTCATAGGCGTGCACCTCGCCGTGCGGTCCCGCGAAGGTCACCGGCCTTCCCACGGGCATCCAGTCGGCCTCCGGGGAGTCCGCACCGGCGACCCGGGCGACCTCGCCGTCGGCGGTCACGAGCCAGATGCCGGTGCCCTGCCGTCCCGCGCCGGAGACGAGGACGGCGCCGGGGCGGGCGTCGTCGATCGCGAGGCGCGACGACGCCGGCAGAGCGACCTGCGTGACCGTGCCGTCGGAGTCGACGATCACGAGAGCGTCGGTGCCGTTCGTGCGAATCGCGGCGAGGCGTCCTTCTCCGAGCAGGCCGTACCAGCGCTGCCCGAGCACCCACAGCCCGCCACCGGTGTCGGCGTCCGCCGGCGCGAGCGGGTGCAGCGTCGCCGATGGCCCGTCGTCGGCGCCGACCTCGACCGACCAGAGGTTCCATCGGCCTGTCGGCTCATCGATGACGACGAGCTCATCGTCCGTGCGCCACGTCGGCTGCAGGGCCGATGTCTCGCCGGAGGTGACGGCACGCGCGTCCGCGACGCGTCCGTTCTCGATCACGCCGACCCGGACCTCGGTGCGCTCCCACGGCATGTGCGGATGGTCCCACGCGACCCACGCGAGCCGCGTGCCGTCCGGGGAGAGGTCCGGCTGGGCGACGAAGTCGCTCCCCGAGACCAGTTCGGTCACCCGTGGCTCGGGGCCCTCGATCGCGATGCGCACGATCGCGCGATGGGGGATGCCGTCGGTGCCCCGCTCGAGGACGGCGAGCAGGGCACCGTGCCGCCGGCGCAGGCCGCCGTAGCGCGCCGCCGGATCCTCGGGCGTGAGTGCGCGGGGGACTCCGTCGGGGCCGAGGGCCCACACCCGCTGATCGGTCTTCTCGACGAACAGCAGGATGCCCGTCTCGGTCGCCGTCCACGCGCCGCCGCCGTACTCGTGCACCCGCGACCGTGCGCTCCACGGCGACGGCAGCACGGTGTCGACGGTGCCCGCGGCGGTGCGGCGGCGAACCGTCGTGCGGCCGCCCTCGGCGGGCAACGACTCGCCCCACCAGATCTCGTCGCCCACGAATGCCGCGCCCTCGAATCGGGGGGCGGCGGACGAGGCCCACTGCGCCGACAGCGGGGACGGCCAAGAACCGAAGGGATGCACCGAGACCATCACTCCACGCTATCCGTCGACGGCGCGTGTTCATCGCCTTTCGTGTCTGTCGCCATCCGATGCCCCGATCTCTCGGGTGCCCGGATGCCCCCTGCCTGGCCCTCAGCCCCGCTCGGTCGCGGAGTCGTCGCCGCGCTCGTCGGGGCGACGCTGCAAAAGTGCACTGAGCCACCAGGTGATCAGGAGCACGGCGAAGACCCCCGCCGCGTCGCCGAGGGTGAGCGGGCGCAGCAGAGCGAGCCAGACGATGGCGAGCACGAGAAGCATCACGCCGATCGCCGTCGGATGCCGGAAAAGCCAGGCGCCGAACGCTCCGGTGTCCAGACCCCGCAGCGCGAGTGCGCGCCGAGCCTCCGCGTTCAGCGCACCGAGGCTCATCCGCAATCGTGACGGTGTGCGCCCGCCGCTGCGCGACCACGCCAGCGCGGCCACGACGGCGCCGACGAACGCCGTGACGACGGCGGTGCGCGAGAGCGCCTCGGAGAGCAGCCCGTAGACGGCGCCGAGGCCGGCGGGGGAGAGGCCGGATCCGGACGCGGCGGTCGAGACGGCGGCCGAGCCGATCGCGATGCCGGCGACGAGCACGATTCCGCCCACCAGAAGCGCGACGCCGGCTCCGAGCAGCGCGGTCGTGCGCCGTCGTGCGAGCAGCACGCCGAGGACGAAGAGGCCGATCGTCGGGAACGGCAGCCACCACCCCGCGGCGACGACGAGGCCGTACCCCGAGCGCAGCAGCTGCAGGGACTGGCCGTCGCCGAGGACGATGACGTGATCGACCTGGGGGATGAGTCGCGCCACGCGGGCATCCCGGGCCTGCAGGCCCTGCCGCACCTGCGAGACGATCTCGCCCATCTGGATGCCGACACCGTCTTCGGTGCGGACGACGAGGCCGCCGCCATCGGAGGTCGCCGCCGTGACCAGCGCGCGATGGGTCGTGCGAAGCGTCGTCGCCCAGATCTCCGAGAACCGATCCGAGTCCACGACATCGGTGATCCCGCGCCGGACGATCCCCTCGAGCCCCGCGGCGGCGGGCTCTTTCAGAAGGTCGAGCGCCGACACGGCGCTCGCCGGCAGCCCGAGCGACGCCACCGCGTCGATGACGTCCGATGTGAGCGCGCCGAAGTCGGTCTGGGTGGTGATCGCGCGCATGGTCTCGTCGACGATCATCTGCCGAACGTCCGCGTCGGACGACAGGGGCGCGAGGGTCGCCACGAAGGCATCCTCATCGACCAGCTGCGCTCGCGCCCAGGCGCCGACGATCGACACCGGGACCAGGATCGCCGCGACGATCAGGCAGATCGCCGAAAGCCACGCGCGCCATGCGCCCACTCGCCGACGTACGGAAGGCGCGTCGCGTGGATCGGGCGCCGCGCGGTGTGCGTGCGGGCGACGCGGAGTGCGGGCAGTCACACCGACATTGTGTCGGACGGGCGCGGACAGCGCTCAGACGGCGCGCAGCACCGCCACCACCTTGCCCAGAACGACCGCCTCGTCGCCGAGGATCGGCTCGAACGCGCTGTTGCGCGGCAGCAGCCAGGTGTGGCCGTCGCGCTGACGGAACGTCTTCACCGTCGCCTCCCCGTCGAGCATCGCGGCGACGATCTCACCGTTGTCGGCGGTCGCCTGCGAGCGCACGACCACCCAGTCGCCGTCGCAGATGGCGGCGTCGATCATCGATTCCCCGCTCACCTTGAGCATGAACAGGTCTCCCTTGCCCACGAGCTGGCGGGGGAGCGGGAAGATCTCCTCGACCTGCTGGTCGGCGGTGATGGGAACGCCCGCCGCGATACGGCCGACCAGCGGCACGAGTGCCGCATCGCCGAGGGCCGGCGACAGGTCGGCCGGGTTCTCGGTCGCCGCGCCGGGCAGATCGATCAGGACCTCCATGGCGCGCGTCTTGCCGGCGTCGCGTCGCAGGTAGCCGCTCAGCTCGAGCTGGTTCAGCTGGTGCGTGACGCTGGAGAGCGACTTCAGCCCCACCGCGTCGCCGATCTCGCGCATGCTCGGCGGGTAGCCGTGCCGTGAGATCGACTGCTGGATCACGTCGAGGATCGCCAGCTGCTTCTCGCTCAGGCTCTTGCGCCGGCGTGTCTGCGGCTTCTCCATGGCGTTCTCCTCACGGATCGTCCGCCTCCGATGGATCTCTTCTTCGAATGTCGGAGGTCGGTGATGTGCTGTCGTCATCGAAACCGTATCCGGTCGGAACGGCGTCGGATGCCAGGCGTCCGCGTGTCGCTTTCGATTCGCCTCCGAGTTCGAGATCGCTTGACAGTCCGATACATCGAAGATATCTTCGGAACAGAACTTCTGACCTGATCCTCGCGTCGCGAGGTTCGGGCACGAAGATCCCGACATCCGAGGCACCGCCCTGAGGAGGGACCATGACCACCATCGACATGTCCGCACACCCCGCTCTGGCCACCCGCGTGCCCGCCACGCGGCTGCGTCTCACGACGCGCGGTCGTCGTGTCGTGGCGATGCTCGTCTCGGTCCCCGCCGCGATCGCTCTGAGCGTCGTGATCCTCTCCAGTGGCGGGGCGCTCGCGTCGAACGAGAACGGCGCACCTGCCGGTACGTTCTCCCACGTGACGGTCATGCCCGGCGACACGCTGTGGTCGATCGCGCAGGACGTCGCGCCGGGCGTCGACCCGCGCGACGTCGTGGACGAGATCGTGCGTCTGAACGCGTTGCCGTCCGGAGCCATCGAGGCCGGCGAGAGCATCGCCATCCCGCAGCAGTACGCTCCGGCGCGCTGACGCGGCGGTACGCCGGCGTGTCACCCGAAGCATCCGGCCCGCCGACACCGCTCTACGATGGGGCTGTGAGTGCGAGTCTGGATGACCTCCCCCTGAGACCCGATCTGCGCGGCCTGAAGCCCTACGGCGCACCCCAGGCCCCGCTGCCGGTGGCCCTCAACGTCAACGAGAACACCCACCCCGTCCCCGAAGACGTCGCAGACGACATCGTGGATGCGATCGCACGGGCCGTGCGCGAGGTGAACCGCTATCCCGACCGTGAGTTCACCGTGTTGCGCGAGGGATTCGCGGACTACCTGGGGCACGGGCTCGCCGCTGACCAGATCTGGGCGGCCAACGGCTCGAACGAAGTCCTGCAGCACCTGCTGCAGGCCTTCGGAGGGCCGGGGCGGACCGCTTTCGGCTTCGCGCCGACCTATTCGATGTACCCTCTGCTGACCCGGGCGACGGGGGCGGAGTACATCGCCGGCACGCGCGGCGTCGACTACACGCTCGACGCCGACGACGCGCGCCGTCAGATCGAGCAGGCGGATCCCGATCTCGTCTTCCTCTGCGCGCCGAACAATCCCACCGGCACGCCCTTGGGCCTCGACGTGATCGAGGCCGTGTACGAGGCGACCGATGGCATCGTGATCGTCGACGAGGCCTACCAGGAATTCGCGCCCCACGACTCCCGGTCCGCCCTGACCCTGCTCCCCGGTCGCGAGCGGCTCGTCGTGTCACGCACCATGAGCAAGGCGTTCGCGTTCGCGGGCGCCCGCGTCGGCTACCTCGCCGCCGATCCCGCCGTGATCGACGCGCTGCATCTCGTGCGGCTCCCGTATCACCTCAGCGGTCTCACGCAGGCGGCGGCGATCGCCGCCCTGCGGCATGCGCCGGCGATGCTCGCGACGGTCGACGAGATCGTCGCCCAGCGCGACCGCATCTCCGTCACGCTCGACGCGCTCGGCTACGAGCCGTTCGAGAGCTGGACGAACTTCGTGCTGTTCGCCGGGGTGGATGACCCCGCAGCGACGTGGCAGGCGCTCTACGACCAAGGTGTGCTGATCCGCGACGTCGGGCTGCCGCGTAGTCTGCGCGTCACGGCGGGCACCGAGGCCGAGTCGACCGCGTTCCTCGACGCGCTCGCCTCACTCGGGCCGGGCGGTGCGCACACCTGACCGCGGCCGATTCGCGCGCGCGTCGGCGGTGGGAGCAGCCCCGCGCGACACCACGGGGCATCCGTTCGCCTCGCTAGACTCAGGGCATGACCGACACCGCCCCCCGCACGGCCTCGATCCGCCGTGCGACGAGTGAGTCGACGGTCGAGCTCGAGCTCGACCTCGATGGCACCGGCCAGAGCCGCATCGACACGTCAGTGCCCTTCTTCGACCACCTGCTGACCGCGTTCGCGAAGCACTCGCTGACCGATCTCACGGTGCGTGCGTCAGGCGACACGCCGATCGACGCCCACCACACCGTGGAGGACGTCGCGATCGTCCTGGGCCAGGCGATCCGTCAGGCCCTCGGCGACAAGTCCGGGATCTCGCGCTACGGCGATGCCCTGGTGCCCCTCGACGAGGCGCTCGCTCAGGCCGTCGTCGACATCAGCGGCCGGCCGTACCTCGTGCACTCCGGCGAGCCGGCAGGCTACGAGTTCCACCTCATCGGTGGTCATTTCACGGGGTCGCTCGTGCGCCACACCTTCGAGGCGATCGCCTTCAACGCGGGGCTGACGGTGCACGTGACCGTTCTCGGCGGACGTGATCCTCACCACATCGCCGAGGCGGAGTACAAGGCGTTCGCCCGCGCGTTCCGCCAAGCGAAGGCGCTCGATCCGCTCGTCACGGGGATCCCCAGCACGAAGGGTGCTCTGTGACGGCGCCGCTGGTCGCGGTGCTCGACTACGGTTCGGGCAACGTGCACTCGGCGGTGAAGGCCCTGATCGCCGCCGGCGCCGACGCGCGCCTCACCGACGACCGTGGTCTCATCCAGGATGCGGCCGGTCTGCTGGTCCCGGGCGTCGGTGCGTTCAGCGCCGTCATGGACGCGCTGCGGGCCAGTCGCGGCGACGAGATGATCGAGCGGCGTCTGTCCGGTGGGCTGCCCGTCCTCGGCATCTGCGTGGGCATGCAGGTCATGTTCGAGCTGGGCGTGGAGCGCGGCATCGACACCCCGGGGCTCGGCGAGTGGCCTGGCGCCGTGACCGAACTCGACGCGCCCGTCCTGCCGCACATGGGCTGGAACACCGTTCGCCCGGGCGAAGGGTCGGTGCTCTTCGACGGGATCGCCGATGAGCGTTTCTACTTCGTGCACTCCTACGGCGCCCAGCACTGGACGCTGGAGCCCATGAAGCCGTTCCGTGCGCCGGTGGTCACGTGGTGCGACTACGGGGCCCCCTTCCTCGCCGCGGTCGAGAACGGCCCGCTGTCGGCGACGCAGTTCCACCCCGAGAAGAGCGGCGCTGCGGGCATTCGTCTGCTGCGCAACTGGATCTCGTCGCTGCCGCAGTCCCGGTAGTCTCTTCACGGCTCTCACCGAGCCCCGACACGCCGCGCGCCGCTCGGCCGCGCCCCACCCCTTCTCTGGAGCCATGAACGATTTCGCGTCGACCCCTGAACTGATCCTGCTTCCCGCTGTCGATGTCGCCGGCGGGAAGGCCGTGCGCCTCACGCAGGGCGAAGCCGGCTCGGAGACGAACTACGGCGACCCCGTCGACGCGGCGCTCGCGTGGGCCGAGGACGGCGCCCAGTGGATCCACCTCGTCGACCTCGACGCGGCCTTCGGCCGTGGCAACAACACGGCGATCATGCGCAAGGTCATCAAGCAGATGCGCGGCGTGCAGGTGGAACTCTCCGGCGGCATCCGCGACGACGCGACGCTCGAGGCCGCACTCGATTCGGGGGCTGCCCGCATCAATCTCGGCACGGCGGCGCTGGAGAATCCGGAATGGGCCGCCGACGTCATCGGGCGCTACGGCGACGCGATCGCCGTCGGCCTCGACGTGCGCGGGACGACGCTGGCTGCCCGCGGCTGGACGCGTGACGGCGGCGACCTGTGGCAGGTGCTCGACCGCCTCGAAGACGCCGGCTGCAGCCGGTACGTCGTCACCGACGTCACGAAGGACGGCACGCTGAAGGGCCCGAACATCGAGCTGCTGCGCGAGGTCACGACCCGCACGACCCGCCCGGTGGTCGCCTCCGGCGGGATCTCGAACCTCGACGACATCGCGGCGCTGCGCGAGCTGGTGCCGCTCGGCGTCGAGGGTGCCATCGTCGGCAAGGCTCTCTATGCGGGCGCGTTCACGCTCGCCGAGGCGCTGGATGTCGCCGCGGGCTGACGATCCGGCCGAGACGCCCGGCTCCGGCGAGGCGCACGCCTGTGCGCCCGCCGACTCGGCGGGCGTCCCCTGGGGGGGGCGCAGCTTCGAGCCGAATCCCCACGCCGGTGATGACGGCACCGCCGACCCCGGACTGCTGGCTGCGCTCTCGGCGTTCCACGCGGGGAGCGGCGACGCCGCGGCGATCGTCGAGGCGTACCGGTCGGCGCGCCTGCTGATCCCGCTGGTCGCCGAGGCGGGGGACGTGGGCGTCGCTCCGTCCGGTCATCTCGTCGACAAGACGCAGGAGCTGTCGATCGTGACCCTCGCGGCGCCCGATGGCCGCCGCGTCCTTCCGGTGTTCACCTCGGTGTCGGCGATGGCCGCGTGGGATCCGAAAGCGCGTCCCGTGCCGGCGGACGGCGTCCGCACGGCTTTGTCGGCAGCGGCCGACGACACCGAACTCATCGTCGTGGACCCGGGCTCGGAGACCGAGTTCGTTCTGCGACGGCCTGCGGTGTGGGCGCTCGCGCAAGGGCAGCGCTGGGAGAGCGCGCACCTGTCGCCGGAGGTCTATGCGGGATTGCAGGAGAGCATCGCCGCCGAACTCGGGGTGATCGATCTCTCCGTCGCCGACGGCGACCCGACCGGACGGCTGCGTGGCCCCGAGCTCGTCGTCCGTCTGCACCTCGTGGACGGACTCGAACAGAGCGCCCTCGACGCGATCCTGCAGCGCCTCGCCGCGCGGTGGGCGGCCGATGACCGCATCGCGGTGCTGGTCGACTCGCTGACCGTCAAGCTGCTGCGCGCCTGACCCCCGCGCGCTCGCCGTGGCATCCGAGCCCCGCGAAACCTCGCTTATGTCACGCAACACGCCGCAAATGCGTACACAAGGGAGGTTTCGCGGGGCTTCGAGCGCGCCGTGGGCGGCACGGGGCGGGGCGGGCTCTCGTGCGGGGGAGCGGGGGAGCGCGGGGCGGGTCAGGTGACGGGACCGGTCCACTTCTCGCCGGGGCCCTGGCCGATCGCATCGGGAATGACGGATGCCTCGCGGAACGCGAGCTGCACCGAGCGCAGCCCGTCGCGCAGCGACCGCGCGTGCATGTCGCTGATCTCCGGTGCACCCGCCGTGATGAGCCCCGCGAGGGCGTTGATCAGCTTGCGCGCCTCGTCGAGGTCGGTCTGAGCTGCGGGGTCGTCGGCGAGGCCGACTTTGACGGCGGCGGCGCTCATCAGATGCACGGCCGCGGTCGTGATGACCTCGACGGCGGGCACGTCGGCGATGTCGCGCGTGGCGGATGCTGCGGCGCGTTCCTGCTCCTCCCAGCGGGCGAGGCGCTGCGCCTCCGCGTGGTCGTGGGGATCGGGGGAGGAGGCAGTGGTGTCCACGGTTCGCTTTCTGATAGACTTCACGGGCACCGGAGTGTTCTGCTCCGGATCGAAAGTGGATCACATCCCACCCGCGCTTGCCGCTCCAGGCTACCGGGTCCCGCACTCCGCCTCGCTCGCGCGAGGTCGCCACTCGCGTGGTGCAGGGTGCAGAACGTCCAGCCGACGTCCGCGTCGTGCGGGGTGGATGTGTGAACCTTCCGCCCGTGGCACTCCGTGAGTCCCGAAGCCCCGCTTCGAGCCGCACGGCCTCCGAGGAGGCAGCCCGGTGGCATCCGACCGCACGACACAAGGAGTTCCGCATCAGCGATCCCCGCACCAATGACCGCATCCGCGTCCCCGAGGTCCGCCTCGTCGGCCCCGCGGGTGAGCAGGTCGGCGTCGTCCGCATCGAGGTCGCACTGCGCCTCGCACAGGAAGCAGATCTCGACCTGGTCGAGGTCGCCCCGAACTCGAAGCCTCCCGTGGTGAAGATCATGGACTTCGGCAAGTTCAAGTACGAGACGGCGCAGAAGGCCAAGGAAGCGCGTCGCAACCAGGCCAACACCGTGCTCAAAGAGGTGCGTTTCCGCCTGAAGATCGAGGCTCACGACTACACGACCAAGCTCAAGCGCGCCGAGGGCTTCCTGCAGGCCGGCGACAAGGTCAAGGCCATGATCCTCTTCCGCGGTCGTGAGCAGTCGCGACCCGAGCAGGGCGTGCGCCTCCTCCGCAAGTTCGCGGAGGACGTCGCCGAGTTCGGCACGGTGGAGTCCAACCCCACGATCGACGGACGCAACATGGTCATGGTGGTCGCGCCCCACAAGAACAAGTCCGAGGTCAAGACCGAGCAGAACGCCCAGCGGGCTGCCAACAAGGAGGCGGCGCGCCAGGCGCGCACCGGCTCCGGCGAGACCCCCGCGGACGAGCCCGCCGCAGCCGCGACGGCCGAGTAACCCGGCCGGGCCCGCGGCCCCACAGACTCCCGCACGTCGGGAACCACAACGAAGGATAGAGACATGCCGAAGCAGAAGACCCACTCGGGTGCCAAGAAGCGCTTCAAGGTCACCGGAAGCGGAAAGATCAAGAAGCAGCAGGCGAACCTCCGCCACAACCTCGAGGGCAAGCCCACCAAGCGCACGCGCCGTCTGACGGCTGACAAGATCCTGGCTCCCGGCGACGCGAAGGTCGCCAAGAAGCTCCTCGGCATCTGAGCGCCGACGCAGATTAGGAAGTAAGAAGAAATGGCTAGAGTCAAGCGGGCTGTCAACGCCCACAAGAAGCGTCGCGTCATCCTCGAGCGCGCCTCCGGTTACCGCGGGCAGCGCTCGCGTCTGTACCGCAAGGCGAAGGAGCAGGTCACCCACTCGCTCGTCTACGCGTACCGCGACCGTCGCAAGCGCAAGGGCGACTTCCGCCGCCTGTGGATCCAGCGCATCAACGCCGCGAGCCGCCAGAACGGCATGACGTACAACCGCTTCATCCAGGGCCTCGGCCTCGCGGGTGTGCAGGTCGACCGTCGCATGCTCGCCGAGCTCGCGGTGAACGAGCCGAAGACCTTCGCCTCGCTCATCGAGACCGCCAAGAAGGCGCTGCCGGCCGACGTCAACGCCCCCAAGGCGTAATCGCACCGCACACGGTATTCCGGCAAAGGGTGTCCTCCATTCGGGGGACACCCTTTGTTCGTAGGATGGGAGCGTGCTCGAGAACCCCCGGTCTCCGCGTGTGCGCGCGGTCGCGAAACTGACCAAACGCAGCGCCCGTCAAGAGACCGGGCTGTTCCTCCTCGAAGGTCCGCAGGCGGCTCGTGAGGCGCTGGCCTTCCGGCCCGACACCGTGGTTGAGGTGTTCGCGACGCCGGCCGCGATGGAGCGTCATCAGGATGTGCGCGATGCCGCGCAGGCGGCGGGGCTCGACATCGTCTTCACGACCGAGTCGGTGCTGGACGCCATGGCCGACACCGTCACGCCGCAGGGCATCGTCGCCGTCGCGCGGCAGTCACCGACCTCACTGCGCGACGTATTCGACGGCGCGCCGCGACTCGTGGCGATCTGCGAGGAGGTGCGCGATCCCGGGAACCTCGGCACCATCATCCGCGCGGCCGACGCCGCCGGAGCCGACGCCGTGGTCTTGACCGGGCGGACCGTCGACCCCTACAACCCGAAGGTCGTCCGTGCGACCACCGGCTCGCTGTTCCACCTGCCGGTCGTCGTCGACGTCGAGCTCGATGTCGCGGTGGCCCGCGCCCACGACGCGGGGCTACGGGTCATCGCGGCCGACGTCGGGGGAGACGATTTCCTCGCCCAGCGACGGGTTCTGGCGGAGCCCACGGCGTGGCTGTTCGGCAACGAGGCCCGGGGCCTCGAACAGTCCGCTCGCGACCTCGCCGACCTGGCGCTGCGCCTGCCGATCTACGGCCGCGCCGAGTCGCTGAACCTCGCCACGGCGGCCAGCGTGTGCCTCTACGAGACGGCTTTCGCGCAGCGCGCCGCAGGCTGATACGCCCGTTACGGCCTCATTACGATGCGGTCAAGATCCTGTGGAGAACCTCGGCGATCGCTGTGCCGTCTGTCTAGGGTGGGCGAATGGCGAACCCCACAGGCCCCGCTCCGGCGACGTCGAACATCTCCGTCCGTCGCGGCGACCCGCTCGTCGTCGTCACCGCTGTCGAGAAGCACTACGGCGACTTCCATGCCCTGAAGAACATCGATCTCACCGTCAACCGCGGTGAGGTCGTCGTCGTCATCGGACCGTCGGGCTCGGGCAAGTCGACGCTGTGCCGCACGATCAACCGGCTCGAGACGATCACGAGCGGCTCGATCACGATCGACGGCAAGGAGCTGCCAAAAGAGGGCAAGGCCCTCGCCGCGCTGCGTGCCGACGTCGGCATGGTCTTCCAGTCGTTCAACCTCTTCTCGCATCTGACGATCCTCGAGAACGTCACGCTCGGCCCGATCAAGGTCAAGGGCGTGAAGAAGGCGGATGCCGAGGCGCAGGCGAAGGTGCTCCTCGATCGCGTCGGGGTGGGCCACCAGGCATCCAAGCTGCCGGCGCAGCTCTCCGGCGGTCAGCAGCAGCGCGTCGCGATTGCGCGGGCTCTGGCGATGAAGCCGAAGGTGATGCTGTTCGATGAGCCGACCAGTGCCCTCGACCCCGAGATGATCAACGAAGTGCTCGACGTGATGATCGGCCTCGCGGAGGACGGGATGACGATGATCGTCGTCACGCACGAGATGGGCTTCGCGCGCAAGGCCGCCGACCGGGTCGTCTTCATGGCCGACGGCCAGATCGTCGAGCAGGCGACGCCGGACGAATTCTTCACGGCGCCGCGCAGCGAGAGGGCGAAAGACTTCCTCTCCAAGCTGATCACGCATTGAGAAAGATGTCCGCGCCCTGCACCGGCGCGGTCGACGAGAGATGAATACGAATCCGGAGGATCACATGCAGAAGAAGAATCGTGTCGTCGGCGCTTTCGCCGGCCTGGCCTTGGCCGCCCTCGCTCTGACCGCGTGCAACAGCGGAACCCCGGGCGCCGACCCCGGCGCCTCGGGCGGTGCGACCGACGCCGCCAACCCGTGGACGGTCGCCACCGATGTCACCCTTACGGGAAGCCCGACGTTCGACCGGATCAAGAGCGCGGGCGTCGTCAAGGTCGGGGTGAAGGAGGACCAGCCCGGGCTCGGATACCTCGACCCCGTGACCAACACGCGCAGCGGTTTCGACGTCGACGTGGCGCGGTGGATCGCGGCATCCCTCGGATTCGACGCGGACAAGATCACGTTCCAGCCGATCGCCTCGGCCAACCGCGAGCAGGCGATCGTGAACGGCGATATCGACTACTACGTCGGAACGTACTCGATCACCGACAAGCGCAAGCAGCAGATCTCCTTCGCCGGTCCGTACTTCATCACCGGCCAGGGACTGCTGGTGGCGGCGAACAACGACAAGATCACCGGTAAGGACTCGCTCACCGCCGATGAGACCGTCTGCTCGGCGACCGGCTCGACCTCGATCCAGCGGATCAAGGAGCAGACGCCCGCCAAGACGAAGGAGTACGACACCTACTCCGCGTGCGTCGAGGACCTGAAGAACGGTCAGGTCGATGCGGTCACGACCGACGAGGCGATCCTCATCGGGTACGCGGCGCAGGCGCCCGACCAGCTCAAGGTCGTCGGCGAGCCCTTCAGCGAGGAGCGCTACGGCGTCGGCATCGCCAAGGGCGACGCCGCCTTCCAGACGTTCATCAACACGATGTTCACCGACGGCGGATCGACCTGGCAGGCGATCTTCGACAAGAACCTCGGTGCGTCGGGCGTGAAGGCCACGCAGCCGAAGGTCGACGCGGCGGAGTGATCCGCCCGGTGGCGGCGCCGATCCGGGCGTCGCCACCGGCACGCGTCGAAAGACGACGACAACGATGGAAGGCGGAGCAGTGGGCGTCATCACCGACAATCTCGACCTCTGGGGACAAGCGCTCCGAGGCACGCTGGTGCTGTTCTTCGGCGGCGGGATCCTCGCTCTGGTGCTCGGATTCATCGTGGGGGCGATGCGGGTCTCGCCGATCCCCGCCGCACGCGCGGTCGGTGCGGTGTACGTCAACTGGATCCGCAACACCCCGCTGACGCTCGTCATGTTCTTCTTCGCTTTCTGTCTGCCGATCCTGCTGCGGGAGCGCGTCGACGCCACTCTGCTGGCGACGCTCGCGCTCGGCGTCTACACGGCGACCTACGTCGCCGAAACGCTGCGCTCGGGTATCAACACGGTTCCGGTCGGTCAGGCCGAGGCCGCGCGGGCGCTCGGTCTCACGTTCGGTCAGGTGATGGCTCTCGTCGTGCTGCCGCAGGCGACGCGCTCGGTCATCCCCCCGATGATGAGCGTGCTGATCGCGCTCCTGAAGAACACCACGGTCGCCGCCGGGTTCTCGGTGCTGAACCTCGGCTCGATCCGCAGCAACCTCAGCGAGCGCGGCGAGAACCAGCTCCTCACGCTGCTCTGGGTCATGGTCATCTTCGTCGTCCTCGTGTTGCTGCTCGCGTGGCTGCAGAGGGCGATGGAGCGCAAGTGGAAGGTCGCCCGATGAGCTCGGTCCTGTACGACGTCCCCGGCCCCCGCGCCGTCGCACGCAACCGCATCCTCGGTGTGGTGACGATCCTCGTCGTGCTCGCCCTTGCGGGATGGGTCGTCTGGCGGTTCGCCGTGACCGGGCAGTTCTCCGCCGACAAGTGGGAGATCTTCGGGTACGCCACGATCTGGCAGCGGCTGCTCGATGGTGCGCTCGCGACGCTCGCCGCGTTCGCATCGGCGGCCGTCGGCGCCCTCGTGCTCGGGTTCGTCCTCGCGATCGGCCGTCTGTCCGAGCATGCGTGGATCCGGGTTCCCGTGGGGTGGATCACCGAGCTGCTGCGCGCCGTCCCCGTGCTGGTGTTCATGATGCTCCTCTACTACGGACTGCCGGTGATCGGCGTGCGCATGGAGCCGTACTGGGCCGTCGTGATCGCGCTCGTCGCGTACAACGGGTCGGTGCTGGCCGAGGTCATCCGCGCCGGCGTCGAGTCGTTGCCGCGCGGCCAGAGCGAGGCCGGATACGCGATCGGTCTGCGCAAGGCGGGGGTGCTCCGCCTCATCCTGCTGCCGCAGGCCATCCGGGCCATGATGCCGGTGATCGTCGCCCAGCTCGTGGTCACCCTCAAGGACACGGCGCTCGGGTTCATCATCACCTACCCCGAACTGCTCTACGTCATCAAGCTCCTCGGCTCGAATGCGGTGTACGGATCGCCCCTGATCCAGACGGCGATCGTGGGCGGCGCGATCTACGTGGCGCTGTGCCTCGCGCTCAGCTACATCGCGTACCGCATCGAGCAGCGTACGAAGCGTCGCCAGCAGCAGCAGGCGGCTGAAGGCGGAGCGCCGCACCACCCCGTCGGCCAGGGCGGCACCGACACCGAGCTGATCGCCCTGCAATCGCGCGCCGGGAAGATCGACCCCGGCAACACCGCACAGCTCTGAGCGTCACGCGGTGCGTCCGGGCGCCCCGCCGCGCCGCCGGTAGACTCGGCTCTTGTGTCTGACGCACCCGAGATCACCCAGGACGCCGTGGATGCCGCTGTCGCCGATGCCCTCGAGGCGATCGCCGCGGCCGGGTCCACCGCCGAACTCAAAGCCGCCCGCGCGGCGCACAGCGGCGAGGCGTCGCCCCTCGCGCAGCTGAACGCCCAGCTGAGGAACGTGCCGAACGAGCAGAAGGCGGCGTTCGGCAAGCTCGTCGGCCAGGCGCGCGGCCGCGTGACCCAGGCGCTCGTCGCTCGTGAGGAAGAGCTCGCCGCAGCGGAGGACGCCGCCCGTCTCGAGGCGGAACGAGTCGACATCACGGCGATCGCGCCGCGGGGTCGCGTCGGCGCCCGGCATCCCGTCTCGCTCCTGCAAGAGGAGATCGCGGACCTCTTCGTCGGCATGGGGTGGGAGATCGCCGAAGGCCCCGAGCTCGAGCACGAGTGGTTCAACTTCGATGCCTTGAACTTCGATGTCGACCACCCGGCGCGCCAGATGCAGGACACGTTCTTCGTCGACCCGGTCGACCGACACCTGCTGCTGCGCACGCACACGAGCCCGGTGCAGGTGCGGTCGATGATCGAGCGCGAGGTGCCGATCTACGTGCTCTGCCCGGGTCGCGTCTATCGCACCGACGAGTTCGATGCGACGCATCTGCCGGCCTTCGTGCAGTTCGAGGGCCTCGTCGTCGACAAGGGCATCTCGATGGCGAACCTCAAGGGCACGCTCGACCATGTCGCGCGCCAGCTGTTCGGTCCCGAGGCGAAGACCCGGTTCCGCACCAACTTCTTCCCCTTCACCGAGCCGTCGGCCGAGCTCGACCTGTGGCATCCGACCTTCAAGGGCGGCGCGCGCTGGATCGAGTGGGGCGGCTGCGGCATGGTCAATCCGAACGTGCTGAGCGCCGCGGGGATCGATCCCGAGGTGTACTCGGGCTTCGCGTTCGGGATGGGTGTCGAGCGGGCGCTGATGTTCCGCTCGGATGTGCAGGACATGCGCGACATGGCCGAGGGCGATGTCCGCTTCAGCGAGCAGTTCGGAATGGTGGTCTGATGCGCGTCCCTCTGTCGTGGTTGCGTGAGTACGTCGAGCTTCCCGAGGGCGCGACGACCGACGACGTCTTCGCGGCGCTCGTCTCGGTCGGGTTCGAAGAGGAAGAAGTGATCGGCTTCGAGCTGACCGGCCCGGTCGTCGTCGGACAGGTGGTCTCGTTCGAGGCCGAACCGCAGTCCAACGGAAAGACGATCCGCTGGTGCCAGGTCGACGTCGGCGAGGACAACGGCGGCGTGCGCGGCATCGTCTGCGGCGCCTCGAACTTCTTCGCCGGCGACAAGGTCGTCGTGTCGCTGCCCGGCGCGGTCCTTCCCGGCCCGTTCCCGATCTCGGCGCGAAAGACCTACGGCCACGTCTCCGACGGCATGATCGCCTCGGCGCGCGAGCTCGGTCTCGGTGACGAGCACAACGGCATCCTCCGCCTCGTCGAGCTCGGCCTCGATCCCGAGGTCGGCGTCGATGCGATCGCTCTGCTCGGTCTCGACGATGTCGCGGTCGACGTGAACGTCACGCCCGACCGCGGTTACGCGCTGTCGATGCGCGGCATCGCGCGCGAGTATGCGCACGCGACCGGCGCGGTGTTCCGCGATCCCGCCGCGCACGAGTGGGACGACGTGCGCCCCGGTGCCGGGTTCCCGATCGTCGTCGACGACGCCGCGCCTCTGCGCGGACGCGTCGGCGCGAGCGAGTTCGTCGTCCGTGTCGTGCGAGGCGTCGACCCGACCCGTCCGACGCCTCCGTGGATGGTGTCGCGGCTGACGCTCGCGGGCATCCGTTCTCTCGGCGTCCTCATCGACATCACGAACTACGTCATGCTCGAGCTCGGCAACCCGATCCACGGCTACGACCTCGATCTGCTCCAGGGCGGGATCACCGTGCGCCGCGCGAGCGCGGGCGAGAAGCTCACGACCCTCGACGGCAAGGAGCGCTCGCTCAGCGCCGAGGACCTGCTCATCACCGACGAGTCGGGTCCGATCGGACTCGCGGGCGTCATGGGAGGTGGCACGACCGAGATGACGGATGCCACCCGCAACGTCCTCATCGAGGCCGCGACCTTCGACCCGATCACGATCGCCCGCACCGCGCGGCGTCACAAGCTGCCCTCCGAGGCCTCGCGCCGGTTCGAGCGCGGCGTCGACCCGCTGCTGCCGTTCGTCGCCGCGCGTCGGGTCGCCGAGCTCATGGTCGCCCTGGCCGGCGGCACGCTCGACGAGGAGCTCGGTGGCGCGCTCTACGGCGAGGTGTTCCTCGCCTCGATCGAGCTTCCGCGCGGTTTCGTGTCGCAGCTCATCGGCGTCGACTACACCGATGCCGAGATCACCGGAGCGCTCGAGACGATCGGGTGCGAGGTCTCGGACGCCGAGGACGGCTGGGAGGTCATCCCGCCGTCGTGGCGCCCCGACCTCACCGACCGGTGGACGCTCGCCGAAGAGGTGGCCCGGATCCACGGCCTCGACCGGATTCCGTCGGTTCTGCCGACCCCGCCCGCCGGGAGCGGAGGCCGGGGGCTCACCGCGCTGCAGAAGGGGCGTCGCCGCGTCGCGAACGCGCTCGCCGCGGCCGGCTTCGTGGAGACGCCGTCGTTCCCGTTCTCGACCGCCGCGGCGAACGATCTGCATGGGTCGGCCTCGGGCGATCCGCTGCCGTCGGTGAAGCTCGCCAACCCGCTCGACGGCCAGACGCCGTACCTGCGACGCTCGCTCGTCCCGGGCCTGATGCAGGTGGCGCACCGGAACCTCGCGCGTGGGTTCAGCGACCTCGCGCTGTTCGAGACCGGACTCGTCTTCGCGCCGGAAGCAGGCGTCGCCTACGGCACCACGGAGGTCCCGCCCCTCGGCCTCCGTCCGAGTGACGAGACCCTCGCAGCCCTGAACGCCGCGATCCCGCCGCAGCCCCGTCGCGTCGCGGTGCTCCTCACCGGCAACCTCAGCACGAAGGCGCCGGCACGTCCGGCCGTCGCGTTCGAGCTCGCCGATGCACTCGGCGCGGTGCAGACGATCGCCGCCGCGGCCGGCGTGCGGGTCGATGTCGCCCAGGGCGAGCGCGCGGCACTCCACCCCGGCCGCACCGGCATCGTCTCCGTGCGCGGCGTCGAGGTCGGCTACGTCGGCGAGGTCCTCCCCGGTGTGTCCGCCGAGGCCGACCTTCCCGGACGCGTGTACGTCGCCGAGCTCGACCTCGACGCCGTGCTCGCCCTCGCGGGCGACCTCGACGTCGCGGCGTCGCTGTCGGGATACCCGGCGGCCACACAGGACGTGTCGCTCCTCGTGGGCGACGACGTCGTGGCCGGCGATGTCGAAGACGCGCTCGCGGCGGGCGCCGGGGAGCTTCTCGAGTCGTTGCGACTCGTCGACGACTACCGCGGCGACGGCATCCCCGCCGGTACCAGGAGCCTGACCTTCGCGCTCCGCTTCCGGGCGTCCGATCGCACCCTGACGGCGGCCGAGGCGACCGACGCGAAGCTCGCCGGCGTGGCCGTGGCATCCGAGCGCTTCGGCGCGACGATCCGCGAGTAGTCGGCGAGGTCGCGGACGGCGGTGGGGGTGCGGAGTAGGCTCGGACAGGATGAGCGAGTCACCGCACACCCCCGCCCTCCATCTCTCCGGTCTCGTCAAGCGATTCGGCGAGAAGACCGCCGTCGCCGGGATCGATCTGGTCGTCCCGTCCGGCTCTTTCTACGGGCTCGTCGGGCCCAACGGCGCCGGCAAGACGACCACCCTGTCGATGGCCACCGGCCTGTTGCGGCCCGATGCGGGCACCGCGCGGGTGCACGGTATCGACGTCTGGGCCGACCCGGCCGGCGCGAAGGCGATCATCGGCAATCTCGCGGACGGCGTGCGACTGTTCGACCGCCTGACTGGTGAACAGCTCATCACCTACACCGCGATGATGTTCTCGCTGCCGCGCACCGAGATCGCTCCGCGCGTGCACGACCTGCTCGAGCTGATGGACCTGACGGCGGCCGCGGGCACGATCGTCGCCGACTACTCCGCCGGCATGACGAAGAAGGTCGCCCTCGCGTGCGCCCTCGTCCATGCGCCACGGCTGCTGGTCCTCGACGAGCCGTTCGAATCGGTCGACCCGGTGTCGGCGGCCAACATCGAAGACGTGCTGCGCTCGTACACCTCGTCGGGAGGCTCGGTCATCGTCTCGAGCCATTCGATGGATCTCGTCCAGCGCATGTGCGACCATGTCGCCGTCATCGCCGGCGGGCGGGTGCTCGCCGCCGGGACGGTGAATGAGGTGCGGGCGGGGGAGTCGTTGCAGGACCGCTTCGTCTCGCTCGTCGGCGGGCGTCACACCTCGGAGGGGCCGCAGTGGTTGCGACAGTCCTGAGGCTGCGCTATCGGGTGCTCGGCAACACGCTCGCGCGGCGACCGTGGCAGCTGGTCGGATTCTGCTTCGGCTTCCTCTGGGCGCTGTCGATCCTGGCGATGGTGACGGCCGCGCTGATCGCGGTCGGGGTCTCCGGCGACCTCTCGGTCTCGCGGACCGTGATCACCCTCGCGGGAGCGGCGCTCGTGCTCGGCTGGGTGGTGGGTCCCCTCGTCGTGGCGGGCATCGACACGACGGTGGATGCCACGAAGCTGGCACCCTTCCCGTTGACGACCCGCCAGGTGATGACGATCCTGGCGGCGACGGGGGCGACCGGCATCCCGGGGATCGTGACCTCGATCGCGGCGCTGGTGAGCGTCGCGGTTTGGGTGGCCTGGCCCACGGCGGCGATCGCCGCCGTGCCGTCCGCCGTGATCGGGGTAGCCACCTGCGTGCTGGCGACCCGTTTCGCGGCGGCGCTGGCCGTCGGCCTCGGCAGCGGGCGGCGCGGACGCGAGGTCATCGGGACCCTCGTCCTCGTGCTCGTCATCTTCGCGGGGCCCATCACCACCGGCATCCTCGCGACGCTCTCCGGGGCGGGGTCCATCGGTGGGCAGCTCGGCCAGGCGGCGGCGGTGCTCGGATGGACGCCTCTCGGGGCGACGTGGTCGCTGCCGGGCGAGATCGCCGCAGGCGCGTGGGGCATCGCTGCGATCAAGCTGCTGATCGCGCTGGTGACCCCGGTCGCCCTGTGGTTCGGCTGGCGCTGGTCGCTCGAGCAGTCACTGGTGTCTCCGCCGCGGCAGGCCTCCCGCACGGTCAAGCCGGGCGCGCTGGGACTGTTCGGGGTCATGCCCACCGGCGGCGTCGGGGCGACGTGGGCGCGATCGCTGACCGGCTGGCTGCGCGACCCGCGGTATCTCCGACAGCTGATCATCGCCCCGCTGTTCCCCGTGCTGTTCGCATTCACGAGCGGCACCGAGGGGGTCATGTTCGCCGCCTCGCCCGTGCTCGTCGCCTTCGTCCTGTGCGTCTCGGGCTACACCGACGTGTCCTACGACGGCACCGCGTTCGCCTCGGTCCTCTCCAGCGGCATCCGCGGGAGGGCCGACCGCTGGGGTCGGATGCTCGGCGCGGCATCCATCGGTGTGCCGCTCATGCTGATGACCGCGATCGTCACCGCGGTCATCGGAGGACATCTGGATGCCCTTCCGGCGGTCCTCGGGGCCTCCTTCGGTCTGCTGCTGGGTGGCTACGGCGTGAACGCCGTGTCGTCTGCCCTCATCGTCACGCCCGTCGCCGCGCCGGGGGACAACCCGTTCAAGAGCGTCCCCGGGCAGACGTTCGTCAGCGGGCTTCTCGTCTTCGTCGTCCTCGCCGCGTGCGGCGTCGTCGCGCTGCCCGCGGTGATCGTCGCCGGCATCTCGGTCATCAGCGGCAATGCGGCACTCGGCTGGGTCGCTCTCGCGGTCGGTCTCGGCGTCGGCGCGGGCGTCGCGGCGGGCGGCGTCGCCCTCGGCGGACGCACCCTCGAGCGCACCGGCCCGGATCTGCTGCTGCAGATCAAGGCCTTCCCCACGACGTGAGCGCAGATTCCGCCCCGTCGCGCAGCCACCGCGTGGATTTGCCGCGAAGGGGCAACCCGCGCTATCGTCACGGCATGCTCTCGGCCCTGCACACCGCCTCTGCGGCGTTCCGTGCGCGCCGTCGCCCCGCCCGTCTGGGCGACCGCCGACTGTAGGCGACCTCGCGTGCTCCCCGTGGTCCGGGTCGAGCCGTGGGAGTCGCCGTCGCCGGTCCCGGCCGCCTGCTTCGTGCGGGGCGGCTTCCCTCCCAGACAATAAGGTTGAACAATGACCTACTCGGTCGCCGTCTCCGGCGCCTCCGGCTACGCCGGGGGCGAGATCCTGCGCCTGCTCGCCGCGCACCCCGACATCGAGATCCGCACCGTCACGGCGCACTCGAATGCCGGGCAGCCCCTCATCGACCACCAGCCGCATCTGCGGTCGCTGGCCCACCTCACCCTCGAGGACACGACGCCCGAGATCCTCGCCGGGCACGACATCGTGTTCCTCGCGCTGCCGCACGGGCAGTCGGCGCAGTACACGGATGCCCTCGCCGACGTGCCGCTCGTCATCGACGCCGGCGCCGATCACCGGTTGACCTCGGCGGATGCCTGGGCGCAGTTCTACGGGGGGGCGTTCAGTGAGCCGTGGTCGTACGGCGTTCCCGAACTGCCGCTCGCGGGGGGCGCGACGCAGCGGTCGGCGCTCGCCGGCGCGACGCGCATCGCCGCGCCGGGATGCAACGCCTCGACCGTGGCACTGAGCCTCGCACCCGGTGTCGCCGCAGGAGTGATCGACGCATCCGACATCGTCACCGTCCTCGCGGTCGGCCCGTCGGGCGCCGGCAAGAGCCTGAAGACGAACCTGCTGGCATCCGAGATCCTCGGCTCCGCGAACCCGTATGCCGTCGGCGGCACGCACCGGCACATCCCCGAGATCCGGCAGTCGCTCGTCGCAGCCGGGGCGGCGGGCGAGGTGAAGATCTCGTTCACGCCCGTCCTCGTGCCGATGGCGCGGGGCATCCTCGCGACCTCGACGGCGCCCCTCGCCCCGGGCGTCACCGATGCGCAGATCCGGGATGCCTGGCAGGCGGCCTACGGCGACGAGACCTTCGTACAGCTGCTTCCCGAAGGACAGTTCCCGCGGACGGCCGACGTCCTCGGGGCGAACACGGCTCTCCTCGGGCTCGCGATCGACCGTGCGGCGAACCGCGTCGTCGTGGTCGCGGCCGTCGACAACCTCGTCAAGGGCACCGCGGGTGCCGCCATCCAGTCGATGAATATCGCCCTCGGCCTTCCCGAGGCCACGGGCCTGACCGTGAACGGAGTGGCACCGTGAGCGTCACCGCACCCGAAGGATTCCTCGCCGACGGCGTGGCGGTGGGCCTGAAGTCCACCGGCAAGCCCGACGTGGCCGTCGTCGTCAACCAGGGGCCTCTCAAGGTCGGCGCCGCCGTCTTCACGAGCAACCGCGCGAAGGCGAACCCGATCCTCTGGTCGACGCAGGTCATCCAGGACGGCGTCGTCGAGGCGATCGTGCTGAACTCGGGTGGGGCGAACTGCTTCACCGGCAGCTTCGGCTTCCAGACCACGCACCAGACGGCGGAGAAAGCGGCGGAGCTGCTCGGCGTGAGCCCGGGCGATGTGCTCGTCTGCTCGACGGGGCTCATCGGCACCGGCGACGAGACCTTCCGTGCGAAGGTGCTCGAGGGCACCGAGCAGGCGATCGCCGGGGCGACGTCCGACGGCGGCGAGGACGCGGCCCGGGCCATCATGACGACCGACACGGTGCCGAAGACGAGCACGTTCCGCGGCGACGGCTGGGTGATCGGCGCCATGGCGAAGGGCGCGGGCATGCTCGCGCCGGGCCTCGCCACGATGCTCGTCGTCATCACGACCGATGCCGTGCTCACGGCGGAGGAGGCCGACGCGCACCTGCGTGCCGCCACCCGCGTGAGCTTCGACCGGCTGGATTCCGATGGGTGCATGTCCACGAACGACCAGGTCACCCTCATGGTCAGCGGGGCGAGCGGCGTGACCCCCGAGCCCGAGGCGTTCGCCGCGGCGCTCGCCGACGTCTGCCTCGACCTCGCCGGTCAGTTGCAGGCGGATGCCGAAGGCGCGAGCCACGACATCTCGATCCGCGTCGTCGGTGCCGCCAGTGAGGACGACGCCGTCGAGGTCGGCCGCTCCGTGGCCCGCAACAACCTCTTCAAGGCCGCGATCTTCGGCAACGACCCGAACTGGGGCCGGGTGCTCGCCGCGATCGGGACCACCGAGGCATCCTTCGACCCGTACGCGGTCGACGTGAGCTTCAACGGCGTGCGGCTGTGCAGCGCGGGAGCCCCCGACCGTCCGCGCGAAGAGGTCGACCTCACGCCGCGGGCCACCGACGTGCTCATCGACCTCAAAGCGGGTGCGGCTGCGGCGACGATCCTGACCAACGACCTGACGCACGATTACGTGCACGAGAACAGCGCGTACAGCTCATGACCGGCACCGACAACGTCCAGCACACGACGCCCGAGGAGGCTGCCGAGAAGGCCGCCGTCCTCATCGAGTCGCTGCCGTGGCTGCAGCGCTTCCGCGACCAGATCGTCGTCGTGAAGTACGGCGGCAACGCGATGGTCTCCGAAGAGCTGCAGGACGCCTTCGCCGAGGACATCGCCTACCTCCGCTTCGTGGGGGTCAAGCCCGTCGTCGTCCACGGCGGCGGACCGCAGATCTCGCAGATGCTCGACCGCCTCGCGATCCCGAGCGAGTTCAAGGGCGGCTACCGGGTCACCTCCACCGAGGCGATCAGCGTCGTGCGGATGGTGCTCACCGGACAGGTGAACCCGCAGCTGGTCGCGCGCATCAACGCTTTCGGGTCGCTCGCGGTCGGCGTCTCGGGCGAGGACGCGGGTCTGTTCCGCGGGCGCCGTCGCGGTGTCGTCATCGACGGCACCGAGCACGACCTCGGTGCCGTGGGCGATGTCGTCGGGGTGGACCCGCAGCCGGTGCTCGACCAGCTCGCGGCCGGGCGCATCCCCGTCGTCTCCTCGATCGCCCCCGACGGCGATCGCCCGGGTCGCTCGCTGAACGTCAACGCGGATGCCGCGGCATCCGCCCTCGCCGTCGCGCTCGGCGCCTCGAAGCTCGTCGTCCTCACCGACGTGCCGGGGCTCTACGCCGACTGGCCCCATCGCGACTCGCTCGTCTCGCATCTGACGGCCGACGAGCTGCGCGCGATGCTGCCGCGCCTGGAATCGGGGATGATCCCCAAGATGCAGGCATGCCTCGACGCGGTCGACCAGGGCGTCGACACCGCGGCGATCATCGACGGACGCCAGCCCCACTCGGTGCTGGTGGAGATCTTCACGGAACACGGAATCGGAACAGAGGTGGTGGCGAAGTGACCGCGCCAGAAGAACAGCAGACCGGCACGACGATCTGGCAGGACGACGCAGCACGCGACCTGGTGCGCAACTCCGCGGACCGTATGGCCCTGTTCGTCCGCGGCGAGGGATCGTCGCTGTGGGATGCCGACGGGCGCCGCTACCTCGACTTCCTCGGCGGCATCGCCGTCACCTCCCTCGGACACGCGCACCCCGTCTTCGTCGACGCCGTCGCGCGTCAGGCGGCGACGCTGTCGCACGTGTCGAACTTCTTCGCGACGCCGCCGCAGCTGGCCCTCGCCGCCACGCTGAAGCGTCTCGCCGGCACCGGAGACGCGGGCCGCGTCTACTTCGGCAACTCCGGCGCAGAGGCCAACGAGGCCGCCTTCAAGCTCGCGCGTCTGCACGGCGCAGCACGCGACGGCGGCGCCGGCAAGCCTCGCATCCTCGCTCTCGAGAACGCGTTCCACGGGCGCACGATGGGTACGCTCGCCCTCACCGGCAAGCCGTACATGCAGGCCCCGTTCCTGCCGATGGTGCCGGGCGTCGAGTTCATCGACTCGACCGTCGAGGCGCTCGAAGCAGCGATCGACGACCGCGTCGCCGCGTTGTTCGTCGAGCCCATCAAGGGCGAGGCGGGCGTCGTGGACCTTCCCGAGGGCTTCCTCGTCGCCGCGCGCGAGCTGACCCGCCGCCACGGTGCGCTGCTGATCATCGACGAGATCCAGACCGGCGCGGGGCGCACGGGCGAGTGGTTCGCCTTCCAGCACGAGGGCATCGTCCCCGACGCCATCACCGTGGCCAAGGGAATCGGCGGCGGCTTCCCCATCGGCGCGCTCATCACCTTCGGAGCCGCGAGCGAGCTCTTCTACCCGGGCACCCACGGCTCGACCTTCGGTGGCAACGCCCTCGCCACGGCCACCGCCGGCGCGGTGCTCGGCGAGATCGAGCAGGCCGGTCTGGTGGAGAACGCCCGCGTCCGCGGGGCGCAGCTGCGCACCGCGATCGAGGCGATCGACTCGCCGCTGGTCGCCGGATGCCGCGGTCGCGGCCTGCTGCTGGGCATCGCCCTGAGCTCCCCGGTCGCGGGCGCCGTCGTCGCCGCCGCGCAGCAGCACGGCCTGATCGTCAACGCGGCGAACGACGCGACGATCCGCATCGCCCCTGCCCTCACGATCGGCGACGTCGAGATCGACGAGTTCGCCGACCTGTTCACCCGCGCCCTGCACACCGTCCAGGACGCACTGCTGCTCGCCGAGACCCCCACGGAGGTTCCCGCATGACCCGCCATCTGCTGCGCGACGACGACCTGACCCCCGCGGAGCAGGCCGAGATCATCGACCTCGCGATCGCCCTGAAGAAGGACCGCTGGAAGCTGAAGCCGCTCGAGGGGCCCCAGACGGTCGCGGTCATCTTCGACAAGAGCTCGACCCGCACCCGAGTGTCGTTCGCTGTGGGTATCGCCGACCTCGGCGGATCGCCGCTCATCATCTCGACCGCCAACAGCCAGCTCGGCGGCAAGGAGACGCCGTCCGACACCGCGCGGGTGCTCGAGCGTCAGGTCGCCGCGATCGTGTGGCGCACGTACGCGCAGGCGGGCCTCGAGGAAATGGCGCGCGGCACGACGGTGCCCGTCGTCAACGCGCTCAGCGACGACTTCCACCCCTGCCAGCTGCTCGCCGACCTGCTGACGATCCGTGAGCACAAGGGCGAGTTGAAGGGCCTCACGCTGACCTTCTTCGGCGACGGCACCTCCAACATGGGCCACTCGTACGTGCTCGCCGGCGTCACCGCCGGGATGCATGTGCGGATCGCGTCGCCCGTCGCGTACGCGCCGCGCGCCGACGTCGTCGCCGATGCGGAGCGGATCGCCGAGAGCACCGGCGGATCGGTGACCCTGTTCACCGATCCGGACGAGGCCGCCGTCGGCTCCGACGTCGTCGTCACCGACACGTGGGTGTCGATGGGCAAGGAGGAGGAGAAGGCGCAGCGGTTGAGCGACCTCGGCCGCTACAAGGTGACGACCGAGACGATGGCGCTCGCGGCATCCGACGCGATCTTCATCCACTGCCTGCCGGCCGACCGCGGGTATGAGGTCGACGCGGACGTCATCGACGGACCGCAGAGCGTCGTGTGGGACGAGGCGGAGAACCGCCTGCACGCCCAGAAGGCCCTGCTGGTGTGGCTGCTGCGTCAGCAGTAGACCGACCCCTCTTCAGCCCTGCACGATTGCAGGGTATCGATCTCGCGCGCGGAATCGCCGTGATCGGCATGCTCGCCGCGCACCTGGTGTACCTCGCGGAGTGGGATTGGCGAGACCCCGGCACCTGGACCGACGTCGCCAATGGGCGCTCGTCGATCCTCTTCGCGACCCTCGCCGGGGTCTCGATCGCGCTCGTGACCGGGGGAGCGTCTCGCCCCGCGCCGGGGCGAGAGCTGGGCCGCGCGCGGCGCGCGCTCGCCCTGCGTGCGCTGCTGCTGTGGCTCATCGGCCTCGTGCTGATCGCGACGCAGGTGCCGGCTTTCATCATCCTGCCCACGTACGCGGTGCTGTTCCTGCTCGCCCTCCCGCTCCTGCGCCTGCGGGCACGGACGCTGTGGATCGTCGCCGCCGGTCTCGCCGCCACGATGCCCTGGATCGAGCCGCTGCTCGACGGCCTGCCCGTGTGGCGCGGAGAGCAGGGGGCGATGCTGATGCTCGTCGCGGGATGGCACTACCCGTTCCCCGTGTGGGCGGTGTTCGTCGTCGCAGGGCTCGCCGCGGGGCGCTCCGGGCTCGGGCGGCCCCGGACGGCGTGGACGCTGCTGGCGGCGGGTGCCGCGCTCGCGGCCCTAGCCTACGGAGCGGATGCCCTCCGCACGGCCCTGCACCCGGCAGGAGGGCGGTCGTATCTCGACGCGGCGCTCGCCGCCCGCCCCCACTCCGGAGGACTCCTCGAAGTGTTCGGCGGCGGAGGCCTCGCTCTGGCCGCGATCGGTCTCTGCCTGCTCCTCTGCCGGGTCCGGCCCGTCGGGGCGGTGCTGCTGCCGCTGCGCGCGGTCGGGTCGATGCCACTCACCGCGTACGTCGGCCAGATCATCGCGTGGGTTCTCGTCGCCGCTCTCGTTCTCGGAGACGTCCGTGATCTGCAGGGGATGCGCAACCTGCAGCCGTTCTGGCCCTTCGCCGGGGCGACGATCATGTTCTGCACAGCCTGGGGTCTGCGGTGGGGGAGAGGCCCTGTGGAACGCCTGCTGGCATGGGTGACCCGATGGGTGCTGCCGCGCTGAACGCGGCGGCCGCCTCGCCGCGCGGGGCGGCGAGGGCTGGGTAGGCTGGCCGGGTGACTGATCCCTCCGCACACGGCACCAACGAGGGCGCGCTGTGGGGCGCGCGCTTCGCCTCCGGCCCGTCTCCCGAACTCGCCGCCCTTAGCCGATCGACGCACTTCGACTGGGCCCTCGCCCCGTACGACCTCGCCGGATCGCACGCGCATGCCGCTGCGCTCGCCGCCGCCGGATACCTGACGGATGCCGAGGAGGAGCGGATGCACGCGGGGCTCGACGCCCTGCTGGCCGCCTGGACCGACGGCTCGCTCGTCGCCGCCGACGGCGACGAGGACGTCCACGGTGCGCTCGAGGCCGCCCTGATCGCCGAGGTCGGTGCGGAGCTCGGCGGAAAGCTGCGCGCCGGCCGCAGCCGCAACGACCAGATCGCCACGCTCGTCCGCCTCTATCTGCTCGATCACGCGCGCATCATCGCGCGCGACCTCCTGCGTGTCATCGACGCGGTCGTCGCCCAGGCCGAAGCGCACCCCGATGCGATCATGCCGGGCCGCACGCACCTGCAGCACGCTCAGCCGATCCTGCTCGCCCACCACCTGCAGGCCCACGCCTGGCCCCTCGTGCGCGACCTCGAGCGGCTGCGCGACTGGTCGGCGCGGGCATCCGTGTCGCCCTACGGCGGCGGCGCCCTCGCCGGCGCGACCCTCGGGCTCGATCCCCAGCTCGTCGCCGACCGGCTCGGCCTCGCGGGTCCCGCGGAGAACTCCATCGACGGCACCTCCTCGCGCGACGTGGTCGCCGAGTTCGCCTTCATCGCCGCGATGATCGGCGTCGACCTCTCGCGTTTCGCGGAGGACGTGATTCTCTGGAACACGCGCGAGTTCGGCTTCCTCACGCTCGATGACGGCTACTCGACGGGCTCGAGCATCATGCCGCAGAAGAAGAACCCCGACATCGCAGAGCTCGCCCGCGGCAAGGCAGGACGCCTCATCGGCAACCTGTCGGGACTGCTCGCGACGCTCAAGGCGTTGCCGTTGGCCTACAACCGCGACCTTCAAGAGGACAAGGAGCCCGTCTTCGACTCGGTCGCGACTCTCGAAGTCGTGCTGCCCGCCTTCGCCGGGATGGTCGCCACGGCGCGCTTCCACACCGACCGGATGGCGGAGCTCGCTCCCGCCGGCTTCTCGCTCGCGACGGATGTCGCGGAGTGGCTCGTGAAGCAGGGGGTGCCGTTCCGCGACGCGCATGAGATCTCCGGGTCGCTGGTGCGCGCGTGCGAGGAGCGGGGGATCGGTCTCGAGGATGCCGACGACGCCCTGCTCGCCCAGGTGTCGCCGCACCTGGTGCCCGCGGTGCGCGATGTGCTGTCGATCGAAGGTTCGGTCGCGAGCAGGACCGGCGCCGGGGGCACCGCCGGCGTTCGTGTCGCGGAGCAGCGCGCGGCACTCATCGCCCGAGCGCAGAGCGCGGCTGCCGTCCTGCTCGACTGATCTCGCGAAAAGATAAGTCAAAGACTTCTACCGACGGATATATCAGTGTTATACTGATGTGATGACCGTCGCCGTGATCGCCGACATCGTCGGTTCGCGCGACCTGCCCGACCGGCGGGCGGCTCAGCGTGATCTCGAGGCCGCTCTCGATCGCGCGGACGACGTGATGCCGGCGTCGATCGGTCGCATCGACCCGCTGCGCGCCGTCGTCGGCGACGAACTGCAGGGCACGTTCGTCGATCTGCGCAGCGCGCTCGCCGCCACCCTGCTCCAACGGCTGTCGCTCCCGAGCGGCATCGACCTGCGATTCGGTATCGGGATCGGCGACGTCGAGTCGATCCCCTCGACCGCGGGAGTGCTCTCGGAGGGGCCCGCGTGGTGGTCCGCGCGGGCCGCGATCGAGCACGTCGAGATGCTCGCCCGACGCGAGCTTCCGCATGCGCGCACCTGGGTGCAGGCGGCGACGGGCCCGTCCGAGGTGTCTGACCTCGTGCACATCGCCAACGCCGGGTCGCTGACGCGAGAGCGTCTCATGGGGCGATGGAGCGACCGCGTGCGAAGGCTCGTCTACGGTCGCCTCACCGGAGCCACGCAGGACGACCTGGCCACGCGTGAGGGCATCAGCCAGTCGGCGGTCTCGCAGAGCCTCGCCACGGCGGGTGCGGCGACGATCATGGCGGCCTACAGTGAGCTGGTGACGGCGCCCGGCGGCTGACGACCCGTCCGCGCGGCCACGACCACCTCGTGTGGCCGTGGCGCGACGTCACACGATGAGGAGTGCGACGCTTCCCGCGACGGCACTGGCCCACAGCAGGCTCGCCAACGTGCCGACGATGAAACGTTCGCGCGCCGCCGGCGTGGCGAGCTCGGTGAACCGTCCCACGCCCTTGAGTGCGACGACGACGGCGATCGCCGCCGGGAATCCGGCGATGATCGCAAGGGCCGTCGCGATCCGCTCGAGGTACCCGATCGTCGTCCCTCCGCGGAGGATCTCCTCCTGACGTGGGGCATCCGCAGGAGTCTCGCTCATGAGCTCGACGAGGATGCCGCCCCGTGGCCCGTCGGGGGTGCGTCCGCCGTCGGCGGCGCGCAGGACCCACCGCGCGATCGGGTCGCCGCCCACCGCCGCGAGGGCGACTCCGAGCAGGGCGAGAGCCGCACCCGCGAGCGGCGGGACGCGCCAGGGCAGCACCGCCGCACCGACCAGGCACACCACGATCGGCGCCGTGGCGGTGAGGATGAGCCCGGTGCGCAGGCGCCGGCGCGCCACGAGGAGGAGGACGAGCGACGTGAGCAGCGCGAGGAGCACGACACCGGCCACGACGACCGGGATGAGCATATCGGCGTCGGCGGCGTTCACATCGCCAGTCTGGCATGCGTCGCCGACACCGCAGCCGGGGGTGCTCGGGGATCGCGCTGATAGCCTGAGGGGCGTGTCTGACTCTGCCGTTCCTGCTGCCGACAGCGCCGCCGTCCGCGCGCTGAACCCCGCGAACGACCCGACGTTCGAGAACGTCTGGGACGAGATCGTCTGGCGTGGCCTCGTCCATGTCTCGACCGATCGCGATGCCCTCCGCGAGCTGCTGGCCGCAGGCCCGATCACGTACTACTGCGGTTTCGACCCGACCGCGCCGAGCCTGCACCTGGGTCATCTCGTCCAGCTCCTGATGCTGCGACGTCTCCAGCTGGCCGGTCACTCACCGCTCGGCCTCGTGGGCGGGTCGACCGGACTCATCGGCGATCCCCGTCCGACCGCCGAGCGCACCCTGAACACCCGCGAGACCGTCGCGAACTGGGTGGACCGTCTGCGCGGACAGGTGGAGCGGTACCTGAGCTTCGACGGGGCCAACGCCGCCCGCATGGTCAACAACCTCGACTGGACCGCTCCGCTCAGCGCGATCGACTTCCTCCGCGAGATCGGCAAGCACTACCGCGTCGGCACGATGCTCAAGAAGGATGCCGTGGCGGCGCGACTGAACTCCGACGCCGGCATCAGTTACACCGAGTTCAGCTACCAGCTGTTGCAGGGCCTGGACTTCCTCGAGCTCTACCGTCAGTACGGCTGCGTTCTGCAGACCGGCGGGTCCGATCAGTGGGGCAACCTCACCAGCGGCACCGACCTCATCCATCGCGTCGAGGGGGTCAGCGTCCACGCGATCGGAACGCCCCTGATCACGAACAGCGACGGCACCAAGTTCGGCAAGAGCGAGGGCAACGCGATCTGGATCGACGCCGAGCTCACCAGCCCGTTCGCCTTCTACCAGTTCTGGCTCAACACCGACGACGCGGACGTCCTCGAGCGGCTCAAGGTCTTCACCTTCCTCACCCGCGACGAGATCGCGCACTACGGCGAGCTCGTGGAATCCGAGCCGTTCCGCCGCGCGGCGCAGAAGCGACTCGCCCTCGAGGTGTGCACGCTCGTGCACGGCGCGGCGGCGACCGAGGCTGTCGTGGCGGCATCCGATGCGCTCTTCGGCCAGGGCGACCTCGCCGCCCTCGATGCGGCGACTCTGCGCAGCGCGCTGGCGGAACTGCCGCACGCGGACGTCGAGGCCGGTTCGACCGTGCTGCAGGCGCTCGTCGACACGGGACTGGTCGCAAGCCTGTCCGAGGGACGGCGGGCGATCGCGCAGGGCGGGGTATCGCTCGACGGGGCGAAGATCGACGACGAGTCCGCGACGGTCACGGGCGCACTCCCGGGCGGCGTCTCGGTGCTCCGCCGGGGCAAGAAGACCCTCGCCGGCCTGTTCGTCGCCTCGGCACGATGATCGCCTGACCCCGAGCCCCCGCGCACCGGCCGGATGCCTCGGGGCTGAGCCGACCCGGAGGCCTGCTGTGCCGTTCACTCCCTCACATGCCGTGGTCGCCCTGCCGTTCATGCGCACGCCGCTCCTTCCGGCGGCGATCGCGGTGGGGGCGATGACTCCCGACCTGCCGCTGTTCCTGCGCGGAGGGCCGATCACCTACCAGAGCACGCACACGAACGTGCTGCTCTCGACCGTGATCGCGCTCATCCTCCTCGCCTGCTGGTACGTCCTGCTGCGGCCCGCCGTCCGCGAGCTCGCACCCGCCTGGCTGGGGCGACGCCTTCCTCCGGAGTGGGATCGTGGGGGCGTCGCGGCGTGGCGTGCGATCGGAGCGCCTCGTCGCGGGGCCCGGTCGCCCGTGTGGCGTCGTCCGCTCGTCGGGGTCGCCGTGATCACGGTCTCTCTCGCGCTGGGCGTTCTTTCCCACATCGCCTGGGATGCCTTCACGCACGAGGGTCGCTGGGGGACCGCGCTCGTCCCCGCCCTCGTGGAACCGTGGGGCCCGCTGCTCGGCATCACATGGGTGCAGCACGGGTCGAGCGCCGCGGGTCTCGTCCTCCTCGCGGTGTCCGGATCCCTCTGGCTGCGTGGTCGCCGCGCGGGGGAGCTCGACCGCATCCTGCCGTCGTGGGTGCGCATCGCATGGTGGCTCTCGCTTCCGGCGTCGCTCGTGCTCGCCTGGGGCATCGGCCTGATCGCGTACGGGCCGCTCACGCCCGCCTGGACCGTGCAGCATCTGGCCTATCGCGTCCTGCCGCCTGCCTGCGGGATCTGGGGGGCCCTGACCCTCATGCTGTGTCTGATCGTCCTCGCTCGACGCCGAGCGCTGCCGGCGCCGGCGCCCGCGACCCCCTAGGATCGCACCATGGCTGAACATGAGCCCGCACCGAAGCGGCCCATCACCCAGACGCGCATCGTGATCTGGGTCGTGGCGGGTGGCGTCGGGCTCTACATGCTGGTGTCGGGCCTCGTCGGCGCGCTCTCCGGCGGCGCCTGAACGCTCCCTGGCGCCGACACGCGCGGCGGCACGTCGCTGAGGCCGAGCACGAATCGCACGATGTCGCGCTGCGGGGCGCGCAGCACGGGTCCCCGGCCGAAGCTCCACTCCGCGTCGGATGCGGCGACCGTGTTCCCGCGCAGGGCGGCGCGGCGCGCGAAGTCCGCGCGTGTCGCACCGTAGAGCGCCACCCGCCCCCAGACGGCGTCGGGGAGATCCGGTGACGTGCCGGCAGCGTCCGCCAGCACGAGCAGTGCGCGCACGGCGGCGGTGAGTTCGCGGATGCGCGGTGGTCGCGAGGAGCCGGTCTCGCCGGTGCGCGCGAGGTCGGCGGCGGATGCCGCATCGGATGCCAGGTGCGCGGCCTGCACGAACGCCCGGACGAGTGGCCCTTCGTTCGCGTTTGCTGCGGCGATGCGTGCGGCCTCGGCGATCACGAGAGCGACGGCCGCGGCGGCGTCGGGGCCGATGCCGGCCTCGTCGCGGGCCGGAGCGGCGCTCAAGGGCAGGTATCGGGCGAAGTCCACGGGGTCAGTGTAGGGCGGATGTGATCGTCGCATGCAGTACGCTCGGCGCAACCCGGCGGGTGCGCGACAGTGCGCGAGCGGTCGATGAGGAGCACCGGGCGCGGACCCGCGGCCGATGCGGAGTGACGGTGCGATGAACGACGACGGACAGACGCGTCCCGCGAGCATTCGCGACGTCGCCCGTGCGGCGGGAGTTTCGCACCAGACGGTCTCGCGTGTGCTGAACGACCATCCCAGCATCCGCCCGGAGACGCGCGACCGGGTCCGCGCCGCGATGGCCGACCTGTCCTACAGTCGCAATTGGGCCGCGCGCGCACTGGTGACCAGTCGCACGCGGACGATCGGGATCCTGGTCGCGGCCTCGCGACAGTACGGCCCGGCGTCGGCGGTCGCCGGCATCGGCGAGGCAGCGCGCGCACGGGGCTACTGGGTGTCCACGGCCACGCTCGAGTCATCCGATCCCGCGTCGATCACCGCGGCCCTCTCGCACCTGCTCGCACAGTCGATCGAAGGCCTCGTCGTCATCGCGCCGCAGGCGCGAGTGCTGCGCGTGCTCACCGAACAGGCCATCAGCGTGCCGTACATCACGCTGCACTCCACCGACGTGCAGCCGGCCCAGGTCGTCGTGGTCGACCAGAGCGGTGGCGCACGGCTGGCGACCCGGCATCTCCTCGAGCGGGGACACCGGATGATCTACCACCTGGCGGGGCCCCAGGACTGGATCGAGGCGGAGTCGCGCATGCACGGCTTCCTCGAAGAGATGCGCGCCTGGGATGCGCCCACGACGGCCCCGATCCTGGGCGACTGGACGGCGCGGTCCGGCTACGAGATCGGACGCCGCCTAGTGCGTCGCGAGCTGACGGCGGTGTTCTCGGCCAACGACCAGATGGCACTCGGCCTGCTGCACGCGATCCGCGAGGCGGGCCTGGAATGTCCGCGCGACATCAGCATCGTCGGGTTCGACGACACGCCCGAAGCAGCGCACTTCTGGCCGCCCCTGACGACGGTCCGGTAGGACTTCGCGGAGCTCGGGCGACGGGGCGTCGAGGTCTTGCTGGGCGGACTCGAGGAGCGCGCCGCCGCGCCGATCGCTCCGGAGCTGGTGGTGCGGGACTCGACCGCCGCGGTTCTCTGAGACTTCCCCCGCCGTTACCGACTCGCAACACCGCGTTGTTGACACGATGCCGTCCCGGGGTTCATAGTGGTCCCGATGTGAACGATCACATCGGGGTAGCCACCGGCCTCGGCGAACGACAGAGGAGTCACGAGTCATGAGACCAATCCGGAGTGTGAGCGGTAACGCTCCGATGCTCCGTCGCGGGCGCACGACGGCCTCGACGTCGCCGGCGCAGGGGTCGCCGCGCCGTGATCGTGCAGAGAACGTCCGGCAGCAGGGTGCCGGTCGACCAGAGGATACGTACATCGTTTCCTGACGACGATGTCACCAAGAAAGGAAACACAGTGAAAGCGAAGAAGATGCTCGTCGCGGTCGTCGCCGCGGGCGCACTGCTGCTGGCCGGGTGCTCCGGCACGTCCAACGGAGATGCCACGGGCGGGGCAAGCGGGGGAGACGGCGGCCTGATCGGCGTCGCGATGCCGACGAAGAGCTCGGAGCGGTGGATCAACGACGGCAACGCCGTCAAGGAGCAGCTCGAGAAGGCGGGCTACACCGTCGACCTGCAGTACGCGGAAGACAAGATCCCCACGCAGGTCTCGCAGATCGAGAACATGATCACCAAGGGCGCGAAGGCCCTGATCATCGCATCCATCGACGGCACCACGCTCACGAGCGTGCTGCAGGAGGCGGCCGACAACAACATTCCCGTCATCGCCTACGACCGCCTCATCCGCGACAGCCAGAACGTCAACTACTACGCGTCCTTCGACAACTACAAGGTCGGCGTCCAGCAGGCCACGTCGGTGCTGAACGGTCTCGGACTGGTCGACCTCGAGGGCAAGAAGAAGTCGGATGCCCCGAAGGGCCCCTTCAACATCGAGCTGTTCGCCGGTTCACCCGACGACAACAACGCGACCTTCTTCTGGAAGGGTGCGGTCGACACCCTCGACCCCTACATGAAGGACGGAACGCTCGTCGTGAAGTCGGGTCAGAAGGAGTTCCAGCAGGCGGCGACGCTGCGCTGGGACGGTGAGGCCGCTCAGAGCCGCATGGAGGACATCCTCACGGCGAATTACTCGGACGGCTCGAAGGTCAACGCGGTGCTCTCGCCTTACGACGGCATCTCGCGCGGCATCATCTCGGCGCTGACGGACGCGGGCTACACCGTGGGTGCCGGCTGGCCGATCATCTCCGGGCAGGACGCTGAGCTCGACTCCGTCAAGGCGATCAACCGCGGCGAGCAGTTCGCCACGATCTTCAAGGACACGCGCAAGCTGGCCGAGGTCGCCGTCGACATGGCCACGGCGATCCTCCAGGGCAAGGAGCCCGAGGTGAACAACACGACCGACTACAACAACGGCGTGAAGGTCGTGCCGTCCTACCTGCTCGAGTCGCAGATCGTCGTGAAGGACAACATCAAGGACACGCTGGTCTCCAGCGGGTACTACACCGAAGCCGAGATCACGGGCTGATGAGACGTGTGTGCCGGTCGGGCGGGGGAGACGCCCGGCCGGCACACCGATGAGTGCGCGCAGGCGGACAAGGAGGGGCGATGGCCCAGCACATCCTCGAGATGCGAGGAATCACAAAGACGTTTCCCGGCGTCAAGGCGCTGTCGAATGTGAACTTCGCCGTCGAGAACGGCGAGATCCATGCGATCTGCGGCGAGAACGGGGCAGGCAAGTCCACGCTGATGAAAGTGCTGTCGGGGGTGTATCCCCACGGCACCTACGAAGGCGAGATCGTCTACGCCGGCGATGAGGTCCAGTTCCGCAACCTCCGCGACAGCGAGGCGCGCGGCATCGTGATCATCCACCAGGAGCTGGCGCTGAGCCCGCACCTGTCGATCGCCGAGAACATCTTCCTCAACAACGAGAGGAAGGGTCCCGCGGGTCTCATCGACTGGAATCGCACCGATCACGAGGCATCCCAGCTTCTCGCGCGCGTCGGCTTGAAAGAGAACCCGCGCCGCAAGATCAATCAGATCGGCGTCGGCAAACAGCAGCTCGTCGAGATCGCCAAGGCGCTCTCCAAGGAGGTCAAGCTGCTCATCCTCGACGAGCCGACGGCTGCGCTCAACGACGAGGACTCGGACCACCTGCTCGACCTGATCCTCAGCCTCAAGGCCGAGGGGATCACGTCGATCATCATCAGCCACAAACTGAACGAGATCCGCAAGGTCGCCGACAGCGTCACGGTCATCCGCGACGGCCGCACCATCGAGACCATCTCGAAGAGCGACGTCACCGAGGACCGCATCATCAAGGACATGGTCGGCCGTGACCTCGCCAACCGGTACCCAGACCACGAGCCGAAGATCGGCGAAGAGCTGCTCCGCGTCGAGAACTGGACCGCGCACCATCCCCAGGATTCGTCGCGCGTCGTCGTCGACGACGTCTCGATCAACGTCCGCGCCGGCGAGATCGTGGGGATCGCGGGGCTCATGGGTGCGGGTCGCACCGAGTTCGCGATGAGCCTGTTCGGCCACAGCTACGGCTCGCGCATCTCGGGACGCGTGTTCATGCGCGGCAAGGAGATCAAGACGCGCACCGTCGCGGAAGCGATCGAGAACGGACTCGCGTACGCCACGGAAGACCGCAAGACGTACGGCCTCAACCTGATCGAGGACATCAAGCGCAACATCTCGATGGCGGCGCTGCGCAAGCTCGAGAAGGCCGGCCTCGTCAACGAGAACGAGGAGTTCGCGGTCGCCGAGGAATTCCGACGGAGTATGAGCATCAAGGCGCCCGGTGTCCTGGTGAAGACGGGCAAGCTCTCCGGCGGCAACCAGCAGAAGGTCGTGCTGTCGAAGTGGATCTTCTCCGACCCCGACGTGCTCATCCTCGACGAGCCCACGCGCGGCATCGACGTCGGTGCCAAGTACGAGATCTACACCATCATCAATCGCCTGGCGGCGGCGGGGAAGGGCATCATCGTGATCTCCTCCGAGCTTCCCGAGCTGCTCGGCATCTCCGACCGCGTGTACGCGCTGTCGGAAGGTCGCATCACGGGCGAACTGCCCGTCGCCGAGGCGACGCCAGAGTCCGTCCTCAAGCTCATGACCACGGAGAAGGCCCGCTGAGGCGGGTCGACACAGGAGCCCGACATGTCACAGAATCCCACCCCCGTCACCTCCGCAGGAGAGGAAGCCGTCGGCGCGGTGATCCAGCCCGCCGACAATCGCGCGACGCGATGGCTGAGCCGCGTGCTCTCCGACCTGGGAAGCAACGGCATCTTCATCGCGCTGATCGCGGTGATCGTCCTTTTCACCATCCTCACCAACGGGGTGCTCCTGCGGCCGCAGAACATCTCCAACCTGGTGGTGCAGAACGGGTACATCCTGGTTCTCGCCATCGGCATGGTGATGGTCATCATCGCCGGACACATCGACCTCTCCGTCGGCTCGGTCGCCGCCTTCATTGGCGCTGTGTCGGGAGTGTTCGCCGTCAACTGGGGCCTGCCCTGGTGGCTGGCGATCCTTCTCTCGCTCGTGATCGGCGCACTGGTCGGCGCCTGGCAGGGCTTCTGGATCGCCTTCGTCGGCATTCCCGCCTTCATCGTAACGCTGGCGGGCATGCTCATCTTCCGCGGCCTCGCCCTGGTGGTGCTCGGCAACGCGAACATCGGCTCGTTCCCCGGCGAATACCGCGCCCTCGGCAACGGATTCGTCTCCGGGGTGCTCGGCGCGACCAACCCCGACCTGTTCACACTGCTCATCGGCGCCGCCGCCGTCGTGCTGCTGGTGGTCCAGCAGGTGCGCGTGCGTGCCGGACGCCTGAAGTACGCGCAGGACGTCGACCCGCTCGCGTGGTTCGTCGTGAAGCTCGTGCTGATCGCGGCGGGCATCGGACTGTTCACGTACGCGCTGGCGTCGTACAAGGGGATCCCGGTCACCCTCATCGTGCTCGCGGTGCTCGTCCTCGTCTACGGCATCGTGATGAACCGGTCGGTCTTCGGCCGTCACATCTACGCGATCGGCGGCAACAGGCACGCCGCCGAGCTTTCCGGTATCAAGACGCGTCGGGTCGACTTCTGGCTGTTCGTCAACATGGGGCTCCTCGCCGCGCTCGCCGGCCTCATCTTCACCGCGCGCCTCAACCTCGCCGGCCCCAAGGCCGGTGACGGCTTCGAGCTCGAGGCGATCTCCGCGGCCTTCATCGGCGGCGCGGCGGTGCAGGGAGGCGTCGGCACGATCGGCGGCGCGATCATCGGTGGTCTCATCATCGGCGTCCTGAACAACGGCATGTCGATCATGGGTATCGGCATCGAGTGGCAGCAGGCGGTCAAGGGCCTCGTGCTGCTGCTGGCCGTCGCCTTCGACGTCTACAACAAGCGCCGCTCCGGCAACTGAGCGTCACGCACGAGGACCCCGGGCCGATCGGTCCGGGGTCCTCGTGCGTGCGGGGGCGGTGAGCGATACCGAAACGTGATCTTCGGGTCGCATTTGTTGTGGACAGCGGCGTATTCGAGGGATAAAGTTACGGAGCCGTCATAATTAGACGGCACGACACAGCCGGGACGAAGAAGACCCTGGGGTCGGCGACCAGAGCAGGTCGCCGGGACCTCGCCTGTCCCTGCGCTTTCAGAGAGGAACGCAGATCACCATGCTGAAGAAGATCATGACGGGAGCGGTGGTCGCCGCTGTCGCCGTCAGCCTCGTCGCGTGTTCGTCGACGAAGTCGGGTGGGGCCGGTTCGACCGATGCCGCCGCCACCGACTGCAACGTCGGCATCGCGATGCCCACCCGCAGCCTCGAGCGATGGATCAACGACGGCGAGCAGCTCCAGAAGAAGCTCACGGATGCCGGGTGCAAGGTCGACCTGCAGTACGCGGACAACAAGACCGACCAGCAGATCAGCCAGATCCAGAACCAGCTCGCCGGCGGCGCGAAGATCCTCGTGATCGCCGCGATCGACGGGTCGACGCTCGGACCGGTGCTGGACGAGGCCAAGAAGCAGAACGCCAAGGTGATCGCGTACGACCGCCTCATCAACGGCAGCGAGAACGTGGACTACTACGCCACGTTCGACAACTACAAGGTCGGTCAGCTGCAGGGCAAGTTCCTGGAGGACAAGCTGGGTCTCGCCTCGGGTAAGGGGCCGTACAACCTCGAGCCGTTCGCCGGCAGCCCCGACGACAACAACGCGAAGTTCTTCTTCTCGGGCGCGTGGGACGTGCTGAAGCCGTACATCGACAAGGGTCAGCTCGTGGTGCCCAGCGGCAAGGCTCCCGCCAGCGACGATGCGTGGGCGAGCATCGGCATCCAGGGATGGGCTTCCGACAAGGCTCAGGCCGAGATGGACAACCGTCTGTCCTCGTTCTACGGCGGCGGCAAGAAGGTCGACGCGGTTCTGTCTCCCAACGACAGCCTCGCCATCGGCATCGAAGCCTCGCTCAAGTCCGCCGGCTACACCGCCGGTGCGGGGTACCCGATCATCACCGGACAGGACGCCGACAAGGCCAACGTCAAGGCGATCCTCGACGGGCTGCAGGCGATGACGGTCTGGAAGGACACGCGCACTCTCGGCGACCGCGTCTTCACGATGATCCAGCAGATCACCAAGGGTGAGACGGTCGAGGTCAACGACGAGAAGACGTACAACAACGGCGTCAAGGTCGTGCCCGCCTACCTGCTGACCCCCGAGGTGGTCACCAAGGACGACGTGCAGACGAAGCTCATCGACTCGGGCTTCATCAAGGCATCCGACGTCGGACTCTGATCCACTCGCGATGGGTGGGCGCGCACGGCGCCCACCCATCGCTCGATCGCGTCGCCTCGGAGCGGGCGACGGGAAGAGGCAAAAATGACCGAACCGATCCTTCGGATGTCCCACATCTCGAAGTCGTTCAACGGCATCCCCGCCCTCTCCGACGTGTCGATCGACGTGCAGCCCGGTGAGGTGCACGCGATCTGCGGCGAGAACGGCGCGGGTAAGTCGACGCTGATGAAGATCCTCTCCGGCGTCTACCCGACGGGGAGCTTCTCGGGCACGATCACGCTGGAGGGGCAGCCGGTCGCGTTCCGCTCGATCAACGACAGCGAAGCGGCCGGCGTCGTGATCATCCATCAGGAGCTCGCGCTCAGTCCATACCTCTCCATCGCCGAGAACATCTTCCTCGGCAACGAGATGGCCCGGCGCGGCGTGATCGACTGGAACCGCACGAACACCGCGGCGGCGGAGCTACTCGATCGCGTCGGCCTGCACGAGAACCCCGCGACCAAGGTCTACGAGTTGGGTGTCGGCAAGCAGCAGCTCGTCGAGATCGCGAAGGCGCTCGCCAAAGAGGTGAAGCTGCTCATCCTCGACGAGCCCACGGCCGCCCTGAACGACGACGATTCCGATCACCTGCTGAACCTCATCGATCAGCTGCGGATGCAGGGCATCACGTGCATCATCATCTCGCACAAGCTCAAAGAGGTGCTGCGCATCGCGGACAGCATCACGGTGATCCGCGACGGGCGCACGATCGAGACGATGCGCGGAACCGACGCCGACACCGACGAGGGGCACATCATCCGCGCGATGGTGGGCCGCGACCTCAACAGCCTGTTCCCGCCGCGAGAGCCTGACATCGGCGGCGAGCTGTTCCGCGTCGAGGACTGGACCGTGCACCACCCGGTGGACTCCGAGCGGGTCGTCATCGCGAACGCGAGCTTCCACGTCCGCGCCGGCGAGATCGTCGGATTCGCCGGTCTCATGGGCGCCGGACGCACCGAACTGGCCATGAGCATCTTCGGGCGGATGTACGGGACGAACATCTCCGGACGCGTCTACAAGAACGGCGAGGAGATCGACGTGAAAACGGTGGATGCCGCGATCTCCCATGGCATCGCGTACGCCACCGAGGACCGCAAGCGGTACGGGCTGAACCTCATCGGCGACATCCAGGTCAACGTCTCGGCGGCGGCGTTGTCCCGGCTCGCCCGCCTGGGGGTCGTCGACCGCTTCCGCGAGTACAAGGTGGCCGATTCGTACCGCTACAAGATGAACATCAAAGCGCCCAGCGTCGCCGCGGTGACGGGGCGCCTGTCGGGCGGCAACCAGCAGAAGGTCGTCCTGTCGAAGTGGATGTTCACCGGGCCGGATGTGCTCATCCTCGACGAGCCCACGCGCGGCATCGACGTCAGGGCGAAGTACGAGATCTACGGCATCATCAACGAGCTCGCCGCTCAGGGGAAGGCCGTCATCATCATCTCCTCGGAGCTGCCCGAGGTCATCGGACTCTCCGACCGCATCTACACCATCTCCGAAGGACGCATCACCGCCGAGGTCGAGCGGGCCGATGCCACCCAGGAAACACTCATGCGGCACATGACCGCCGGAAGGAACTGACTCATGACCACCGTGTCCACCTCGACGACCGAGCCGCCGGTGAAGCGCCGCAGCATCCTGTCGCGGATCAATTTCCGGCAGTACGGCATCCTGGCCGCGCTCGTCATCATCATCGTCCTGTTCCAGGCGCTCACCGGCGGACGTCTGCTCATGCCGGGCAACGTCAACAACCTCATCCAGCAGAACGCCTATGTGCTGATCCTCGCCATCGGCATGGTGATGGTCATCATCGCCGGCCATATCGACCTGTCGGTCGGATCCGTCGTCGCGATGGTCGGAGCCATCGCCGCGATCGCCATGAAGGACTGGGGTCTGCCGTGGTGGCTGGCGGTCGTCCTGGCGCTCGTGGTCGGCGCCGTCGTGGGAGCGTGGCAGGGACTGTGGATCGCGTTCGTCGGGATCCCCGCCTTCATCGTCACGCTGGCGGGCATGCTGCTCTTCCGCGGCCTGACCCTGGTGCTCCTCACCGGCGGCACGATCAGTGCGCTGCCCGACGAGTTCACCGCGATCGGTGCCGGGTGGCTGCCGCCGGTGTTCGGCTACCTCAACGACCTGGACGCGTTCACCCTGGGACTCGGCGCGGTCGCCAGCGTGGCGCTGGTCGCCCAGCAGCTGCGTACCCGTGCCACATTGCGGCGACTCGAGCTGCCCCGCGAAGTGGCCTGGTCGTTCTGGCTGAAGAACGGCGTGGCGGTCCTCGCGATCATGGCCACCTCGGTCATCCTCGCCGCCTACAACGGCACGCCGATCGTGCTCGTCATCCTCGCGGTGCTGGTGCTCGCCTACACGTTCGTCCTCGACCGCACCGTGTTCGGCCGGCACGTCTACGCGATGGGCGGCAACCATTTTGCCGCGATCATGAGCGGCGTGAAGACGAAGTGGGTGACCTTCTTCGTGTTCGTCAACATGGGAGTGCTCGCGGGGCTCGCCGGCGTCGTCAGCACGGCGCGCGCGGGCAGCGCGGTCGCCTCGGCGGGCCAGAACTACGAGCTCGACGCGATCGCGGCCGTCTTCATCGGCGGCGCCGCGGTGCAGGGCGGCATCGGCACGGTCGTGGGCGCGGTCATCGGTGGTCTCGTCATGGGCGTGCTGAACATGGGTCTGTCGATCCTGAGCGTGGATGCCGCGTGGCAGATGGCCATCAAGGGCATCGTGCTGCTGCTTGCGGTGGCGTTCGACATCTTCAACAAGCGCCGCAGCGGCGGAATGTGAGAGTGCTCGGCGGGCGGGGCGCGTGCCTCGCCCGCCGAGTCGTCCGGCCGGGTGAGAGGATGGCGGTGAGTCCCCATGAACCCCCCTGCCTTCGAGATCGTCGCCCCGGCGCCCCCGACGGCGGGTGCCGTCGGAGGGTTGCGGACGACCAATGACGTCGTCCGGCAACAGAACCTGTCGTCGGTGCTCTCGCTTCTGCATCTGCACGGTGCGCTCTCCCGCGCGCAGCTGGGGACGGCCACCGGGCTGAACCGCTCGACCGTCACCGGACTCGTGATGGAGCTGACCGAGCTGGGGCTCGTCCGTGAGATCCCGGGCGCGGCGAGCACAGGGCGGGTGGGGCGACCCACGCTCGACCTCGAGCCCGATCAGCGCGTCGCCGCGTTGAGTGTGCGCGTCGAGCCGCACGCGGTGACGGTGGCGCTCGTCGGACTCGGCGGCGTCGTCCACGCGCGCCTGCGCCATGACACCGCCGCCCCGCCGACGCCGCGACGCTTCGTGGAGATCGCCGCGTCGTCGATCGAAGTCATGCGCGCCGATATCGACCGTCACTACCGGGTGGTGGGAGCCGGTCTCGCCGTTCCGGGGCTCGTGAACGCGAACGGGTCGGTGCTCATCGCGCCGCCTCTCAAGTGGCATCGAGACCCGGTCGCGGCACGCCTGAGCGATGAGCTCGGGCTCACCGTCACGGCAGGGAACGATGCGAGCATCGGCGCCCTCGCCGAGTCTCGGTTCGGCGTCGGACGCGGGGTGAGCAATCTGCTCTACATCGGCGGGGCGATGCGGGGGATCGGGGGAGGGGTGATCATCGACGGGACCCTGTTGCGCGGCACCTCCGGCTACGCGGGCGAACTCGGCCACACGGTGGTCGACCCGCGCGGACGGCGTTGCGCGTGCGGGCGCTCCGGCTGCCTCGAAGCCGAGGTCAGCTACGACCTGCTCGAGCCGCTGCTCGGAAGACGCAAGCTCGACGAGGACGAGCTCGACGTCGAGCTGGGCGTCGTGCGCGACGCCGCCGTGATGGCGGAGGTGGCCCGCCAGGTGGAGCTCCTCTCGATCGCACTCACGAACTTCGTCAATGCCTTCAGTCCCGAGACGATCGTCCTCTCCGGGTATCTCGGATGCCTGCTGTCGGTCAGTCGCGAGCGCCTCGCGGATGCCGTGCGCGTGCAGCCGCTCGGCGCGGAGGGACGAACGATCCGGCTGGAGCGCGCGCATCTGAGGTCGCGACTGATGCTGATCGGGCCCGCGGAACTCGCCTTCGCCGAGCTTCTCTCGAATCCGGCCGGAATCCGAGGCTGATCCTGGGCCGGACGGTCTCCGGAGCCAGGCATCGGGCGACGATGACCGAGGTTTCGACCGCTGACCAGGACAACTGCCTCCGTCCCGCGTCGACGACACGCCCGGGATGCATGCGTGATTTGCCGGCACCCCAGATCCCGCGTAAGTTATTACTTGTTCGCCCCACAGGGAAGAGCGAAGAGCCGGAAGGCCTCGCCCCCTCAAGCGGAGAACCAACCCCCATCTGAACGAACTCCGGACTGGAGTTCTCGATCTACGTGATCTAGGATGGAGGTCCCCCACTCCTCGAGATTGTTCGTGATGAGCGAAGATCGATGTGACTTTCTGTCACCACTGATCGCATCACGACACCGAGCGAGGGGGAAAGATAGTGACGTTGCCCCGTGGGCGAAGCTGAGAGGCTGAGCTGCGGGAGCATCCGATCCTTGAGAACTCAACAGCGTGCACTTGTCAAATGCCAAATAACCTCGATTCAGCTTCGGTTGAATGAGATTCCTTTGGATCAAAGTCCGGCACTTCGGTGTCGGCAATGGATAGTCAGCAATGAGTATCTCTTTGGTCAGTTCAAACTCGCTGCGTCAGTCAATTTCCGGCTGATTGTAGCAACATTTCTTTATGGAGAGTTTGATCCTGGCTCAGGATGAACGCTGGCGGCGTGCTTAACACATGCAAGTCGAACGGTGAAGCCCAGCTTGCTGGGTGGATCAGTGGCGAACGGGTGAGTAACACGTGAGCAATCTGCCCCTGACTCTGGGATAAGCGCTGGAAACGGCGTCTAATACTGGATACGAACCGTGATCGCATGTTCAACGGTTGGAAAGATTTTTTGGTCAGGGATGAGCTCGCGGCCTATCAGCTTGTTGGTGAGGTAATGGCTCACCAAGGCGTCGACGGGTAGCCGGCCTGAGAGGGTGACCGGCCACACTGGGACTGAGACACGGCCCAGACTCCTACGGGAGGCAGCAGTGGGGAATATTGCACAATGGGCGGAAGCCTGATGCAGCAACGCCGCGTGAGGGACGACGGCCTTCGGGTTGTAAACCTCTTTTAGCAGGGAAGAAGCGAAAGTGACGGTACCTGCAGAAAAAGCGCCGGCTAACTACGTGCCAGCAGCCGCGGTAATACGTAGGGCGCAAGCGTTATCCGGAATTATTGGGCGTAAAGAGCTCGTAGGCGGTTTGTCGCGTCTGCTGTGAAATCCCGAGGCTCAACCTCGGGCCTGCAGTGGGTACGGGCAGACTAGAGTGCGGTAGGGGAGATTGGAATTCCTGGTGTAGCGGTGGAATGCGCAGATATCAGGAGGAACACCGATGGCGAAGGCAGATCTCTGGGCCGTAACTGACGCTGAGGAGCGAAAGGGTGGGGAGCAAACAGGCTTAGATACCCTGGTAGTCCACCCCGTAAACGTTGGGAACTAGTTGTGGGGTCCATTCCACGGATTCCGTGACGCAGCTAACGCATTAAGTTCCCCGCCTGGGGAGTACGGCCGCAAGGCTAAAACTCAAAGGAATTGACGGGGACCCGCACAAGCGGCGGAGCATGCGGATTAATTCGATGCAACGCGAAGAACCTTACCAAGGCTTGACATACACGAGAACGCTGCAGAAATGTAGAACTCTTTGGACACTCGTGAACAGGTGGTGCATGGTTGTCGTCAGCTCGTGTCGTGAGATGTTGGGTTAAGTCCCGCAACGAGCGCAACCCTCGTTCTATGTTGCCAGCACGTAATGGTGGGAACTCATGGGATACTGCCGGGGTCAACTCGGAGGAAGGTGGGGATGACGTCAAATCATCATGCCCCTTATGTCTTGGGCTTCACGCATGCTACAATGGCCGGTACAAAGGGCTGCGATACCGTAAGGTGGAGCGAATCCCAAAAAGCCGGTCCCAGTTCGGATTGAGGTCTGCAACTCGACCTCATGAAGTCGGAGTCGCTAGTAATCGCAGATCAGCAACGCTGCGGTGAATACGTTCCCGGGTCTTGTACACACCGCCCGTCAAGTCATGAAAGTCGGTAACACCTGAAGCCGGTGGCCCAACCCTTGTGGAGGGAGCCGTCGAAGGTGGGATCGGTAATTAGGACTAAGTCGTAACAAGGTAGCCGTACCGGAAGGTGCGGCTGGATCACCTCCTTTCTAAGGAGCACTGCACTCTTCGGAGTGACAGAGCCCTGATCAGAGCGAATGTCTCTGCAGGGAGCTCATGGGTGGAACATTTGACGAGGTGTCGGGGAGTGATCTTCGAGTTAGTACGGCCTTCGGGTCTGGAAAGCTGGGGGTGAGTGATCCGGGACATGCACGCTGTTGGGTCCTGAGGGACCGGATGCCGCTTTGAGCGGTGACCAACCTCAGGGCCTTTTCTGGTGTCGGCAGTGGCTGGCAGCGGGGAGGGTACCGCCCGTACTTTGAGAACTACACAGTGGACGCGAGCATCTTCGAGATGATTTTTTCATCTCGTGAAGATGATCTTAAAGATCATTAGTCAATTTTTTGACGATTCAAACTCATGTGATTTCAAGTCTTTAAGAGCAAACGGTGGATGCCTTGGCATCTGGAGCCGAAGAAGGACGTAGCAATCTGCGATAAGCCTCGGGGAGTGGATAAGCACACTGTGATCCGAGGGTGTCCGAATGGGGAAACCCCGCTGGGCGGCGTGCCGACCTAGTGACTCCCGCCTGAATATATAGGGCGGGTAGAGGGAACGTGGGGAAGTGAAACATCTCAGTACCCACAGGAAGAGAAAGCAACCGCGATTCCGTTAGTAGTGGCGAGCGAAACCGGAACAGGCTAAACCGAGTACGTGTGATATCCGGCAGGAGTTGCGTATTCGGGGTTGTGGGACTTTTCAGACATTTCTGCCGAGATGTCGGCGTTACAAGAAGGTATAGACGAACTGGATTGAAAGCCAGGTCATAGAGGGTGCCAACCCCGTAGTCGAAATGCTTCTCTTGGCGCGAAGAGTATCCCAAGTAGCACGGGGCCCGAGAAATCCCGTGTGAATCTGTCAGGACCACCTGATAAGCCTAAATACTCCCAGATGACCGATAGCGGACAAGTACCGTGAGGGAAAGGTGAAAAGTACCCCGGGAGGGGAGTGAAATAGTACCTGAAACCGTTTGCTTACAAACCGTTGGAGCACCCCTGGTAGGTGTGACAGCGTGCCTTTTGAAGAATGAGCCTGCGAGTTAGCGATACGTGGCGAGGTTAACCCGTGTGGGGTAGCCGTAGCGAAAGCGAGTCTGAATAGGGCGATTCAGTCGCGTGTCCTAGACCCGAAGCGAAGTGATCTATCCATGGCCAGGTTGAAGCGACGGTAAGACGTCGTGGAGGACCGAACCCACTTAGGTTGAAAACTGAGGGGATGAGCTGTGGATAGGGGTGAAAGGCCAATCAAACTTCGTGATAGCTGGTTCTCTCCGAAATGCATTTAGGTGCAGCGTTGCGTGTTTCTTGCCGGAGGTAGAGCTACTGGATGGCCGATGGGCCCTACAAGGTTACTGACGTCAGCCAAACTCCGAATGCCGGTAAGTGAGAGCGCAGCAGTGAGACTGTGGGGGATAAGCTTCATAGTCGAGAGGGAAACAACCCAGACCACCAACTAAGGTCCCAAAGCGCGTGCTAAGTGGGAAAGGATGTGGAGTTGCTTTGACAACCAGGAGGTTGGCTTAGAAGCAGCCACCCTTGAAAGAGTGCGTAATAGCTCACTGGTCAAGTGATTCCGCGCCGACAATGTAACGGGGCTCAAGCACGCCACCGAAGTTGTGGCATTGACATTTTTGGTAGGCCTTCGTGGTCCAGCCGTGTTGATGGGTAGGAGAGCGTCGTGTGGCCAGCGAAGCGGCGGTGTGAACCAGCCGTGGAGGCTACACGAGTGAGAATGCAGGCATGAGTAGCGAAAGACGTGTGAGAAACACGTCCTCCGAAAGACCAAGGGTTCCAGGGTCAAGCTAATCTTCCCTGGGTAAGTCGGGACCTAAGGCGAGGCCGACAGGCGTAGTCGATGGACAACGGGTTGATATTCCCGTACCGGCGAAGAACCGCCCAAGCTAATCCAGTAGTGCTAAGTGTCTGAATCCCAGTGATGGATCCCTTCGGGGTGAAGCTCTGGGCCTAGCGCACGACCCCATTCTGGTGCGGTTAGCGTATTAACAGGTGTGACGCAGGAAGGTAGCCCAAGCCAGGCGATGGTTGTCCTGGTGCAAGTGTGTAGGCCGAGTGATAGGCAAATCCGTCACTCATGCAGGCTGAGACACGATGCGGATAAAAAGTGGGTGATCCTATGCTGCCAAGAAAAGCATCGACGCGAGGTTCTAGCTGCCCGTACCCCAAACCGACTCAGGTGGTCAGGTAGAGAATACCAAGGAGATCGAGAGAATCGTGGTTAAGGAACTCGGCAAAATGCCCCCGTAACTTCGGGAGAAGGGGGGCCTTCGGCGTATTAGGACTTGCTCCGAAAGCGTTTGGAGGCCGCAGAGACTAGTGGGTAGCGACTGTTTATTAAAAACACAGGTCCGTGCCAAGTCGCAAGACGATGTATACGGACTGACGCCTGCCCGGTGCTGGAAGGTTAAGAGGACCGGTTAGCCGCAAGGCGAAGCTGAGAATTTAAGCCCCAGTAAACGGCGGTGGTAACTATAACCATCCTAAGGTAGCGAAATTCCTTGTCGGGTAAGTTCCGACCTGCACGAATGGCGTAACGACTTCCCAACTGTCTCAACCGCGAACTCGGCGAAATTGCACTACGAGTAAAGATGCTCGTTACGCGCAGCAGGACGGAAAGACCCCGTGACCTTTACTACAGCTTGGTATTGGTGTTCGGTGTGGCTTGTGTAGGATAGGTGGGAGACTGTGAAGCAGGGACGCTAGTTCTTGTGGAGTCATTGTTGAAATACCACTCTGGTCACTCTGGATATCTAACTTCGAACCGTAATCCGGTTCAGGGACAGTGCCTGGTGGGTAGTTTAACTGGGGCGGTTGCCTCCCAAAAAGTAACGGAGGCGCCCAAAGGTTCCCTCAACCTGGTTGGCAATCAGGTGGCGAGTGTAAGTGCACAAGGGAGCTTGACTGTGAGACTGACAGGTCGAGCAGGGACGAAAGTCGGGACTAGTGATCCGGCAGTGGCTTGTGGAAGCGCTGTCGCTCAACGGATAAAAGGTACCTCGGGGATAACAGGCTGATCTTGCCCAAGAGTCCATATCGACGGCATGGTTTGGCACCTCGATGTCGGCTCGTCGCATCCTGGGGCTGGAGTAGGTCCCAAGGGTTGGGCTGTTCGCCCATTAAAGCGGTACGCGAGCTGGGTTTAGAACGTCGTGAGACAGTTCGGTCCCTATCCGCTGCGCGCGTAGGAAATTTGAGAGGATCTGACCCTAGTACGAGAGGACCGGGTTGGACGAACCTCTGGTGTGTCAGTTGTTCTGCCAAGAGCACCGCTGATTAGCTACGTTCGGGATGGATAACCGCTGAAAGCATCTAAGCGGGAAGCCGGCCTCAAGATGAGATTTCCATGCCTTCGGGCGAGAGGCTCCCAGCCAGACTACTGGGTTGATAGGCCGGATGTGGAAGCGCGGTAACGCGTGAAGCTGACCGGTACTAATAAGCCGATGACTTGATAACACACCGTTTTGGTGCTTGCGTCCACTGAGTGGTTCTCGATGTACGGTCGAGAACCACGCAACAGATCTACATGATCGTTGTGTGCATGATTGAAACATCAATAGTGTTTCGGCGGCCATAGCGTGAGGGAAACGCCCGGTTACATTCCGAACCCGGAAGCTAAGCCTCACAGCGCCGATGGTACTGCAGGGGGGACCCTGTGGGAGAGTAGGACACCGCCGGACTTCTTTCGTGAAATGGCCACCCATCGATGGGTGGCCATTTCTCGTTAACACGCGTTCTGCGCGTTCTGATCGACAAGGGTGTCGCGGCCCTCGTCGCTTTCGAGATGCGGGAGACTCGTTGGCATGATCGAGCAGATGACCCTGCGCGACCTCGGCGTGATCGCTGATGCGACGCTCCCCATGGGACCCGGTTTCACCGCGATCACGGGCGAGACGGGTGCCGGCAAGACCATGGTCGTCACCGGTCTCGGGTTGCTCATGGGTGCACGCTCCGACGCCGGGGCGGTCCGTTCCGGCGCGGCGCAAGCCGTGGTCGAAGGCGTGTGGCTCGTGCCCGAGGCGGGCACCGTCGCGGCGCGTGTGGCGGATGCCGGCGGCGGCATCGAGCCGGTGGGCGACGGCACCGCCGAGCTGTACCTGTCGCGCACGGTGACGGCCGAGGGGCGCAGCCGTGCCGGTGTCGGCGGTCGTACCGCCCCGGCCGGCGTTCTCGCAGAACTCGCCGAGCAGCTGGTCGTCGTCCACGGGCAATCCGACCAACTGCGGCTGCGGTCGGCGTCGGCGCAGCGGGACGCGCTCGACCGCTTCGGCGGCTCTGCTATTGCGAAGCCTCTGGCGGCATACCGCGAGAGGTTCGAGCAGGTGCGTGCCCTCGCCGCGCAACTGGAGGATCTGACGGCGAACCGGGCGGAGCGCGCGCGCGAGGCGACCGTGTTGCGCGCCGCGCTGGTCGAGATCGAGCAGCTCGATCCGCAGCCGGGGGAGGACGTCGAACTCGCGCAGCGTGCGGAGCGTCTCGCCAACGCGGAGGATCTCCGCGTCGCCGCGACGACGGCGCATGAGGTGCTGTCGACCGACGGCGAGATGCCGGGTGTGCTGACGCTGTTGGCCGAGGCTCGCCGCGCGCTGGAACGCGCCGCGGCGAGCGATGGAGTTCTCGCCGCACACGCGGCCGTCCTCGAGGATCTGGGCTACCGGGCATCCGACCTCGCGACGGAATTGAGCCGCTACCTGGCCGACCTCGACGAGTCGGGGCCGCACGAGCTCGCGACCGTCGAGGAGCGCCGCGCGGCGATCGCTGCGCTCGTGCGTGCGCACGGCAGCCTCGACGCTGCGCTGGCGCTGGGCGAGAGCGGCGCGCTCCGGCTGGCAGAGCTCGACGATGACGATGACCGTGTCGAGCGCCTGGCGGCAGAGCTCGCCGACGCCGAGGCGCGTCTGGACGAGTGCGCAGCCGCCGTCACCGCGGCTCGCGAGGAAGCCGCCACGCGGCTGTCGGAGGCCGTCACCGCGGAGTTGCGCCAGCTCGCTCTTCCCGATGCGCGGCTGGTCGTCACCGTCTCGCCCGGCCTTCCCGGTCTCGCCGGTCGCGACGATGTCTCGCTCCTTCTCGCGCCGCACCCGGGAGCCGAGCCGCGTCCGGTCGCCAAAAGCGCATCCGGCGGAGAACTGAGTCGTGTCATGCTCGCGATCGAGGTCGTCATCGCCGGTGCCGACAGCGTCCCCACCTTCGTCTTCGACGAGATCGACGCCGGCATCGGCGGCGCCGCCGCGATCGAGGTGGGCCGACGCCTGGCTGTGCTGGCCCGGGCGAGCCAGGTCATCGTCGTCACCCATCTGGCTCAGGTCGCCGCGTTCGCCGACACCCACCTCACCGTCGTGAAGGCGAGCGACGGCTCGGTGACGGCGTCGAGCGTGGCGGTGCTGGAAGGCGCGTCGCGCGAGGCCGAGATGGCGCGGCTGCTGTCGGGACTTCCCGACTCGCCGGCAGCGCTCGAACACGCCCGCGAGCTGCTCGATCTGGGAGCGACGTCGCGGACGTGACCCGCGGCTCCGCGTTCGCGACGCGCGGGCCGCTTCGCTGATAGGATGGAAGCCCGTGACGGATACTTTCTCAGACGCGGGCCGAACTCAGAACGACACCACCAAGCACATCTTCGTGACGGGCGGTGTCGTTTCGTCGTTGGGGAAAGGTCTGACCGCTGCGTCGTTGGGCAATCTGCTCACCGCACGGGGTCTGCGCGTCGTCATGCAGAAGCTCGACCCGTACCTGAACGTCGACCCGGGCACGATGAACCCGTTCCAGCACGGTGAGGTCTTCGTCACCGACGACGGTGCCGAGACCGACCTCGACATCGGCCACTACGAGCGCTTCCTCGACATCGAACTCAGCCAGGCGGCCAACGTCACGACCGGGCAGATCTACTCGCAGGTGATCGCCAAGGAGCGTCGGGGCGAGTACCTCGGCGATACCGTGCAGGTCATCCCGCACATCACCGACGAGATCAAGCGCCGTATGCGTCTGCAGGCGGACGAGACGCCGAAGCCCGACGTCATCATCACCGAGATCGGTGGAACGGTCGGCGACATCGAGTCGCAGCCGTTCCTCGAGTCGGCCCGCCAGATCCGCCACGAACTCGGCCGCAAGAACGTGTTCTTCGTCCACGTCTCGCTCGTGCCGTTCATGGGGGCGTCGGGGGAGCAGAAGACCAAGCCCACGCAGCATTCCGTCGCAGCTCTGCGCTCCATCGGCATCCAGCCCGATGCGCTGGTGCTGCGCAGCGACCGGCCCGTCACCGAGTCGAACAAGCGCAAGATCGCGCTCATGTGCGACGTCGATGAGGATGCCGTCGTCAACGCGATCGACGTGCCGTCGATCTACGACATCCCGACGATGCTCAACGAGCAGGGACTGGACACCTACATCGTCGACGCACTGGGACTCGCGGCGAAGGCGGACGACGTCGACTGGTCGCGCTGGAGCAAGGTGCTCGACGCGGTGCACAACCCCAAGCACGAGGTCACGATCGGTCTCGTCGGCAAGTACATCGACCTCCCGGACGCCTATCTCTCGGTGACCGAGGCGTTGAAGGCCGGTGGCTTCGCACAGGAGACGAAGGTGCAGATCACCTGGATCCCGTCCGACCTTTGCGAGAGCCCCGAAGGGGCGGCGAAGGCCCTCGCCGCCGTCGACGGCATCGTGGTGCCGGGCGGCTTCGGCATCCGCGGTATCGAGGGCAAGCTCGGGGCGCTGCGCTTCGCCCGTGAACAGGGAATCCCCACGCTCGGCATCTGCCTGGGCCTGCAGTGCATGGTGATCGAGTACGCGCGCAACGTCGCGGGCATCGCGGATGCCTCGTCGAGCGAGTTCGACCCCGACACGACCCACCCCGTCATCGCCACGATGGCCGAGCAGGTCGACATCATCGACCACGGTGACCTGGGCGGGACGATGCGGCTCGGCCTCTACGAGGCGGACCTCGCAGAAGGATCCCTCGCCGCCGAGGTCTACGGCGCGCCGAAGGCCAGCGAACGTCACCGCCACCGCTACGAGGTCAACAACCGCTACCGCGACCAGATCGCCGAGGCCGGCCTCTGGTTCTCGGGACTGTCGCCCGACCGCAATCTCGTCGAGTACGTCGAGCTGCCGCGCGACGTGCACCCGTACTACATCGCCACCCAGGCGCACCCCGAGCTGCGCTCGCGTCCGACCGAGGCCAACCCGCTCTTCCGGGGGCTCGTCGCGGCTGCCGTCCAGCGCCACCGATCGAGCGAGCTGTTCGAGGTCGACGGTGACTGAGTCCGAGGCCCTGCGCGACGATCCGACCCCGGTCGACCTGCTCGACACCCAGCGCGCGTTCCAGGGGCGGGTGTGGGACATCCGGCGCGACGAGTTCGCGTACAACGGGGCATCCATCGTGCGCGAGTACATGGACCACACCGGCGCCGTCGCCGTGCTCGCGCTCGATGACGACGGACGGGTTCTGCTGATCAAGCAGTACCGGCATCCCATCCGCACGCGCGACTGGGAGATCCCCGCCGGTCTGCTCGACATCGACGGGGAGGATCCGCTCGTCGCCGCGCAGCGCGAGCTCGCCGAGGAAGCCGACCTGACGGCGACGCAGTGGGACCTGCTGGGCGAGTTCTTCACGAGCCCCGGCGGCAGCGACGAGTCCATTCGCATCTACCTCGCCCGTGGCCTCGCCCCCACCGCCGAAGCCTTCGCGCGGGATGACGAGGAGGCCGACATCGAGGTGCGCTGGGTGAGCCTCGATGAGGTCGTCGACGCGGTCCTCGCCCGCCGGGTGCAGAACGCGGCGCTCATCGTCGCCGCCCTGTCCGCGCACGCGTCCCGTGCGCGCGGCTGGTCGACGCTGGCGCCCGCGGACGAGCCGTGGGCGCGCCGAGGGCGCGGGCAGAGCGAGAGCGAGCTGCCGGGAGCGCCGACGGCGTGAAGCTCGATCGTGCCGTCGACGCCTACCTGCGGCACATCACGATCGAGCGCGGCCTGTCCGCGCACACGGTTTCGGCGTATGCGCGCGACCTGACGGTGTACCGCACCTGGCTTGCGGAGCGCGGCATCCACGACACCGACGCCGTCGCACCGGCAACGGTGGCGGCCTTCGCCGCGGAGCGGGCCGCGGCAGATCCCCGACCCGCCGCGACCTCGCTCGCACGGCTGCAGTCGTCGGTGCGGGGGCTGCACCGTTTCCTGGTGCGCGAAGGCGTGGCCGACACCGACCCGAGCGATCGGCTGCGGCCCCCGAAGACGCCGCAACGGCTGCCGAAGGCGCTCACGATCGGTCAGATCGAGACGCTGCTGGACGCCGCCGGCCCCGCGCCGGGTGACGCGGTCGACACCGACATCCTGCGTCTGCGCGATCGTGCTCTGCTCGAGCTGCTCTATGCGACGGGGGCCCGTGTGTCCGAGGTCATGCGCCTCGACGTCGACGACCTCGCGCATGGCGAGGTGCTGCGGCTGCGCGGCAAGGGCGACAAGGAACGCATCGTGCCCATCGGGTCGTACGCGCGGGCGGCGGTCGATGCCTACCTCGCGCGCTCGCGCCCCGAGCTGTCGCGTCGTGGGCGCGCGAGCCCACGGCTCTTCCTCGGGGCACGAGGCGCTCCGATGTCGCGGCAGGGCGCCTGGCTCGTGATCCAGGAGACCGCGGATCGCGCCGGTCTCACGGCGCACGTGTCGCCGCACACCTTCCGGCACTCGTTCGCGACGCACCTGCTGCAGGGCGGCGCGGACGTGCGCGTGGTCCAGGAACTCCTCGGCCATGCGTCGGTGGCGACGACGCAGATCTACACCCACATCACGGTCGACGCGCTCCGCGACGTCTACCTCACCTCGCATCCCCGCGCGCGCTGACCCGCGCACCCCCTGACCGCCGTCTGGCTTCGCCCGCCTCCTCGCGTGGCTTCTGCCCGGCATTCGCCCCAGTCGGCGCGGGAGTCCCCGCGAGACCTCGCGTGTGTACGCTTTCGCGGCGTGTTGCGTGACATACGGGAGGTTTCGCGGCTCTTCGGAATCAAGGGTGTAGGTGGGGTCTGAATCCTCCGGCTTCGAGCAGGCTTCTGGCGATGTAGTTCGTGAGGTTCCGGAAGCCGAGTGCGGAGCCCCGGAGGTGTTCGAGCCGCCCGTTGATGGCCTCGGTGGGTCCGTTGCTGGTGCCGGGGCGGTCGAAGAACGCGAGCACGTCGACGGCGCGCTGCTTGAGGGTGCGGCCGAGACGTCGGATCTCGACGAGCGCGGCGGGGACGCCGCTGCTGACCGCGTCGATCACGGCGCGCATCAGCTGCTTCGCCTTCTTCTTGTCGGGTTCCCTGTAGGCGGCGACGATACGCTGGTAGATGCCCCAGGTCGCCTCGACCTCGACGTGCTCTTCGACCGCGAACACCGCCTCGAGACGGGCGGACTGCTTGTCGGTGAGCAGGCTCGCGCCGGTGTGCAGCGTGCGGCGTGCCTTGTAGAGCGGATCGCCGGCGCGGCCGCGATGCCCGAGCGTGTCCTGCTGCACCCGCTGCCGGCAGCGGTCCAACGCGTCGCCAGCGAGACGGACGACATGGAACGGGTCCATCACCGGGACCGCGTCGGGAAGCTCTTCCGCGGCGGCGGTCTTGAATCCGCTGAACCCGTCCATCGCGACCACCTCGATCCCGTCCCGCCACTGCTTCGGGTGGCCTGCGAGCCACTGCTTGAAGACGGCCTTGGAGCGTCCTTCGACCATGTCCAGTAGGCGCGCGGGGCCGGTCTTCTCGCGGGCGGGGGTGAGGTCGATGATCACGGTGACGTACTTGTCACCCAGCCGGGTGTGACGCCAGACGTGCTCGTCAACGCCGATCGTGGTCACCCCGTCGAACCGTGCCGTGTCGTCGATCAGCCGACGCCGGCCTTCCGTGATGATCGCGCTGTTCGCGGTATGCCAGGACACCCCGAGACCCGCCGCCACGCGGGACACGGTGAGGTGATCCACCACGATCGCTCGAAGCGCCCAGTCGAGCCCGCCGCGGGAGATCTTCGCCCGCGGTGCGGCGGCCTTCAAGGTATCTTGCCGCCACGTCGTCCCGCAGTGCGCGCACCGGTAGCGGCGCACCCGAACCTGCAGGATCGTGGGCCTGTGCCCGAACGGCTCATGCGCGAGTCGCCGCACCACCGTATCCCGCGGCACACCCTCCGCCCCGCACTTGCGACACCACGGATCATCGTCGACGACACGGCACTGGATCACCGCCCGATCCACCTCGATCAGCTGGCCGACGGCCTCGAGACCGAGCTCGTCGAGGCGGCAGAACGTGGTGAGGCAGGGCGCGGCGAAGGTAGCGTTGAACACGTCGAGGTCTTCCGGATGGTGAGTGTAGGAACTTCCATCCTCGGGGGACCTCGACGCCTACCCGGTCACCACCGCGCACACCCTCCGCTACACCCTCAACTACGAAGAGCCGGTTTCGCGGAGCCTCGACACGCGCCAGAGGGGCGCAGGGGGCAGAGGGCGGCAGGGGCGCTGCGCCGGCCGGGATTATTCACGGTGCGGGATGATCCGGGCCGAGGAGGGGGCGCGGAGGATGGTTTCATGAGCGCTGAGACCGCCCCGAGCCTGCGGCGCCCCGGCCGCGCCCTCGCGATCTGGTGGATCGTCGCGGGAGCCATCGGGTGGACGGTCGCGTTCCTGCTCTACCACGAGTACATCGGGCAGCTCACCGGCGCGAACGCACTGATCTCGTGCAGCATCAGCCCCATCGTCACGTGCGGGCCCAACCTGCTGACCCCGGGCGGCAACCTCCTGGGATTCAGCAACTCGATTCTCGGCATCGTGCTGTTCCTCGGCCCGGTCTACGCGGGCGTGAGTGCGCTGGCCACCCCGCACGGGCTACGGGTCTGGTTCTGGCGCACCTACGCCGTCTTCGTCACCGGCGCGTTCGTGTTCGTCCACGTCCTCGCCTATCGCAGCGTCTTCGAATACGGCTCGCTCTGCCCCTGGTGCATGGTGATCTGGCTCGTCACGATCCCGCTCTTCTTCACCGTCGCGGGGTGGACCCTGCGCGCCGGCGTCTGGGGGCGTGGGGTCGTACGCGTGGGCGCGGGCATCCTGTCGTGGCTGCCGCTTCTCGTCATCGTCGACTACCTGCTGATCGGGGTCACGGCGCAGCTTCGCCTCGACGTCATCGGCAGTCTCTTCTGACGCGCGACGGGGGCTTTTCCACGGCGAGCGGGCCGGCCCGCCCGCCCGCCCGCCCCGCATGCTGGGGCCATGGGACTGTTCTCGGGACGCACGCGGACGTCGGGGGATGCCTCGGCCGCCACCCCGACCGACGGGTCCGAGCGGCCCGACTTCGCCTACCTCGGCGCGGACGACATCTATCTCGACTCCGCGTGCCAGTCCCTGCGCCCGCAGCGCGTGATCGATGCGGTGACTGCTTACTACACACGGTACGGCGCCTGTGGCGGGCGCGGCCACTACGCGTGGGGCCGGCAGGTCGATGACGAGGTCGCGGCGGCGCGCGCGGCGACGCTCGCCGCGTTCGGCGTGTCACCGCGCAGTCACACCTGCGCATTCACGCTCAACACGACCCTGGGGCTCGGCCTCGTGCTGCAGCAGCTGCCGCGAGGGCGCTACGCACGCATCATCACGACACATCACGAGCACAACGCCGTCTTCGTGGGCACGATGACCGCCGCGCGGCGCCTGGGCGTTCCGCGCCTCGTCGTCGAGCGCACGCGTGCGGGCGACGTCGATCTCTCCGGCGTCGACCTCACCGATGCCGTGGTCGTGCTCTCGGCGATGGACAATGTCACCGGCACCCTCACGCGGGGTCTGACGCAGATGGCATCCGTCGTGCAGCGGCACGGTGGCATCCTCGTTCTCGATGCGGCGCAGGCCGCGCCGCACGCCCTCGTCGAACTGCGCGCCACCGGGGCGGACGCCGTCTGCTTTTCGGCCCACAAGCTCTATGCCCCCTCGCTCGGCGTGATCGTCGCCACCGACGATCTGCTGCGGAGCCTCGAGCTGTCGTTCGTCGGCGGGGGACAGGTGGACTCCGTCACCACCGACGGGTTCGAGTTGGCATCCGACCTGCACACCCGCCTCGAGCCGGGCCTGCAGGCCTGGGGCGAGATCATCGGCTACCGCGCGGCGCTCGAGTGGTTCCTCGCCCGCTCCGACAGCATCCACGCGCGGGAGGTGGCGCTGGCGACACGGCTGCACGCGGGACTGGCCGCGATGCCGCATCTGGAGCCGTTCGGCGATGCGCCGTCGGCGACGATGTCGTTCCTGCCCACCCGCGTCGACGCGCACCGGCTGGCGGTGTTCCTCTCGAAGGCGGGGATCATGGCGCGCAGCGGGCATTTCTGCGCGCACCACTGGCTGTCGGAGCTCGAGGGCCTGCCGCCGCTCGTGCGCTTCAGTCTCGGCGCGCACTCGACCGAGGCCGACGTGGATCGCACGATCGAGGTCATGGACCGTCTGATGCGGGGGCTGTGAGACATGGTCTGCATCGTCGCATTCATCGTCGTCCTCGTGCTCTCGGCCGTGTCGGCGAAGTACCGCAAGCTCCTCGGCAAGGCGTGGGGATGCTTCTCGCGGCGCGTGACCTTCCGCGCGTGCGACACGTCGTTCCGCGACGATGTCAAGACGTCGATGCTCGCCCCGCTCGCGATCCGCGCGCCCCGGCTGGTCAAGCCCGCCTCGATCGCGATCGAGGTCGTCGCTTGGATCATGGTGCTCTCGCTCATCGTGAGCCTGTACCTGCTCGGGCGCAGCGGGTTGAACCTGTTCGTCTACGGCACGTGCGACAAGCAGGACACCCAGGCGTGCTCGCTGGCCGCGCAGGCATGCTCGATCGGCGGCTCGGAGCCCGGGTTCTGGGAGTCGGTGGGCTCGGGCGACGTGATCGGCGCGTTCGGGCGCGAGTTCGCGTCGGTCGGCGACACGATCTCCACCATCCCGAGCCGGCTGCGCGAGTGGGATGCCGCCCAGTTCGCCGCATCCGACGCGACGTACCTGGGCGGGTACGTCGAGGGGCGACCGGTCGCGCTCGAGGTGCTCGACCCGGGGTGCCGCTACTGCGCCGAGCTCTTCCGCAACATGAAGGCATCCGGCTTCGACGACACGCACAACGTGACCTATCTCGCCTACCCGATCCGATCCGGCTTCGGCGACAAGTTCGCCAACTCGCAGCTCATCGCCTCGTACCTCACCGCTGTGCGTGCCTGGGAGGCGCAGCAGCACGGATCGCGCACGGGTGAGACCGGCGACTGGTACATCCTCGAGCAGCTGTTCACGACGGATGCCCCAGACGGTCGCAGCACCCAGGAATGGATGAACGCGGCATCCGCCGATGACGCGACGTCCCGCCTGCACGAGTGGCTCGCCGCCGACGGGTACACGCCCGATGCGGTCGAGCAGATCGCGGCGTCGACGACGTCGCCGCAGGTCACCGCGACGCTCGAGGCGAACCGGCGCGTGGTCGAGGATGACATCCGCACCGTCGCGATTCCGTCGCTCATCGGGGGCGGACGCCTGCATGCGGGGCTCGTCGACGTCGATGCCCTGCGCGGCATGAAGTGAGGGCGGGCTGGTCCACACACCGCGCCCGCTCGCGGCACGACGAACGCCGTGTGCGACAATCGGCAGAGGTTCCGTGACGGCAGCAGAGCGCACGGGCGCAGGGAAGGCAGGAGTGTCGGTGGCGGAGAAGGCGCGGGGGACGAACAAGGCCCCCTCCGAGGACGTCCCGATGGGTCCGACCGGTCGGCCGTACCACGGCTTCCCCACGCCGGCACCGCTGCAGACCCACGGACCGGCGCGCATCATCGCCCTGTGCAATCAGAAGGGCGGCGTCGGCAAGACGACGACGACGATCAACCTCGCGGCGTCGCTCGCGCAGTACGGGCGTAAAGTGCTCGCGGTCGACTTCGATCCGCAGGGCGCGCTCTCGGCCGGTCTGGGCATCGCCACCCACGACGTGCCGACGATCTACGATCTGCTTCTCGACACGAAGCGCGACCCGCACGAGGTGATCGTGCACACCTCGGTCGACGGGCTCGACCTGATCCCCGCGAACATCGACCTCTCGGCGGCGGAGGTGCACCTCGTCAACGAGGTCGCCCGCGAGACCATCCTCGCCCGCGTGCTGCGCAAGGTCACCGGCGAGTACGACGCGATCCTCGTCGACTGCCAACCGTCGCTGGGGCTCCTGACGGTGAACGCCCTCACCGCGAGCCACGGGGTGCTGATCCCGCTGGAATGCGAGTTCTTCGCGCTGCGCGGTGTCGCGCTGCTCATCGAGACCATCGATAAGGTACGCGACCGGCTCAACCCGTCGATCGAGCTCGACGGTGTGCTCGCGACGATGTACGACTCACGCACGCTGCACTCGCGCGAGGTGCTCGAGCGCGTCGTGGAGGCGTTCGGTGACGACGTCCTCGAGACGGTCATCGGGCGCACCGTGAAGTTCCCGGATGCCTCGGTGTCGGGCGTACCCATCACGACGTTCGCCCCGGAGCACGCGGCGGCTCAGGCCTACCTGCGCCTCGCGCGGGAGCTGGTCGCCCGTGGCGCTGTCGCCTGAGCCGCGGACTGACTCGCCGCCCGATCCCGCCACGCCTGCCACGGCTGCGCCGGAGGCGGTGACGCCCACCGAGCCCGCCGGGGGCTTCCGCGTCTCGCTGTCGGGGTTCGACGGGCCGTTCGATCTGCTGCTGACCCTCCTCGGAAAGCACGAGCTCGACATCACCGAGATCTCGCTCAGCAAGGTCACCGACGAGTTCATCTCGTATCTGAGAGGCCTCGACGACGAGGCGGAGCTGGAGCAGGCATCCGAATTCCTGGTCGTCGCCGCGACCCTCCTCGACATGAAGGTCGCGGGGCTGCTGCCGCAGGGCGAACTGGTCGATGCCGAGTCGGTCGCCCTTCTCGAGGCGCGCGATCTGCTGTTCGCCCGTCTGCTGCAGTACCGGGCGTTCAAAGAGGTCTCGGCGTGGTTCGAGCGGAGCCTGCGGCGGGAGGACCGGCGGCACGTGCGCGCCGTGCGGCTCGACGAGAAGTACCGGCGCGCCGTGCCGGAGCTGATCTGGACGTTGTCGGCCGAGGACTTCGCGGCGCTCGCACTGGTGGCCTTCGCGCCGAAGGAGATCCCGCATGTGGGACTCGACCACCTGCACGCGCCGCTCGTGTCGATCCGCGAGCAGGCCGCGGTCGTGGTCGCTCTGCTGCGCGACGCCGGAACGCTGAACTTCCGCCAGCTCGTGGCGGGCGTGGCCCAGACCGGTGTCGTCGTGGCACGTTTCCTCGCGGTGCTCGAGCTGTATCGTCATGCCGCTCTGTCGTTCGAACAGCTCGAACCTCTCGGCGAGCTGACCCTGCGCTGGACCGCCGAGCGGTGGTCCGAAGAGAATCTCGCCGCCCTGGGAGCCGACTATGACCGCTGATTCCCCGACGACCCCCGTGCCCGAAACTGCGGCGAACCCCGCCGCCGCGGCTGCCGATGCGGACGCTCCGGCGCCGTCGCAGGACCCCGCTGCCATCGCCCGCCGCATCGAAGCGATCCTGCTCGTCGTCGACGAGCCGCAGAGCATCGTCGCGCTCGCGGCCGCGATCTCCGCGCCCGTACCGGCCGTGCGGCGCGCCGTCGCGTCGCTCGTGGCCGACTACGACGGCGAGGCGGGCGGTCCGCGGCGCGGATTCGAGCTGCGCGAGGTCGGCGGAGGCTGGCGGCTGTACGTGCGCGAAGAGCACGACGACCTCGTCTCGGAGTTCGTCAACGCGCAGGCGCCCTCTCGACTGTCGCAGGCGGCGCTCGAGACGCTCGCGGTGATCGCCTACAAGCAGCCGGTCACCCGCAGTCAGGTCGCCGCCATCCGCGCCGTCAACGTCGACTCGGTCGTGCGCACCCTCGTCGCGCGCGGACTCATCACGGAACTGTTCACCGACCCCGATACCGGGGCCATCAACTACGGCACGACGGAGGCACTGCTCGTGAACCTGGGGATCAACTCGTTGGAGGAGCTGCCGCACATTTCGCCGCTCCTGGACGACGGCGCGGACGGATTCGAGGGGGAAGGCATCCGATGACCGATGAAGAAGGCGTCCGCCTGCAGAAGGTGCTCGCGAACGCGGGAGTGGCCTCACGGCGCGTGTGCGAGCAGTACATCGTCGAGGGCCGCATCCGCGTCAACGGTCGCGTGGTCACCGAGCTCGGCACGCGCATCGACCCGGCATCCGACCTCGTCGACGTCGACGGCACAGCGATCCAGCTGGATGCCACGAAGCGCTACATCATGCTGAACAAGCCCACCGGCGTCGTCTCGTCGATGAAGGACGAACACGGACGCCCGGATCTGCGTCGCTTCACGAAGGACTGGGACGAGCGGCTGTACAACGTCGGACGCCTCGACGCAGAGACCTCGGGCCTGCTGGTGCTGACGAACGACGGCGACCTCGCCCACGTGCTCGCTCACCCGTCGTTCGGTGTGACGAAGGTCTACATCGCGAAGGTCGACGGTCGCGTCACCCCGCAGACGATCGCCCGGCTCACGAAGGGGATCGAGCTGGAGGACGGACCCATCGCGGCGGACAAGGCGCGGCTGCGGGATGCCTCGGGCGACACGTCGCTCGTCGAGCTCACCCTCCACTCGGGACGCAATCGGATCGTCCGACGCATGATGGCCGCTGTCGGGCACCCGGTCATCGACCTCGTGCGGCGTCAATTCGGCCCGCTGCACCTGGGAACACTCCCGGCGGGGCGCGCGCGCGAGTTGACTACAGTGGAACGCGGCGCGCTGCTGACGGTGGCGCGTCAGGCGGCGCCCACGCCGCACATCGACTCCCGGGATCCCGGGTCCGAGACCCGGGCCTGATCCCACGACCGGCTCCGCGGCCCTTCCGTGCGGAGCGACCTTAGGCGGAAGCGTGACCGACTCGATCGTGGCCAGCACCGGCGTCCGCGCCGCGCGCACCTCGGGGACGGTGCGCGTCGTCGGCGCGGGCCTGCTCGGATCGAGCATCGGGCACGCCCTGCGCGCACTCGGCGTCGACGTCGTGCTCGCCGACGCGTCGCCGGCCCAGTTGCGCCTGGCGGTCGACTACGGGGCCGGGCGTGCCGCGGCGCCGGATGACCGCCCCGCGCTCGTCGTCGTCGCCGTGCCGCCCGACGTCGTCGCCGACGTCGTCGAGCGTGAGCTGCGAGCCTACCCGGGCGCCGTCGTCACCGATGTCGCGAGCGTCAAGCTCGAGCCCCTGCATGCGTTGCGCGCGCGGGGGGTCGACCTCACCCACTACATCGGTTCGCATCCGATGGCCGGGCGCGAACGCGGTGGGGCGATCTCGGCCCGCGCGGACATCTTCGTCGGGCGCCCGTGGGTGGTGTGCCGAGACGAGCAGACCCCGGCATCCGATCTCGCGCTCGTCGAAGGGCTCGCCCTCGATCTCGGTGCAACGCCGATCGAGATGACCCCCGAAGAGCACGACCGCGCGGTCGCGCTCGTGTCGCACGTGCCACAGCTCGTGGCATCCCTGCTCGCCGGCCGCTTCGTCGACGCACCGGGCGATTCGCTGCGCCTTGCCGGGCAGGGTGTGCGCGACACGACCCGCATCGCCGCGTCGGCGCCCGAGCTGTGGGTGCAGATACTCGGGGCGAACGCCGCGCCCGTCGTCGAGGTACTCGATGCGCTCGCCGGAGAGCTCGGCGATATCGCCGATGCCCTGCGCAGCCCCGATGCACCGGGTGCCCGACGCGCCGTGGCCGACATGATCCGCCGCGGGAACGACGGCGTCGACCGGCTGCCCGGCAAGCATGGCCAGAACCGCCGCTTCGAACAGCTCGTCATCATGGTCGACGACACGCCCGGTCAGCTCGGGCGCCTGTTCGGCGAGCTGGGCGAGCTCGGCGTCAACGTCGAGGACCTGCGGCTCGAGCACTCGCCCGGTGCGCAGTTCGGCCTCGCCGAGATCAGCGTCGCCCCGGGCGTCGTCCGTCACGCCGAAGAGGGCCTTCTCGCCCGTGGCTGGAAGATCGCGAGCATCCCGTCATGACCGTCACGATTGCGATCGATGGGCCGGCGGGCTCGGGCAAGTCCAGCGTCTCGAAAGAGGCGGCGCGCCGCCTCGGCTACGGCTACCTCGACACCGGGGCGGCCTACCGCGCGCTCGCGTGGCACGTGCTCGATCTGGGCGCCGACACGGATGACCAGGGACGTGTGCTCGATGCGGCGGAGGAGTTCCCGTACGCGATCTCGCTCGATCCGGATGCCTACTGGGTCCGCGTCGGCGACGTCGACGTGACCGAGGCGATCCGTGAGCCCCGGGTCACCGCGGCCGTCAGCGGTGTCGCGCGCGTGCCAGCGGTGCGCGAACGGGTGAACGAGCTGTTCCGGGCGCTCGTCGCCGCGTCGGGGCGCCCGGGTGTCGTCGTCGAAGGGCGCGACATCACGACGGTCGTCGCTCCCGACGCTCCCGTTCGGATCCTCCTCACCGCCGCCCCCGAGGTGCGCGCCGCGCGCCGCAGCGCCGAGCTTCACACCCACGACGCCGCGGATGTCGCGGCAGCGCTGCACCGCCGCGACGCGGCGGACAGCCAGGTCGTCGACTTCCTCACCGCCGCCCCCGGCGTGAGCGTGGTCGATTCGACCGATCTCGATTTCGCACAGACCGTGGCCGCCGTCCTCGACGTCGTCGCCGCGGGGACCCAGGAGAACCACGATGGCCGTTGAGGACGAGTACGAGGGCGGCCCGGACCGCCTCGAAGAGAAGATGGCGACCCTCGACGAGGAACTCGCCGAGCAGCGCGCCGTCGCCCTGCGCGCGTCGCTGGGCGACTACGACCTCGACGATGACGACGCCGACCTGCTCGCGGGCTTCACGGCGGGCGGCGAGATCGTCGAGATGCTGCCGGCGCTGCCGGTCGTCGCGATCGTCGGGCGGCCGAACGTCGGCAAGTCCGCGCTCGTGAACCGCATCCTCGGGCGTCGCGAGGCCGTCGTCGAAGACACCCCGGGCGTCACGCGCGACCGCGTCACCTACAAGGCCGAGTGGATGGACCGTCGATTCTCGCTCGTCGACACGGGCGGGTGGGAGCCGGATGCCAAGGGCATCGACCGCTCCGTCGCCGCCCAGGCCGAGGTCGCGATCGACCTGGCCGATGTGATCATGTTCGTCGTCGACGCGATGGTCGGTGCGACGGCGACCGACGAGGCGGTCGTGCGACTGCTGCGCACGACGAAGAAGCCCGTCTTCCTCGTCGCGAACAAGATCGACGATGCCCGCCAGGAGCCGGAGGCTGCGGCCCTGTGGAACCTCGGCCTCGGCGAGCCCCACCCCGTCTCGGCCATTCACGGCCGCGGCGTCGCGGATCTGCTCGACGAGATCATGAAGGTGCTGCCCGAAGTCTCCGCCGTCGCGAAGGCCGAGCTCGGCGGCCCGCGCCGCGTCGCGATCCTGGGTCGCCCGAACGTCGGCAAGTCGTCGCTGCTGAACAAGGCCGCAGGCGAGGAGCGCGTCGTCGTCAACGAGCTCGCCGGCACGACGCGCGACCCCGTCGACGAGGTCGTGGAGCTCGGCGGCAAGCTGTGGCGGTTCGTCGACACCGCCGGCATCCGTCGCCGCGTGCACCTGCAGCAGGGCGCCGACTTCTACGCGTCGCTGCGCACCTCGGCCGCGCTCGAGAAGGCCGAGGTCGCCGTCGTCGTCCTCGACGTTTCCGAGTCGATCAGCGTGCAGGACCTCAACATCATCGACCTCGTGCTCGAGTCGGGGCGCGCCCTCGTGCTGGCGTTCAACAAGTGGGACCGCCTGAACGACGACGACATGGAGAACGCCGATCGGAGGCGCTACCTTGAGCGCGAGATCGAGCAGGACCTCGCCCACGTCACGTGGGCGCCGCGCGTCAACATCTCGGCGCGGACCGGCCGTCACCTCGACAAGCTGGTGCCGGCGCTCGAGACGGCGCTCGCCTCGTGGGATCAGCGCATCCCCACCGGCAAGTTCAACGCGTTCCTCTCGGAGCTCGTCGCCGAGCATCCGCACCCCCTCCGCGGTGGCAAGCAGCCGCGCATTCTGTTCGGCACGCAGGCATCCACCCGGCCGCCGACATTCGTGCTGTTCACGACCGGGTTCCTCGACCCGGGGTACCGCCGATTCATCCAGCGGCGCCTGCGCGAGATCTTCGGCTTCGAGGGCACCCCGATCATCACGAACATGCGTGTGCGGGAGCGCCGCCAGCGCTGACGCCGTCGCGCGCTGTGCGCGTGCGTTGCGCGCGTGGCCGCGCATCTCGTGAGACATCACCTTCGCCCCGAGAAACCATCTCTGACGTGGTTTCTCGGGGCGAAGGTGGTTTCTCGGCGTGGAGGCACGGGGCGGCTTCGGCCGTCGGGTCGCTCGCCGTCCGCCGTTCGCCGGGGAGGAGTCGGCGAACGGCGGAGGTCAGCGGACGACGAGAGAGGCGAAGCGCTCGACGGGCAGGTCGTCGAGTGTGAGGTGGGATGCCGCGGCATCCGCCGTGACCGCGTCGACCCGGGGGAGCGGTGACCGCGCCCCCGTCTCGCGGAACCGCTGCACGGCCCAGCAGTCGACACCGGCGTCGGCGAGACGGCACCCGAGTTCGCGCAGTCCGGCGTCGTCGATCGCGGCCGGATGCACCGTGGTGCGCACCTCGAAATCGAGGGGGTGGTCGGTGCCCGCCCGCAGCAGACGGTTGCCGAGCACGAGTTCGAGCGATCGCCAGGCGTTCTCGGCGCTGCGTGGCCGGCCGGTCACGACGTCGTAGGCCTCGGGCAGGGCCTTGATGTCGAGGCCGACCCAGTCGACGTGCGGCAGCGCCTGGGCGAGCAGACCCGGGTACGCGCCTCCCGTGTGCAGCCCCACCTGGAACCCGAGCGTGCGGGCGAACTCCATCGCCGGGATCAGCGCCCGTTGCAGGGTCGGCTCACCGCCCGAGAAGACGACGGCGTCGAGGAGCCCGATCCGGTCGCACAAGAGGTCGGTGACGTCGCTCCACGTCACCCCGCCCTGCGCACGGGGATCGATGAGGGCGGGGTTGTGGCAGTAGAAGCAGTTCCACGGGCATCCCTGCAGGAACACCGTCGCTGCGAGCATGTCGGGCCAGTCGACCGTCGAGAACGGGGTGACCCCCGCGATGTTCAGCTCGTGGGCTGCAGCGATGCGCGCCATGATCCCTCCTTCGGGAGCGGAGCCGTGGAGAAGTACGTCCGCTCCTCAGCTTCGCCCTTCTTGCCGATGTTGAAGCTCTCGATCGGCCGGAAGTAACCCATGACGCGGGTCCAGACCTCGCACGCCGCGCCGCAGTCGGGGCATGCCTCGTGGTGACCGGAGCGGTAGCCGTGCGCCGGGCAGATCGAGAACGTCGGGGTCACGGTGATGTACGGCAGTCGGAACCGCGACAGCGAGCGGCGAACGAGTTCGCGGCACGACTCGGTCGTCGGCATCGCCTCGCCCATGTAGAGGTGCAGCACCGTGCCGCCGGTGTACTTGGCCTGCAGCGGCTCTTGCAACTGCATCGCGAGGAACGGGTCGTCGGTGTATCCGACCGGCAGCTGCGACGAGTTGGTGTAGTACGGGTTGTCGTCGGTGCCGGCGTGACGGGTGCCGGGGAGGCGGGCGATGTCTTCCTTGGCGAACCGGTAGGTGGTGCCCTCGGCGGGGGTCGCCTCGAGGTTGAACATGTGGCCGGTCTGCTCCTGGAACTCGACCATACGCGCACGGACGTGGTCGAGCATCCGGGTCGCGATCGCGGCGCCCGCTTCGGAGGTGATGTCGTCGCGGTCGCGCGTGAGGTTGCGCACGTACTCGTTGATGCCGTTCACGCCGATGGTCGAGAAGTGGTTGTCGAACGTGCCGAGGTAGCGCTGCGTGTAGGGGAAGAGGCCGCCCTCGAGGTGGTGGGCGATGACCGCGCGCTTGGCGACGAGGCTGTCGCGGGCGATCTCGAGCAGTTCATCGAGGCGCGCGATCGCGGCATCCTCGTCGCCCGAGTGCACGAAGCCGAGGCGCGCGCAGTTGATCGTGACGACGCCGATCGATCCGGTCTGCTCGGCCGAGCCGAAGAGGCCGTTGCCGCGTTTGAGGAGCTCGGTGAGGTCGAGCTGCAGGCGGCAGCACATGGAGCGGATCATGTGGGGATCGAGGTCGGAGTTCACGAAGTTCTGGAAGTACGGCAGCCCGTACTTGGCCGTCATCGCGAACAGGGCGTCGGTGTTCTCGCCGTGCCAGTCGAAGTCTCTCGTGATGTTGTACGTCGGGATGGGGAAGGTGAACGCGCGACCGTCCTGATCTCCGTCGGTCATGACGTCGATGAAGGCGCGGTTGATCATGGCCATCTCGGTGGCCAGCTCACCGTAGGAGAAGTCCTGCACGGCATCGCCGACGAGGGGATGCTGCTCGGCGAGGTCGTCGGGGCAGACCCAGTCGAAGGTGAGGTTCGTGAACGGGGTCTGCGTGCCCCAGCGGGAGGGGACGTTGAGGTTGAAGATGAACTCCTGCATCGCCTGCCGCACCTCGTCGTACGAGAGGGCGTCGAGGCGGACATAGGGCGCGAGGTAGGTGTCGAAGGAGCTGAACGCCTGCGCGCCGGCCCACTCGTTCTGGAGCGTCCCGAGGAAGTTGACCAGCTGGCCGAGGGCGCTGGAGAAGTGCTTCGGGGGAGCAGACGCGATCTTGCCCGAGACGCCGTTGAAGCCCTGTTCGAGCACCATGCGCAGCGACCAGCCGGCGCAGTATCCGGCGAAGACGTCGAGGTCGTGGATGTGCAGGTCGCCCTCGCGATGGGCTGTGCCGGCGTCGGGGGAGTAGACCTCGTCGAGCCAGTAGTTGGCGATGAGCTTGCCTGCCGCGTTGAGGATCATCCCGCCGAGGGAATACCCCTGGTTCGCGTTCGCGTTCACGCGCCAGTCGGCGCGGGCGAGGTACTCGTCGATCGTCTCGGCGACGGAGACGGTGCGAAGGGATGCCATGGGGTACTCGTTTCTGAGGTCGGGCGTGCCGGAGGAACCCGGCGATGCGGACGGACGTGCGTGGTATGACCACACCATATGTTGTGGTCTCGTCAAGCGGAAGGACCATATGTGGTGTGTCGCTATCGGCAGGCGTCATGGGTCGACACGCGCCCTCACGGTGCGCGGTGAGTGTGACAGGGTGAAGAGGTGACGATCGTCCCTCCCTCCCCCGGTGAACCGCGCCGCCCGCACGGTACGCGCGATCCCGGGGATGCGTGGGTGGTCGCGGACGACGGCACTCGGTACTGGGGCCGGTTCGGCGCCGCTGGGTTGCTCGCCGTCGATCCGGACCGGGGTGTGCTGCTGCAGCACCGGGTGTCGTGGAGTCACTTCGGCGACACCTGGGGCCTGCCCGGCGGGGCCCGTCATCAGGATGAGTCGGCGAGCGATGCTGCGCTGCGCGAGTCGGCCGAAGAGGCGGGGGTTCCCGCCGGTGCTGTGCGCCCGCGCCTCATCAGCGTGCTCGACCTCGAGATCTGGACTTACTCGACCCTCGTCGCCGATGTCGTCACGCCCTTCGAGCCGGTGATCAGCGATCCCGAGAGTCGTGAACTGGCGTGGGTGCCGGTCGATGCCGTTACGGATTACCCGCTGCATCCCGGATTCGCCGCGTCGTGGCCTGCCCTGCGTGCGCTGCTGCCGGTGCGGCCTGCCGTGGTCGTCGATGCCGCGAACGTCGTCGGCTCGGTGCCCGACGGATGGTGGCGCGACCGCGCCGGGGCCACCGGGCGGCTACTCGAGCGGCTCGGCGCTCTCGCTGCGGATGGCCTGAGTGCGGAGCGCCTGGGGCTGCCGGCGGACGTGTGGTTCCCCGAGTGGCGCGTCGTCGTCGAGGGGCTGGCGCGTGCGGTCGAGGAGCCGCCCGCAGCCTCGGGCGTCGCTGTCGTGCGAGCCAAGGGATCGGGCGATGATGCGATCGTCGCCGAGACGGCGCGATTGATCGAGGCGGGTCGGGTCGTCACGGTGGTGACGAGCGATCGGGAGCTGCGCGCGCGTGTGGAGGATCTCGGCGCCGTCTGTCACGGACCCTCCTGGCTCGACGGCGAGTGACCCGGTCCATGCGCGGGAGGTCGGGTCGACGTCGCCGGTGGGCCGCGGCGCTCGCCGTCGTTGTGGTGGCGACGGGGCTGGGCGTACACGCGTGGATGCCGTCGTCGGCGGCATCCGACATCGCGGGAGACGCCCTCTACGCGGTGCTCGCGTACCTGTTGGTGGTGTTCGTCGTTCCGCGGGCGCCGTCGTGGGTGGTGGCGATCGTGGCGCTGACGTGGTGCAGCGCTGTGGAAATGCTGCAGCTGACCGATCTTCCTGCGCAGTGGGGCGCGGCCTTCCCGCCCGCGCGGCTCGTGTTCGGCTCGGCCTTCGACCCACGCGACCTGGTCGTCTATGCCGTCGCGGCGCCCGCGTGCGCGGGCATCGATGGCGTGGTGCGCAGGAGGGGGAAGGATCGGGTGGCGAGCGGCGGGTCGGACGGGCAGTCCCGGCCGGGTTGAGCCCGCGCGGCCGCGCTGGGATCAGTCGGTCATGGATGGGGCGTCGGCCCGGGCATCCCACGCGCGTCGGCTCGCGGAGATGCCGGCGCGGTGGGCTTCGGCCCAGTCGGCGAGGGCGCGAAGGGGGACGGTCAGGCTTTCACCGACGGGGGTGAGTGCGTATTCGACCGCGGGCGGGCGGGTGTGCAAGACCGTGCGGTCGATGAGCCCGTCGCGTTCGAGACGCTGGAGGCTGAGAGTCAGCATCCGCTGTGAAATCCCGTCGACCCTGCGCTGCAGCGCGCGAAAGCGGTGCGGTTCGCGGGCGAGCGCGGCGAGGATGAGGATCGACCACTTGTCGCCGATGCGTTCGAGGACGTCCTTGACGGAGCACTCGCCCGCCGTGACCTGGTCGGCGGTGGTCACATCGGTGTGCGCAGGGGACATGAAAGTGCCTTCTGGTGGGGTGGAATCGCGGTTACTAGCTTCGTGATGGTGACTGATAGTAACCACATCGCCCGTGCGGGCACGGTCGGAATCGTCGGTGCGGGGCGGATCGGCCGCGCGCTGGCGCAGCTTCTGGAATCGAACGGGCGCGAGGTGCTGCTCGGGTCGCGTCGCGCCGGCGAGGGGAGCGATGTCACGGTGTCGCTGGCCGACGCGGCATCGGCCGACATCGTCGTCCTCGCGCTGCCGCACGCGGCGATCGAGGAGAACCTGGCGATGCTCGCGGCGATCGCACCCGGCACGGTGGTGATCGATGTGGCCAACGCCGTGCGGGTGGACGACGGGCGGTGCCGGTCGGCGCTCGCCGTGCCGCATGGGCGATGGCTCGCCGACCGGCTGCCGCACGTGCGCGTGGCGCGGGCATTCACGCACGTGCAGGACGAGCTGCTGGTCAGCCGTGCGACGCGTCAGCCCGGGGCGTGGGCGGTCGCGGTGGCAGCCGATGACGCGGAGGCCCAGGACGTGGCCGCGGATGTCGTGCGTTCGGCGGGGTACGTTCCGGTGGTCGTGGGGGCGCTCGACGAGTCGGCGGTGCTGGATGCCGGTGGGCCGCTGTTCCTGCGGATGCTGCTGCCGGGCGACCTGAGCGATGTGGTCGCGGACTGGCGCCGCGCGCGGCGATAGCGCCGGTTACTCGCGACCGCGGAGGCGGTCGATGTCGCGGCGTTCGCGTTTGGTGGGCCGTCCAGCTCCGCGATCGCGGACGGCGAGCTGCGCCACGGGCTCGCGCGCGGGCGTGCGGTCATCGGCCGCGAGAGCAGCGAGAGGCGCGCCGACGCGTTTGGCCAGCAGCTGACGCACGATGAGAATGCGGTCGAACCCGGCGATGCGGACGCGCACCTCGTCGCCGACCCGCACCGGCTGCGAGGCTTTGACCTTCTCGCCACCCACGCGAACGTGACCGGCGCGGCACGCGGTCGTGGCGGCCGAGCGGGTCTTGTAGACGCGCACCGCCCACAGCCAGGCGTCGAGACGGACCGATTCGCTCATCCTCCGATTCTGCCGGTTGGTGAGGTGGCGAGTGTCGTGAATGCAGAGGGTGGATGGATGCCGGGAGGGAAGCCGCGATGGGGTCTGTGCGAAGTCGCCGTGGCGGTGTTCTGCGGAACGGCCTCGACGACGTCTTCGTCGCTATGGTTCGCATCGGTCCGGCAGACCCGTTAGGATAGGGGAGTTGTCCGCGTGCGGATGACGGACCGGGATGTGGCGCAGCTTGGTAGCGCACTTGACTGGGGGATAAGTTCAATAGCCCTCGGATCAGTCCGAAACAACTAAACAACGGGATGTGGCGCAGCTTGGTAGCGCACCTGACTGGGGGTCAGGGGGTCGCAGGTTCAAATCCTGTCATCCCGACAGAAAAGCCCTGATGGGAAGCAATTTCTTGTCAGGGCTTCTTTCGTTTTCGGTGATCTGCGCTCGGTCCCGTCGCGGGTGCGGAATCGGGTCCAGCGGCGCTCTTCTGGCAGCGGGTTGACATCGGCGCGAAGGAAGTTAGTGGGCCAAAAAGTGGAAATCTAGTGGGCCAATTTCCGGGCAACACCATGCCCCGCCTCCTTGCGGAGCCGGGGTGGGCGTGCCGGGTCAGAGCTGGGGCGTGGGTCGTCGAGGAGTCTCCTTCCTGCGCGTCTGTGCCGGGCTGGCGAGGAACTGGTTTGCGAGTTTCGCAGCCTCGCTCAGATGTCGGTGATCGGGATGGAGGTAGCCCTTGGTCGTCTCGATTGAGGCATGGCCGAGGATGCGCTGCAGCACGTGCAGTGGGACGCCGGAATCGGCGAGCCAGGTTGCGCCTGTGTGCCGGAGTCCGTGGCGTTTGAGGTTCTCGAGCCCGAGCCCTGTGACGAGCTGATCCCACTTGGTCGCGTCCCGCACCGTGGCCGTGGTGAGCACTCCTCCCCGCGGCCCCCGGAGCAGCGGATCTTCCGGGCTCCTCCCAGTGGTGAGGCGGACGAGGATCGGTTCGAGCGCGTCGAGGATCGGCACGTAGCGGGTGGTGCGTCCTTTCGTCTCCTTCGTGACCAGTCCCCCTTTGCCGGGGTAGGTCTGCCGTTCGATCGTCACGATCCGACTGTTCCAATCGATGTCTCCGGCTTGGAGGCCAGCGACCTCTGAGCCGCGGGCGGAGAGCAGCGCGCAGAGCATGACGTGATCGGCGTAGCTCTGATGCACTTCCGCGCAGGCGTCTGCGAGCTGGTTCAGGGTGTCGAGGTCCGGGATCGCGAAGGCACGGAATCCGCCGGTCTGCCGCTTGTCGTCCTTGCCGTAGGTGCGACGTGCTCGGGTTCTCGCGGGGTTGGACGGGATCACTTCGTCGCGCACGGCGACATCGAGCACGCGCACCAGGGGCGCGATGCTGTTCTTCACGGTCGATGGCCCGTACTCGGTCTCCCACCGGTCGATGGTGCGGTCGATGAGGCCGGTGCTGATCCTGCTGACCTTGAGGTGCCCGAGCGCGGGCAGGACGCGGAGCCGGAGACCGGCGTCGTAGCCGTCGACAGTGGAGGTCGGGTCGAGGCCGCGCTGCCAACGGTCGCCGATGGAATCCACGTACTCCTTGAGCGTGATGAGCATGTCCGCGCCCGTCTCGGTGGACTGGCGCATCTTCTCGAAGAACGCCTCCGCCTCTTCCTGGGTGGCGACGAACTCGGACCGGCTCGGACGCTTCTTCGTATGCGGATCGGTCCACCGCACCCGTGCGAGTAGCCCGCTCCCGCGACTCTCGGTGCTCTCGGTGAGTTTCACGCCGAGCGGCGGCATCTGATGCGTGCGCGGATCAGCCATGCTCCACCTCGCGTTCAAGCACCCAGGCGCGCACAGTCGGCGGGTTGTAGCGTGCGACCGCACCGACCTGCACGAATGGTGGCCCCTCCTGCTGGCTGCGCCAGCGAGAGAGCGTGGCCGGAGAGACGTTCAGGAACTCGGCGGCTTCGCGGGAGTTCCAGAGCGGTTCGACGGCATCAGTCGTCACGGACATCATCAGCCGACCGTCGCGCACGGAGAAACTCGTCCTCGATCTCCTGACGCGCCTGCACGTCCGCCGCCACGAAGTCGATGAAGTCCTCTGCGCGATCCGTGATCGTCTCGTCTTCGATCGGCCCCTGCGGGTCTTCGCCCGGCCAGATGGTCTGCCGTGTCGGGCGGTCGCGGTCGATCCGGGTGCCGCAGGTTGCGACCCATTCGCGGAGCCGGTCGCGGGCGGCTGCGAAGTCGGTGTGCCAGGCGATCGGCCCGGAGGCCGATTGGTCGGGGTCGTAGCTCGCGATCCAGTGCAGATGCAGAGCCGAGAGCTCCCACACCAGTTCGGGGTGCCGGTGCCAGAACGGAGGCACGACCGATGCAGGCAGACCGTAGGTGCGGCGGAGCCAGTCAACCCACTGGTTCAGCGCCAACCATTCCGCTTCGGCATCGCCCGAGGAGAGGAGATTCCAATTGATCGGGCGCGGCGGCTCCGGGAGCGCCGTACCGGCCATGAGCTGGTCGTACAGGTCGTCTTCCTCGATCTCGGAATCGAACTCTGCCTCGGGCTCATCGCTGGGCGTCGGAGGCAACGGGATCTCACTCACGCTGGTCACCGCCCCAGCACTATCGCGGCCGGCGCACGAAATTCGACCGCCGCCGACGGGGACGATGCAGGCAGCGTAGGCGCGGCGTCGACGGGGCGAGGGCTTCGCGTTACCGTGTAGCGCGGATGCGAGGTATCGAAGAGAAGCTTGTCGGCGCGGAACTGGATCTGTTCGACGCTCTCTCCGCGACGCTCGAACGTCCGCGAGTGGAACTCGCCGAGCGCGACCACATCGTCGCCCTCGGTGAACAACTCGAAGGCGGTCTCGGCTCGGTCACCCAGGACGGTGAGTCCGACATAGGCGGTTCCCGTGAGCGTGAAGGTGCCGTCGTCCTGGCGCTGATACTGCTTCTGCCCGAGCTGGGTCACGAACAGCAGTAGCCCGTTCTGCAGCCGCTTCAACTGCGGGGTTCGGGCGAGATACCCAGCCGCTGAGGTCTTGGATCGCATGTCCAACGCACTTCTCCTACCTGCACCGCGCCGGTCGCGGCTCTACTCCGTAGGTGCGCCGCCGTCACCCACGGCCCCGCGGTAGTGCAGCTGCGCTTCGACTTCGGTACGGTCTGCGATGAGCTGCGCCCTGTCGGTGCGCTCGGTCCAGCGGCGGAGCCGAGTGACGATCGGTGGCGCCGCGCGGAGGAGCACGAGGCCGGTGCCGAACGGGAGGCGGCGGATCGTGTCGGGCGGCATGATCGGAACCCGTCGGATGGAGCGTTGTGCGGAGCGGGAGCCGTGGTCGCCGACGGTCGTGGAGTCGGTGATCTCGTCGCGTTCCCCGATGAGGGTGGAGAGGTCTTGGAGGTCGCGGCTGTTGGAGGCGCCGCCGAGGATGATCTTCACGATCGCGGCATCCCAAATCGCGTGCGCCGCGTTCTCGGACCACCGTTCGCGGGCTTGGGCGAGGGACTGCAGGACGGGCATGGTCGTGATCCCGGTGCCGCCGCCCTCGGCCATGAGCGTCGGCAACGACGGCAGCGGGGACAGGTTCGCGACCTCGTCGAGCGCGAGCAGTAACGGTGGGTCGAGCCGGGCCCCGGAGCTTCGGGCTGCGAGTCGGCGCGCAGCTTCCACCACGTCTTCGATGAGTGCCGCGACCAGGGGTGCGCTGTTGTTCGCCCCCGCAGCCGTCGCGAGGAGATACAGCGTGCCCCGCTGCTCCAGAAACGCTTGGGGGTCAAAGGTCTCGTCTGGGTCGGGTGTCACGGCGTCGAGCACGCGCGGGTCCGCGAGGGCAGCAAGTGCGAGAGAGACGCCCTGCCAGATCGAATCCCGGGTTCGCGGGTCGGCGTCGATCATCGCTTGCAGTGCTTCCGCCCAGCCGCCGGCCGCATCGGGGTGTGCGGCGAGGATCGACACGGCGTCACCGGCGGCGGCGGGGTCGAGTGTCCACCGGAACAGGTCGGCTGGCTGTCTATGGTCGAGGGCGGCGGCATGGAGGAGGCACTGGAGCGCGACCCGGGTCTTCGCTTCCCAGAAGTCGCCCCCTTCCACGCCGCCTTTCCCGAGCCCGGTCGCAGACGCGAGCCCGGACGCGCGGATCATTGCCGTCAACGGGTCCGCGCAGCCGCGAACGGGCGACCAGCGTAGCCCTGCAGGGATGCCATCGGCGAGATGCTGCGGATCGAACACCGCGACCGGCCCGACCTTCTGGCGGGCGCGGATCGTCGCGGTCACATTGTCGGGCCGGGTGCTGGTGGTGATGACCGCGCCGGGCGCGTCGAGGATCGTGTTGATGACGATGTGGACGCCTTTCCCGCTCCGAGGCGGCCCGATCAGCAGGATCGAGTCCTCGACCGATGCCCACACCTCGACCCCGCGGGAGGCCCCGATCCGATATCCGACATCCGCCGGCTCCGGGTGGTCGAGGGAGGGGCGCAGGTTCCCGGCCCGGGCGCGCAGTGCCCGCGGCGAGCCGGCGTGGGCGACTTCGGTGCGGGTCGCGATCCCGGCGATCCGGTACGGGTCCATCGCCTGCCGCCGCAAGTGAAGGCGGAACAGCACCCAGACCCGCCACGCAGCAGCCCCGGCGCCGAAGATCAGCACCCCGGCGATCAGCCAATACACGACCGGGTTGAGACCGGGAGCGCCGAGCACACTTGCGGGATCGCCCGGCCGCAACAGCACCCCGGCCCCGGCCCCAAGTCCAGCCACTGGTTGCGGAATCCCGGTGACGAACGCGGCGATGCTGCCCGCGGCGCGGAGGAGCACGGCGATCATTCCGAGGGCGGCGAGGAGGACGAGGGCGGCGTTGGTGAGTTCGTCGCCGAGCGTCCCGGTTGGACGGATCGGACTGCTCATGTGGGTTGGCCGATGCAGATGGTGCCGGAGATTCGGCCGAGCAGGACCACTTCTCGTGTTGGCGCGTGATCGAGGTAGCGGGCATCGATCAGCGTGCGCGAGATCCCGTCCGGTCCGGTCTCGGTGTGCGCAATCACAATCGCCACGGCCACGTCTTCACCAGGAACGAACCCCGACCCCGCGAACTCTGCCAGTCTCGGTCGCACCGGCTCGGGCTGGGGCTGTACGGTCTCGACGGTCTGGCTGACGTGCTGTTGCGCCGGCGCGGGGGCCGGCGCTGGTGCCGGAGCCGTACGTCGCGGTTTGGATGGGACGCGGTAGTCGGTGATGACCCTGCCGTCGGTCTCGACCACGTCGACGCGGAGCGTCTGCCCGGGCCGCTGATCGCTGATCGCATCCACGATGTGCGGGAAGGAGGCGCGCCGCCACGGTGGCGCGAACTCCACCGGAAGATACGGGGCGCCGTCGACGGTGACGTGCAGGGTGCCGTCATCTTGGACGGCCATTCGCACCATCACCACCACGGACGAATCAGTTTTCGCTCGGGCACGCTTCGACATACGGTTCTCCTTCGAGATCACAGAGGGGCGCCGCCCGCCGCGCGGTCACTGGCGGGCCGCAGGGGGTGGTTCAGAGGGCGGTGCGCCTCGCGGCCTTGCCGGCATCCGGGGCCGCGCGGCGGGCGACTTCCTGGATGGCGGGGCTGAGGAACGATGCCGGGGCGGGGTCGAGGAGTTCGGTGATGTCGCCGGCATGGGTGATGACCTCGGCGAGGCCTTCTCGCAGCAGCCGGTGACAGCCGGATGACGCGGCGGAGGTGATGGGGCCGGGGACGGCGCCGACGGGGCGTCCGAGCTCGGTCGCGCGGGCGGCAACCAACAGCGACCCGGACCGATACCCGGCCTCCGGGATGACGGTCGCGCCGCCGAGTGCAGCGAGGAGGCGGGCGCGGGCGATGAACCGCCACCGGGTGAGCACCGTCTCCGGCGGTGCCTCACTGATCTGGACTCCACCAGCATCGACAACGTCCTGGAACAGTTCCGCGTGCCCGGACGGGTACGGGCGATCCAGGCCGCCGACGGCGACGGCGATCGTGGATGCGGGGCGCGCACCGAGAGCCGCACGGTGCGCGGCCGCATCGATCCCATACGAGCCGCCCGCGACGACGATCCGCGGCTCCCGGGCGAGATCCGAGACGATTTCCCTGGTGACGTGCTCGCCGTATGCGGAGGAGGCGCGCGCCCCGGTGAACGTCACCCGCGACGCCAGCGACGAGGTGAGCAGCTCGGGATTCCCTTTCGCCCACAGCATCACCGGGGCCCGATCGCCGAGATCCGCGAACGAGACAGGCCACCCGAGACTGCCGGGCGTGAGGACGCGAAGCTGATGCTGGTCAGTGAGACGGGCCACCCGGTCGGCGAGACCATCAACCAGCCGGGCCGCGGTCGCCTCACGCCACTGAGTCCCCAGCACCGGGTCAATCTGTGAAGGCAACGGAATGCGCGGGTTCTGGAGCAGATCAAGCGTCTCGGCCAGGCCGATGATCCGGAGCAGTTGCCCGGTGACGGTATGCCCGGGTTCGGTGAGCGCGGCGATCTCCATCCGCGCCCGCACGTCGTAGCTGTCCAGCATGCTCTCTGCCCTCCCAGTGGTTGTTGCTCAGAGGTCAGGTGCGCCAGGCGGACATAAGACAACGGGCGGAACCATGCCGGCCCTCGGGGGAAGGGGCGGCGCGGTTCCGCCCGTCGTATGGGGGTGCGCTTACTCGTTCATCAGGTCATCGAGACCGGTCTCCTCCTCTCTGACGTCTCCGTTGCGCTCCCGGTAGAGCGCGAGCCTGCGCCCGAACCAGAGCGTGCCACCGGTCGCGAGCAGCGCAACTGCGATCCCACCCCAAACGAGGCTCATCCACCCGTCACTACCCGTCTCCGCCAGGGACGTCGGCGGCTTCGGCAGCGGCGGCCGCGTGCTCGGCGGCGTGGGTGGGGTGCCCGGAGGGCGCTCGGTCACAACCGTCGTCTCACCCGGCGCACCGCACTTCCCAGCGGCGAGCACCTTCCCGTCCTTGTCGTACAGGGTCTCGACCCAGTACACGTTCCCCGGCTTGTTCACGGTCGTCTCGCCGGAGCGGTAGTGGCCGGCCTGCGTGACCGGAACCTTCGCCGAGGTGAAGAACGGCACCTCGCACACCGGGGCATCGCCAGCGGGCTGGGGGCCGTAGGCGCGGAACACCAGGTAGGCGCCCTTCGGGATGTCCGTGCCCTGCACGAGCGCGGTGTCCGAGAACGGGTCGCCCACGAACGCGGACTCCTGCGCCTGCGTCACCACCGACACCGGCTGCTCCAGTCCGGGGACGAAGAACCGCTCCCAGATATCCGCCGGCGAGCTCACGAACGGCTGCACCCGATCATCGCCCTCGAACGAGGTGATTGTTGCGTAATAGCCGGGCTTCGCAGGCCGGATCGCATCCTCATCGGTGTAGCCGATGTCATAGATCCCGTTCTTCGCGGGCGTCGTGATCCGCGTCAGCACCGGAGCATCCTCGAGCGGCAGATCCTCGGTCAGTTCCGTGTCGGTGGCGAAGGGGCCGTAGACGGTGTGCGTCAGCTCCTTCGCGTCGGGGCCCCAGTAGCCGTCCCCGGTGAAGTCGGGATGGTTGTCGGGGTACCCGGTGACGGTGATGCGGTCGAACGCCCGCCCGCCCTCGTGCACGTTGTACTCGCGCACCTCCGACATGATCGTGACCGGCCACCGCACGGAGTGGGTTTCGACGTTGATGCCGTAGGTGTCGCGCCAGTCGGTGGCGAGGAACGGGCGCACCCATTCCGGCTGCGACGCCTTCTTCACCTCCCACACCCACGTCACGAACCCCGCATCCGGCAACGTCACCGCCGGCGACGTATACGTGCCGGGGCCTTCAGCGACGACCTGCACCGACCCCACCGGCACCGCGCCAGCGGGGACCTCCGAACCCTGGACGGGAGGAAGCGTGTCGGGCACTTGATAGGCGATGCCCTCGAACACGACCGGGATCGGAGCCCCGTTCTGCTTCAGCCACGCCCCGTTCGTCGACGACACCGTGATCGTATCCGTGACGGCATCGCCGGGCTTCACGAGCCTGCCGTTCGCCTTCGATACCGCCTCCGGCTGGAACGGCGCCACGCTGGTTTCCGCGACCCTGCCGAAACGGTCGGTGAACGAATCGGTGAGGTACCTCGCGTTCTCGCCCTGCTTCTGCTTGTCGATGCTCCACACCCACGTGTAGAACCCCGACGACGGGGCCACGAGTGTCCCCAGCGACACATAGGTCCTGGAATGCGTGAGCGTCAGCGACTCCGTGCCGAGCACGGGCGCGCCGGACGGGGCGCGTTCGCTTCGGCGGGTTGCGCGTCGAACGGCCCGTACAAGATGCCCTCAGCGAGCACCGGCACCGGGCTCCCGTTCACCTTGATCCACGAATGCTTCGTCACCGTCACCGCGAGCTGGTCGACGAACGGGGCGCCGGCCTGCACGAACTTCGACGACACCTGCGTTTCGATGACCGGCTGGAAGTCCAACGGGATCACCGGCGACTCAGCCTGCGCCAACAACGGCTTGAACGAAGCCGCGGCGAGGATGCGCTGCGAACCGGGCGTGTAGAACAGGTCCACACCGGCACCCAGCCCGGTCGAGGATGCGGTGAACGTGGCACGCACTCGGTAGTCGGGTGCTCCCTCTGCCGGGGTGCCGAGGATCTGATGCGTGCACGCACCCAGCGTCGCCGACGTGGAACCGTCCGTGAACGTCGCATTCGACAAGCTCACCGTGCCGGACAGGGACGCCGGGTCCGGGGCGATCGTGAGGGTCCCGTGGTACTGGTCGGTCATCGCGATCGACAGTGAGACTGCGGGGTCTTTGACCGCGCTGGATGCGCCGGCATCGTGCATCGCTGCCAGGTGCGACAGAACCGTGGCCTGATCACCAGCGGGGACGCGGGTGATCAGCCCACCATCACCGCCCTTGCTCAGGTACACGTCGTGGTCGGCGACGTCCCAGACGAACATCGCGACCGCGGAGGTGATGTTCGGATCACGGGATTCGCCCCACCGGCCCATCACGTAGTTGAGCTGTGCGAGCTGCGCACGGGAGAGCGCGTCGAGCGTGGTCTTCAGCTCGGGCGGCTCCGTCGTCCCCCCACGGGCCGACCGCATCGAGATCCATGCAGTACGTCTGCCGACCGTGCGAGGAGAACGCACCGATGAACAGATTCTCATCTCCGTACCCGGTGCCGAGCGTCGCAGCCTGCGCCGGCGACGGGAAGAACACCCCGCCGAACAGTAGAAGCAGCGCCGTGAGGAACACCGCGATCCGTGCCGCGGCACGGGCAGGCGGTGGAGGTGAGGTATCTGGTGGAACGCGAGAGGTGCTGGACATGCGCAGGGCCTTCCTGACGAGATCGGAGACCATCGCCGGGACGGCGACGGCCACCAGTCAGGTGCGCTCGCTGCGACTCTGAGGCGCTAGACGGTTCGCCAGCCTTGGGCGTCGAGAGCGGCCAAGACCCGCCCAGGGTCTGTTACGAGCCGCACAAGTCCGAGTACTCGTGCCGGGAAACCGCTGGGATCAGAAGCGAAGGTTTCTTCATCGATCTCCAGACCGAACCGGTCTCGTAAGTTCACCGGCAACTCTGCTCCAGCCTCCTTCACCAGTTGACGTCCTTCGGTCGCCAACGCTGGTATCGTCCGAGGCCGAAATCGTTGGAGCGTGGAGGTCATGGGCTCGGGCGGTCGCGCGCTCGCACAGTGTAGGCGTGCCGTTGCATCGGTAATCCAAGGGTCGCTTGTGTCGATGGGGAGCGGTATCGGGATGCTTTGTACAGCATCGATCGCGTCGACGTCGAGGGCGAGGGAGATTCGGGAGGCGTCCTCGTGGACATTCACGTAGCGGAGCACGTTCACGCCCGGGGCGCAAACTTCGGTGAGGTATGCGTTGCCAACGAAATCGGTAGGCTCAGGGTGCACGCCCGGCTCGATCATGCAGTCCTGGCGGAGCCGCACTCGGTGGAGAAAGAACTGATCTGCTGGCCCGCCTTCGTCGTCGATGCGGCGGAACATGTTCTCGATCGCGGCCTCGTAGGTACCGACGTGCACGGCTTTCGACTTCTGGCGTGCGGCCCATCGTTCAACGGCGCCGGGGCGCGCACTCATCGATTCCATGCGCTGCCTGGTCTCTTCCGTCAGATCAGCGGCTGGGTCGAAGTCGCGGTCAGGCCATATCGGGTGCGTCGATGAGTGATACCAGGCCAGGTCGCGAGTTGCGGCCTCGTCGTGTGCCTGATCATCCGGAGCGGCGGTGAAATCGGGACGGTCTTCGCCTCGGCAGTCCGTGCCGCATGCCGGGCAGCCCTCCTTGCCTTGGTCGAAGCGGTCCAGCCAGTCGGCAGTCGCATCCCATTCGTGAGGGCAGGCGCCACACCTCATTCGCCTCGGGCGAGCGAAGTCAACTGGTCGTTCGGACACGGCGCCAGCATCTCACGAGCTACCGACATGTCCAGCTGACCGCACCCGGCAAAGTGAACCTTCAGCAAACACCGGCCTGAAAGCACCGGGTCAGCTTGCAGCATGATTCGATGTTCGTCAATATAGATACATGTCGAATCAAGAGGTTGAGTTGGTCATCGTCGGGTCCGGTCCCGCGGGGTACACCGCGGCTGTCTACGCTGCCCGTGCGGGTCTTGCTCCGATCGTGATCGCGGGCTCGGTCACCGCGGGTGGTGCGTTGATGACGACGACCGAGGTGGAGAACTTCCCGGGCTTCGTCGATGGCGTGCAGGGGCCGGAGTTGATGGAGTCGATGCGGGCTCAGGCTGAGCGGTTCGGCGCTCGGATCGTTTACGACGACGCGATCCGCCTCGATCTCCACGGCGACGTGAAGACCATCGAGACCCCCGCCGAGGTGACGTATCGGGCGCGGGCGGTGATCCTGACGATGGGTTCCGCGTACCGCAAGCTCGGCCTCACCGAGGAAGAGCGCCTGTCGGGGCACGGAGTGTCCTGGTGCGCGACCTGCGACGGGTTCTTCTTCCGGGATCAGGAGATCATCGTGGTCGGCGGCGGGGACTCCGCGATGGAGGAGGCCCTCTTCCTCACCCGGTTCGCGTCGAAGGTGACCGTGGTGCACCGCAGGGACGAGTTCCGGGCGTCGAGGATTATGGCACAGCGCGTGCTGGACGATCCGAAGATCGAGGTGGCCTGGAACAGCGAGGTCGCTGCGATCCTCGGCGACGAGCAGGTCACCGGGCTCACGCTGCGCGACAGGATTACCGGGGCCGAGCGGAGGCTCGACGCGACGGGGGTGTTCGTCGCGATCGGGCACGACCCGCGCTCCGAGCTCGTGACCGGGCAGGTCGACACCGACGCGGACGGGTACGTGCGGGTCGCGCACCCGTCAACAAAGACGAACCTGGCCGGGGTGTTCGCGGCCGGGGATCTCGTTGATCACACGTACCGGCAGGCGATCACCGCCGCGGGCACCGGTTGCGCGGCCGCGCAGGACGCCCAGCACTACCTGTCGAACCTCGCACCCGCCACCGTTTCCGAGCCTGTTCTGGAGGTCTCCGCATGAGCACCGTCACCCCTGTCACTGACGCCACCTTCCAGGCGGAGGTGCTCGAGTCCGAGCTGCCCGTCGTGGTCGACATCTGGGCGACCTGGTGCGGCCCGTGCAGGGCGATCGCCCCGATCCTGGACCAGCTCGCCAGTGAGTACGCGGGCCGGGTGAAGATCGTGAAGGTCGACGCCGACCAGAACCCCGAGACCATCACCGCGGCCGGCGTGACCTCGATCCCGACCCTCGGCTTCTACCGGAACGGGGAACGTGTAGACGTGCTGATCGGCGCGCACCCGAAGCCCGTCTACACGGCAAAGATCGAGGAGCTGCTCGCATGACCGACACCCTGACCCGCACCGCCCCGAAGCGGCTCTCCACGCTCGACAAGTGGCTGCCCCTCTGGATCGGCCTCGCCATGGTCGCGGGCCTCCTCCTCGGCCGTTTCGTGCCCGCGCTCTCGGACGCACTGTCTGCGTTGGAGGTCGGCGGGATCTCGATCCCGATCGGCCTGGGTTTGTTGGTGATGATGTATCCGGTGCTCGCGAAGGTCCGCTACGACAAGGTCGCCGCCGTCACCGGTGATAAGAAGCTCCTCGTCTCCTCGCTAGTGCTGAACTGGCTCGTGGGGCCCGCGGTCATGTTCGCGCTCGCGTGGATCTTCCTGCCGGATCTACCGGAGTACCGGACCGGGCTGATCATCGTGGGTCTCGCCCGCTGCATCGCGATGGTCGTGATCTGGAACGATCTCGCCTGCGGCGACCGCGAGGCGACCGCGGTGCTGGTCGCGATCAACTCGGTATTCCAGGTGGTCGCTTTCTCCCTACTGGGCTGGTTCTACCTCACCGTGCTGCCCGGCTGGCTCGGACTGGATGCGCAGGGGCTGGAGATCTCGGTCGCGCAGATCGCGCTCAACGTGCTCGTGTTCCTCGGCATCCCGCTCATCGCGGGCTTCGCGTCCCGCTTCATCGGCGAGAAGCGCAAGGGGCGCGACTGGTACGAGGAGAAGATCCTCCCGAAGATCGGACCGTGGGCGCTCTACGGGCTGCTCTTCACGATCCTGCTGCTGTTCGCACTGCAGGGCAAGCAGGTCACCTCCCACCCGATGGACGTCGCCCGCATCGCGCTGCCGCTGCTCGTCTACTTCGCGCTGATGTGGTTCGCCGGCATCCTGCTCGGCAAGGCTCTCGGCCTGGGCTATGCCCGGTCGACGACGCTCGCGTTCACCGCCGCGGGAAACAACTTCGAGCTCGCCATCGCGGTCGCGATCGGCACCTTCGGCGCCGCCTCCGGGCAAGCCCTCGCCGGAGTCGTCGGCCCCCTCATCGAAGTACCCGTGCTCGTGGGCCTCGTCTACGTCTCGCTCTGGGCTGCACGAGCCTGGTTCCGCACCGACCCCTACGCCACCGCGACTGAATCGAGGATGTCATGACCGACACCACCGTCATCTCCGACGCCGACGCGTGCGCACCGTCCACGGCGCACGCCATCGGGACCGAGGCCGCGACCACCGTGGCCGGAGCATTGAAGGCGCTCGCTGACCCGCTGCGGCTGCGGATGCTGTCCGCGATCGCGACCGACCCGCGGGGCGAGTCCTGCGTGTGCGATCTCGCCGAACTCGCTAACGTGTCCCAGCCGACCGTCTCGCACCATCTGAGGGTGTTGAAGGAGACCGGGATGCTGTTGTCCGAGCGACGCGGCACCTGGGTGTACTACCGCATCGCCCCGGGCAAGCAGCGCGCCGTCGCGGCCCTCCTCGACGCGTTCGCTCCCGCCGCTGCCGCAGCGGACGAGCCCGAAGACACCGCAGCACGGGCCGAGGTCTTGCAGCAGATGGACGCCCGGGTGACCCGTCTCGCCGAGGAGCTCGCGGACGAGCTGACCGGGCTGAACCGGGATCTCGTGATCGCGATCGTGCGCGAGTCCTACGCCGGCCTGGTGCGATCGGCGAAGCTGACGGCGCACATGATTCCGCTGACCGAGCGGTTCGCCCGGCAGCGCCTGGCCGATCTGACCCGTGATCGGTCGGCCGGGGTGCCGCAGGTGCTGTTCGTATGCGTGCAGAACGCGGGCCGCTCCCAGCTCGCCGCCGCGGTCGTCAACCAGCTCGCCGACGGCCGCGTCGTCGCCCGCTCCGCAGGATCCACCCCTGCGTCGGACGTGCACCCGCACGTGCGTTCTCTGCTCACCGAGATCGAGGGCGAGCAGGAGGCCGAGACGGCATTCCCGAAGCCCCTCACCGACGATGCCGTGCGCGCGGCCGACGTGGTGATCACGATGGGCTGCGGGGACGTGTGCCCGATCATCCCTGGCGTCCGCTACGAAGACTGGGCCGTCGGCGACCCGGCCCTCGCTTCCCCTGAAGGGGTCGACGCGATCCGCCACGATATCGAGGGCCGCGTCCGCGGCCTCCTCGCCACCCTCACCAGCAAGGCTTGAAGGAGCCCGTCATGACCGAAACTCAGAAGCCGTCCGTCCTGTTCGTCTGCGTCCACAACGCCGGCCGCTCCCAGATGGCCGCCGGCTATCTCCGCGAGCTCGCGGGCGACCGCGTCGAGGTCCGCTCCGCCGGGTCCATGCCCGCGGACCAGATCAACCCGGTCGCCGTCGAGGCCATGCGTGAAGAGGGCATCGACATCACCGCCGAGCAGCCCAAGGTGCTCACCACCGAGGCCGTCCAAGACTCCGACGTCGTGATCACCATGGGCTGCGGGGACGCCTGCCCGTTCTTCCCGGGCAAGCGATACGAGGACTGGAAGCTCGACGACCCCGCCGGGCAGGGCATCGAATCGGTCCGTCCGATCCGAGACGAGATCAAGGGCCGCATTGAAACGCTGTTGACGGAACTGCTGGGCTGAGCAGCACCGCACGCGCGAAGGGGCAGGAACCGCCTGGTTCCTGCCCCTTCTTCGTGTGTTGTTCGCGACTCAGCGAGCGGCGGGGGCCATTCCAAGCTGGATGAGCTGCGGTGCAGGGGCGCAGCAGGACTCGGCCGCGGACTGCTCGTCGGGCGCATCGAAGAGCCCCGAGCCGCCGCACACGCCGGTGTCCGGCAGAACAAGGTCCACGCGCTCGGCCGCCTCGCGGTCCCCGGCGATCGCGGCGACGACGCTGCGCACCTGCTCGAAGCCGGTTAGAGCGAGGAATGTCGGCGCACGGCCGTAGGACTTCGCTCCCACGATGAAGAACCCCGGCTCAGGCTGCTCAAGATCCGCCGCACCGGTGGCCCGGACGGAGCCGCAGGAGTGCAGGTTTGGGTTGACCTCCGCAGCGATCCTCGACGGGGCTTGCAGGCGCACGTCGAGATCGAGCCGGATCTCGGACAGGAATGACAGGTCGGGGCGGAACCCGGTGGCGACAAAGACCCGAGCGGCCGGCTCCAGCCGGCGTCCGTCCTCCGCAATGAGTACCGCTCGCCCGTCCTCGTGGGCGACTTGCTCGGTGCGGAACCCGGTCACGAGGCCCACGAGCCCGTCCTCGACAGCCTTCTTGGCCCGCTGACCCAGCGCGCCGCGCTCGGGCAGCTCGTCCGCGCTGCCGCCACCGAAGGTGTTACCGACCGCGCCGCGGCGCAGCACCCACGTGATCCGCGTCCCCGGCTCGCGCTTCGCCACCCTGGACAGGATCCCGATCGTCGTCGCCGCCGAATGCCCGTTGCCGACCACCACGACGTGCTGACCCGCAAGCGCGCTCGCCTCCTCGATCGCGGGCATACGGTAATCCAAGAGACCCGCCTCAACTGCCGCACGCTCACCGAGCGCGGAGAGCCCGTCAGCCCCGGCGGGGCTGGGCGTTCGCCATGTGCCCGAGGCGTCAATCACGGCGCGCGCTTCGATCCGCTCCTCGCTACCGTCCGCACGCTCGACGTGCACGACGAAGGGCTGCTCGGCGCGCCCTGCATCGACCGAGAGATCGCGACCCTTGCGCCCCACGCCGACCACCCGCGCCCCATAACGGATGCGATCACCGAGCGTCTCCGCGAGCGGCGCGAGGTACTGCTCGATCCACTGCGCCCCGGTCGGATACCCCTGGATCGGTGCCACCCAGCCGGTTGGCTCAAGCAAGCGACACGACGCCGCATCGGTGAGCTCCGTCCACGGCGAGAACAGCCGCACATGCCCCCACTCGGCCACCCCCGAGGCTGGCCCAGTGCCGGCTTCCAGGACCAGCGGGTTCAGGCCACGCTCCAGCAGGTGCGCAGCCGCTGCGAGTCCCTGCGGGCCCGCACCGACGACGACGACGGAATCCATACCAACCTCCACACATCGACGTTCTTCGATATGTCAAGCCTGCCCAACGCATCGACATCTGTCAATACGTGAGGCAGAATGGAGGCATGACAGTTGTCCCCGTGACGATCGACGCGACACCCGCGGGAGTATCGTGCTGCGACCCTGCGGGTGATGCGATGGTTGATGACGCGACCGCGCAGCAGCTCGCGAAGGTGTTCAAAGCGCTCGGCGACCCGAACCGGATCAAGCTGTTCTCGCTTATCACCGCGAGTGCGAGCGGGGAGATGTGCGTGTGCGATCTCACCGAACCCGTCGGGCTGTCGCAGCCGACCGTGTCGCACCATATGAAGCTCCTCGTCGAGGCTGGGCTCGTCACCCGTGAGCAGCGCGGCAAATGGGCGTACTACCAGCCCACGACCGGCACCCTCGCCGACGCAGCCCGAGCATTCACGGCCTGATGGAGTCGCTCCGCTTCCGGCCGATGGTCGAGGCTGACTGGCCCGAGGTCGAGAACATCTACCGGGCCGGAATCGCCACCGGACACGCCACCTTCGAAACCGCTCCACCCGAAACCTGGGCCGCATTCGCCACCGGCAAACGCCCGAATCTCAGCCTCGTCGCTGTTAGCTCCGAAGAGCAGGTTCTCGGGTGGGCCGCGGCCTCACCCGTCTCGGCGCGGGCCGTGTACGCGGGCGTCGTCGAGCACTCGATCTACATCCACTCGGATGCTGCAGGGCACGGAGTCGGCTCGGCTCTCCTGACCGCGTTCCTCGACCTCACGGACCAGGCCGGGGTCTGGACGGTCCAATCGTCGATCTTCCCCGAGAACACCGCGAGCCTGCGCCTCCATGAACGGGCCGGGTTCCGCGTCGTCGGCAGGCGAGAACGCATCGCCCGCATGGAGGCCGGCCCATATGCCGGACGCTGGCGCGACACCCTCCTCGTGGAACGCCGCACCGCAACAGACTCCGCAGAAAAGTGAGGTGGGGGTGCATCTTCCGTGATCATGCACCCGCACCCGCACTCCAGCGACCTGTCGACCCGCATCTTCACGCTGAATCGCCTTCAGAAATCCTGAACTTACGGGGAACTGTCTCTACTGCTACGGGTTCGTCACGCGTTCTCATGCCGTGTAGGTACGCCGCGCCCGCCCGCTTGATGGGTTCCCGGTGCTGTCGGGATCGAGTGACGGTGCTTCGGGATTTCCGAAGGTTTTGCTGTAATCTCGAAGAGTGACCGGGATTCCTGAAGTGGCATGCTCATGGCGGTGAGTCAGTTGCGGATCGTGTCGGGGTCGCAGGTCGCCGTGCTGGCCTCGCCGCAGGCGCTGGAGGACTTCGAGCAGGAGCTGATCGACCAGTACGCGCTCGCCCTGGCGGCGGCGGGTGTCTCGGACGGCTTCGTCACGAGTTCGCGGTCGGTGGTGTTCGAGTTCGCCCGGTCGCTGACGGGTCCTATCTGGACGGCTGGCTACGCGGACGGCGACAGGTTCCTCGCCGAGCAGCGCCGCCTGGGCCGGGCGCAGACGACCCGGGCGGGGAAGGCCGGCGCGATCGCGCAGTTCTACGACTTCCTCATCTCCCGCTACCTCGGCGACATCCGGGCCACGACTGGGGTGGTTGTCGAGCAGCCGATCGACGAGTGGAACCGCCCGTCGGGGGTGTCGCTCGGCAAGGTGCGGGTGCCGCCGTCGGATGCCGAGGTGGCCGGGTTCTTCGACGGGTGGCGGGAGTCGGTGGCGGACTCGCGGAAGTATCTGCCCGCGGCCCGCGACTACTTCGCCGCGTCGCTCTGGCGGAGGCTTGGGCTGCGGATCAGCGAATCGGTGATGCTCGACATCCGCGACTGGCGGCCGGACCTCGGGCAGATCGGAAAGCTGCACGTCCGGTTCGGGAAGGGCTCGCGCGGCCGCGGCTACAAGCCCCGGCTGATCCCGGCGATCAACGGCGCTGCCGAGCTGATCGACTGGTGGCTGGCCGAGGTGCGCCCGCAGTTCGGATCAGACTGGAGCGACCCGGACGCGCCGCTGCTGCCGAGCGAGCGCCTGGATCGAGAGCGGGACCGGCCGTTGCGGGTCGGCCCGAACGCGCTGCGCCGGGCGCTGGCCGAGCAGACGACGCTCTGGCTGCCGTCGTGGGCGGGTCGGATGACTCCGCACGTCCTGCGGCACTACTGCGCGTCGTCGCTCTACGGCGCGGGGATGGACCTAAAGGCGTTGCAGGAGTTGCTGGGCCACAACTGGCTCTCGACCACGAGCCAGTACATCCACGTCCGCAGCGAGCACATCGAGAACGCCTGGCAGCAGGCCAACGCTCGCATCGAACGACGCCTGGGAGGAGAAGGCTGACATGCTCTGGAACCTGCGGTTGAAGGCCGCCGAACGCGGCATCTGGAAGTCCGCCGAGCTGCGGCGGATGCTCGCCGACGCCGGGCTGGAACTGAGCCTGGGCAAGATGTCGGCTCTGTGGACGGGCACGCCGACCACGGTCCGGCTGGACGACCTCGACGTGATCTGCGTCGTGCTGTCCTGCCAGCCCAGCGACCTGCTCGTGCCGGAGCCCGACAAGGTTGCGGCCCGCAAGCCCGCCCGAGAGATGACAGCCGGCGCCGACACTCCGCCGATTGTACGGCCGCGGCCCGGGAACCCGCGCTCGACGCCGCCGCTGTGAGCACCAAGCCGGGGATCACGTCACGATTCCGGCCTCCGAAGTCCTGCTTCGCCTGCGGGGTGAACCGCGCGGCCTGGCGCTGGCCGAGCGTCGACTACTGCTACGGCTGCCTGCCCGGCGGACCGTTCACGCCGCCGCCTTGTGAGCGGTGCGGCTCGAGCTCCTACTTCAGCCAAGGGCTCTGCGAACGCTGCCATCCCGGCAGCCCCGACTATCTCGGCACCTGCAAGGACTGCCTCGCCTGGGGCGTCTATCGTCGCCACAACTGGCTCTGCTGGACCTGCCGCTGGTGGCGCCAGCACAACCCGGTCGGCGACTGCTCCTACTGCGGCCGCCACGTCACGATCGGAGTGCAGGGAGCCTGCCGGCTCTGCCTCGAATCCGCCCGCCGCGTCACCGAGCCCGGCACGGCTCCCGACCCGGCAGACGGCATCCGATACGGACTGCAGCTGTTCTTCGCCAACATGCCCGCGCCCCGCAAGCCGAAGCCACCGAAGCGCCCGACCCGCGCGTCCCGAATCGTCCTCGACGCCGCAGCGGTCGAGGCCTCGCAGTGGGAACAGCCCGAGCTGTTCCACCTCGACCCCGACCCGGAGCTGCTGCGCCGGGCCACCACCGCCGGGGCGCGGGACTGGGCCGACCTGACCGACGGGATCGTGTTCGAGCACGCCGAACGTTTCGGCTGGTCGACCCGGCAGACCAATCAGGTCCGCCGCTCGCTGAAGATGATCCAGTTGATCCGGCCGGTCGGCTCCACGTCGATCCGCGCCAGCGAGGTCCTGCGGCTGCGTCGCTACGACAACAACACGAACCGCGTATCCACCCTTGACGTCCTTGCCGCCGCAGGCCTGCTGGTGGATGACCGAGTGCCGGCCATCGAACGCTACTTCGCCGCTAAGACCGCCAGGCTCCCGCCGGCGGTCGCCGAGCAGATCGCCGTCTGGTTTGACGTCATGCGGCACGGCTCCGCGACCCCGCCGCGCCGCAAGCCTCGCGATGACGAGACGACCCGCACCTTGATCCTCGGGATCGCGCCGATCCTGCACGCCTGGGCCGACGCGGGCATCGAGTCTCTCGCGCAGGTCACCCCGCGCATGGTCGACGACGCTCTCCCGGTCGCCCCCTCCCAGCGGCACTGGGCCGACCGGGGCCTGCGCTCGGTCTTCCTGGTCCTCAAGGCCCGTAAGCTCGTCTTCGCCGACCCGATGCGGAGGCTGCCCGCCGTCGGCACGCGCTCCTCGATCCCGCTGCCGCTGGACCCGGCCGCAGTTCGCGCAGCACTGGACCATCCCGACCCGGCCACCGCGCTCGGCGTCGCACTCGTCGCTTTCCATGGTCTCACCAATGGGCAGACCCGTAGTCTCCAGCTCACCGACATCGCCGACGGCCGCCTCACCCTGCCCGACGGGCGCGTGATCCCGCTGGCTGGCCCCGTGCGGGTCCGGCTCGCCGCCTGGCTCGACCACCGCGCGGAGAAGTGGCCGCGCACTCTCAACACGCACCTGTTCGTCACCCAGTTCACGGCGCCCCGGCTCGGCGCGCCCGGCGCAACCTTCCCCTGGAGCAAGGCCGGCATCAACCCCAGATCGCTGCGCACTGACCGCATCCTCGCCGAGATCCACGCCACCGGCGGCGACGTCCGCCGCATCTGCGACCTGTTCGGCATCGGCATCGAGGCCGCGATGCGATACGCGGCAACACTTGGCCAACCGACCTTCCGTGAGGAGACACCGCCTGGTCGCTCTCTCCTTTCGGACCAGCCGTGAACACGGCCCCGCTTCTGCAGCGCTGTTGGCGTAGGCTTGCGCACGGCGCGTCGGGAAGTCTGGTCGACATCGACGCCGGCCTGTTTGGTCGGCGGTGCGACCAGAGGAGAACCATGACTTGTCAGGATCCTGCCGAGGCGCGGCGCGTCCGATCTTCTTCCGGGGCGTGGGCGGAGACCCCGGTAGCTCGGCGCTTCGTGGAGAAGCAGCGTGGCTGAGGCATCGGTCGAGGGTGGGCCGATGCGCGTTCTCTTGGCGACGGCTGGCAGCCGTGGTGATGTGGAGCCCTTCTTCTCGCTGGCGGTGGTGCTCCGTGAGGCGGGGCACGTCGTTCGGGTCGCGGCTCCCGACGATCCGGATGCCGGGGGCGGCGTGGATGCGGTGAGTCTGGGGGTGAGCTTCGCCGACCTCGCTCAGGCCGTTGCTGCTGCCGGTGGGGTGCGGGCGTTCCGTGAGCACATCCGGCCGGCGATGAGCACGATCCTGGGGCGCGTGGTGGAGGAGGCTGTGCGGTGGCAGCCGGATGTGATCGTCGCGCATCCCAAGCTCCTGACCGTGCCCGTCGTTGCCGCGCATCTGGGAGTCCCGTATCTCACGGTAGAGCTGACTCCGGTGCTGACGCCGACGAGTGAGTTCCCGGCCGCCGGTGTGCTGAATCGCTCCTTCGGCCCTGTGATCAACCGGCTCAGCTATCGGGCTGCAGCTGTGGGCGCGCGCATGTTCGCCGCGGATATCCGTGCGGCGAAGGAACGTCTCGGCGTCCCGGGCTCGCAACAACTCCCGTCCCCGGCGGGGTCGCTGGTCGCGGTGAGCCCGACGCTGCTGCCGCGCCCCGCGGACTGGCCGTCCACCGCCCACCTCACGGGCGACTGGCCGCGGCCACCGGACCGCGAGAGCACGCTGGATGAGACGGTGCGGGATTTCCTCGCCGACGATGCTCCGTTCCTGTATGCGGGGTTCGGGTCGATGCGTGGCGGCGACGCGGCGACCCGGGCCGAGGCGATCGTCGACGGCGCCCGCCGGGCGGGCCTGCGGGCGCTGCTGTCGACGGGGTGGGGTGGTCTGGAACCTCCGCACCGGTGTCTCGGGGGCGACGTGCTAGTCGTCTCGTCGGTGCCGCACACCGTGGTGTTCCCTCGCGCGGCGGTCGCGATCCATCACGGCGGAGCCGGCACCGTCCATGCCGCCGCCCGCGCGGGCACCCCGTCGGTCCTGGTCCCGTTCCTCGCGGACCAGCCGTTCTGGGCGCGGCTGCTTCGCCGGACCGGGCTGACCGGTGCGCCGCTGCACCGTGACCGTCTCACCGCGACCGGCGTTCAGGCGGCGGTCGCGGACGCGGCCGATCGGCGTGCCGCCGTTGAGCGGGTTGCCGAGCGGATGCGTGCCGAGAACGGCGCGGCAACCGCAGCCGCCGTCATCGTCAAGGTCGCCGTGGGCGCGAGCGCGTCATGACCGGTGCGGTCCTGTTCCTGGGCGACCTGCTCGTGCCGCAGCCGACCCGCAAGCCCGCGCAGCCGGAGCCGGCGCGAACGATCCTGTGGACGAGCGATCTCCGCGACACGACCGGCGGACGCGCAACTCGGCTGGCGTTGAAGGCCGCAGCTCACGCGGCGTTCGAGGTCTGCCGCACTCGTCCCGGTATCCGCCATCTGGTGCTGGCGTATCGTGCGGACTCGGCGGTGATCCCGGCGCTGCATCGGCGGGCGCCAGCGGTCGCGATCCGCCTGCACGCGGAGATCGAACAGCAAGCCGGCCGTGATGTTGATGTCGTCCTCCTCGACATCTCCGATCTCGACGACCCGGGACTCCTGCACGAACGGCTGGAGGAGCTGTCCCGGCAGCCGGCCGGGCTCGCCGGGGCGGCCGCGCTCGACTGGCGGGAGATTCGGGAGGAGAGCATCCGCCACGCCGCGAACAGCGACTACATCTGAGCGGCCACATCCCCGGCCGCACAGGTGGCGCGCGGTAGGCTGGGCGTGGCGCGTCGGGAAGTCTGGTCGACACATTCTGCCCTCTGTCGACCCTGATCGGACTTGCCTATGACTTCTCGCCCTGGCCCTCGCACGCCCTCGACCTTCCCTGCCCGTGGCACGTACTCCGAGGCGCGGCGCATCGGCTCCCTGCTGCGGAAGGAGACCGTCGGCGGCGCGCTGCTCGTGCTCATGGCGGCGATCGGCATCGTGTGGGCGAACTCGCCCTGGGCCGAGGGGTACTTCGCGCTGCGGGACTTCGAGATCGGGTACGAGCCCTGGCACCTGCAACTGAGCCTGGGCGCGTGGGCGGCCGACGGGCTGCTGGCGATCTTCTTCTTCCTGATCGGTCTCGAGCTCAAACGCGAGTTCGTCGCCGGGGACCTGCGCCGCTTCTCCACCGCGATCGTCCCCGTCGCCGCGGCCGCGGGAGGCGTGGCGGTGCCGGCGCTGTTCTACGTCGCGATCGTCGCCCAGGACCCGGAACTGCTGCGCGGGTGGGCGATCCCCACCGCCACCGACATCGCCTTCGCCGTCGCGGTGCTCGCCCTGATCGGCTCCCACCTGCCGAGCCCGCTACGGATCTTCCTGCTCACCCTCGCCGTCGTCGACGATCTCATCGCGATCACCATCATCGCGGTCTTCTACACCGACACGATCGACATCGTCCCGCTGCTGCTGGGCCTGGGCACGATCGCCGTGTACGCGGTGCTCGCGCAGCGGTACCGGCAGTTCTTCAACCTCAAGCCCGCCGCGGCGTGGCTGATCCTGCTGCCCATCGGCATCGTCGCCTGGGGGTTCGTGCACGCCGCGGGCATCCACGCGACCATCGCCGGGGTCCTGCTCGGCTTCACCATCCCCGTCCTGCACCGCCGCCGCGACCACGTCCCCGAAACCGAGCCGGGACTGGCGGAGGTGTTCGAGCACCGGTTCCGGCCGCTGTCGGCCGGGTTCGCTGTCCCGGTGTTCGCGTTCTTCTCCGCCGGGGTCGCCCTCGGCGGCGTCGACGGGTTCCTCTCCGCACTCACCGACCCGGTGACCATCGGCATCGTCGTCGCGCTGGTGGTCGGCAAACCGGTCGGCATCGTCGCGACCACCTGGCTCACCACCCGTATCCGCGGCATCCGGCTCGACCCGGCGCTGAAGTGGGTCGACCTGGTCGGTGTCGGGCTGCTCGCCGGCATCGGGTTCACGGTGTCGTTGCTGGTCACCGAGCTCAGCTTCACCGCGACCGATCCGCACCATGACCACAGCAAGGTCGCGATCCTGCTCGCCTCCGTGATCGCCGCGGCGATCGCGTCCGTCCTGCTCACCAGCCGCAACCGCCGCTACCGCCGGATCGCACTGGCCGAAGCCGTCGATGAGGACGGTGACGGCATCCCCGACGTCTACCAGCAGTCCTAGCCGGGCCCGCTCTGGGGCGTCAGCGGACGAGCTGGAGACGCGACCAGCTGAGGCACACCAGCCCAGCGAACACGAGGGCGAAGGCGACCGGAAGGGCGAGCTGGAGGGTGTTGACGGCGGTGCCGTCTGACATGGCCCACAGTGCGGGCGCGGCCAGCGGCATCCAGCCCCCGGCCCCCGCCAGTGCGCCGATCTGCGCGATCACGACCAGCGCGATCGTGCCGCTGACCGCGGCGAGCAGGGAGCGGGTGAGGGTCGCGATCCACGCGACCGGGACGGCGATGCCCGCCGACAGCACCGTCAGCACCCACAGTCTGCCCAGCGACGCCCATGCCTCGGCGGTCGGCGTCCCGTATCCGGCCAGGAGCCCCAGCACGAGCACGCCGAGCGTGACGGCGGCGCCGGCCAGCGCTGCCCACACCGCGTAGACCACGAGCTTGCCCAACGCGATCGTACGGCGCGGGATGGGGAGGGCGAACAGTGCGGTGATCGTGCCGTCGGCGAACTCCCGGCCGAACATCCACGCCAGCACGATCCCGAACCCCAGGAGCGAGGCGACGGCGGCGATCTGCGCCGCCCCCGCGAGCAACCCACCCCAGTCCAGGGTCGCCGCGGGCCCGGCCTGGGCGATCAGCTCGGCGTTTCCGGCGGCGACGCCCGTGGTGATACCGGCGAGCAGGGCGAACACTCCGACGACGATCGCGAGCGTGGAGATCACCCCGACCGGGGAACACACCAGCTTGAGCGCCTCCACCCGCACCACCGCCCTCACCGCGAGGCCTCCTCGTCAGTGCGACGGTGTTCGTCGTCGGCGCGGATGCGCTCGAAGAATGCGCGTTCGAGGTCGTGTCCGGTGGTGTCGAGCTGCCCGATCAGCCGGCCCGCGTTTATCAGCAGCACCCGGTCGGCGATCCGGGCCACCTCATCCAGGTGATGGCTGCTGATTAGCACCGCGGCGCCGGCCTGCGCCCGCCGGGTCACCTGTTCTCGCAGCAGGATCGCCGATGCCGGATCGAGGGCGTTGCTCGGCTCGTCCAGCACGATCAGCCGGGGGTCGTGCTGGAGCGCTGCGGCCAGGCCGACACGCTGCCGGTTCCCCAGCGACAGCTGGCGGAACCGGCGATCCGCGACCGGCCCGAGCCGCCACGCGTCGACAGCGCCCTCCACGATCCCCGGCGTGCTGCCGCGGAGCAGGCTGGAGATGCGCAGGTTCTCCCGCACGGTCAGCTCCGGGTACGCCAACGGCATCTCGACCAGCGCACCAACCTGTCCCCACGCACCCGCGGGCAGATCGTCCAGCGGCTCCCCGAACACGCGCACCATCCCCTGCTGCGGGCGGAGCATCCCCAGCGCGAGGCGCATCAGCGTCGTCTTGCCCGCCCCGTTCAACCCGATCAACGCCACGATCTCACCAGGCTCGACCTGGAAGGAGAGGCCGGTCACACCGTCGCCGCCCCGGAACCGGCGTGTGACGTCCTCGAACGCGAGCACGTCACACGCCTCCCAGCACATCGAGGGCCGAACCCAGCGCGGCATCCACTGCCGTCTCCTCGGATCGAGCCCAGCCCAGCAGCGCCGCGCTCAGCCCGGCGATCACCGCCGAGGCCGCGACCCGCGCCTGTCCCACACTCACACCGCGCTCCACCAGCGCACCGGTGAGGGCAGCCACGGTCTCTTCGCTGCCCCGTTCAACCGCCCCGCGCAACGACGGCGTCAGCGCGACGATCCGCAGCCGCTCCCGCAACGCCTCAACACTCGCCGCGTCCACCTGCGCCCACGCCTGCCGGATACCTTCTGTCAGAGCCCGCATCGCCGTCTCCCGCGCCGGGCGGGTCCGCACCCGCTCCGCCATCAGCGGATCGAACGGATCGGCCAGCAGCAACGCCTCCTTGGTCGGGAAGTGCCGGAACAGGGTCATCTCACTTACCCCCGCACGCGCCGCGATCTGCGCTGTGCCCGTCGCCTCATATCCACGCACCGCGAACAACTCCAACGCCGCCCGGCTCAGCGCCTCATGCGTCCGACCCCACCGCTCCACAGCATAATGTTAGTCACTAACAGAACTGCCGGAGGATTCGTCTGCCGCGAACCCCCAGGAGCACCATCAACATCGCCGATGCGCCGGCGCGACCCGCGACGGGATGCGGGTTCCACGAACCCGCGCGCTCAACTAGCCTGAAACCGGTCGTGAGCACTCAGGTTCCCGAGATTCCCGAACGAGAACCGCGGAACCCGTTACCTTCCTAGATCATGCGGGTGGTGGTGTCGAAGAGGGCGAACTCGTCGGGGTGCATCTGGTGCTGCACGACGAAAGAGCGCTCCTTGATGCGCCACAGGCCCTGCCCGGTGCCGAGCCCGGGCAGGAGGCGTTGTTCGGTGCCGGTCAGGCCGAGAGCGTTCGCGGTAGTGGAGAGCTGGTCAGATTCCTGCCGGTAGATCACCCGCGTTTCCGCGTTGGCGAGCAGACTGTTCGCCAGAGACCGCATGGCCGAGCCCTGATCGCCGACGTTGTCCAGGTCGGAGAGCTTGTGGAAGATGAGCATGTTTGCCAGCCCGTAGTGCCGGGCGAGTCTCCACTGTGCGTCCATCCGGCGTAGGAGGGCGGGGTGGGCCATGAGGCGCCAGGCTTCGTCGTAGATCATCCAGCGTTTTCCGCCGGCGGGGTCCATGAGCGCGGCTTCCATCCACGCGGACGCGCAGGTCATCAGCACTGACAGGAGCGCGGCGTTCTCGGCAACGCGGCTGAGGTCGAGACTCACCATCGGCAGCGACGGGTCGAACCGCACCGTTGAGGGTCCGTCGAAGAGCCCGGCGAGGTCGCCGCCGACGAGACGGCGCAGCGCGTGGGCGACGAGTCGGCCATCTTCCGCGAGACGATCGTCGGCGTGGGCAGGCGGGGCGAAGAGGCGGTCAACGATCATCGGCACGATCGGCACCTCCGCGTCCTGGACGGCGGCGGTGAGGGCGGTGTCGATCGCGGTGTGCTCCACGGGTGAGAGGTCGCGGCCGAGGACTGTTTCCGCGAGCGCTCCGAGCAATTCACGGCGACGCGAGGCGAGGGTGCTGGCCCATTCCTGGTTCGAGAGCCCGGAAGGGCGGTGTCCTTCATCGAGCGGGTTGAGTCGCGCCGCGAGTCCGTGCCCGAGGATGATCGCTTTCCCGCCGACCGCTTCCGCGACCGCGCTGTGCTCACCTTTGGGGTCGCACGGCACGTACACGCGACGCCCAAACGGCAGGGATCGCGTGTAGAGCGACTTCGCGAGGCTCGACTTCCCGGAGCCGACGATGCCAGCCAAGATCATGTTCGGCGCGGTGATGACGCCTCGCCGGTAAAGTTCCCACGGGTCGTAGACGAAGCTGCCGCCGGAGTACATGTCTTGTCCGACGAACACGCCCTGACTGCCCAGGCCGCCTTCGGCGAGGAACGGGTACTGCGCCGCGAGCACGGCGCTGGTGTCCTGATGCCTCGGCAGCCGCAGTCCGCCCGGTGAACGCAGAGACGCCGGCCCCGCCTCGCCCGCCTTTGGGAGATAGGTGACTGAGCGTCGTTCGGCCTGTTCGGCTGCGGCTTTTGCTTTCGCTGTGTCCCTGTCGATGCGGTGTTGCTCCGCAATCAGTCGGGCGGCGGCCTCGCGACGCTGTTTGCGGTACTTGCGGCGCTCCGAGGCTGGCTCCACCAGCACCGCGGTGTGCAGCTTCTCCCGCTCGGTACTCATCGCGTCAGGCCTCGCGCCTGCTTGACCGCGGTGATCGCAGCAGGCTCGAACCACGACCTATCCCGCTTCGCAGGCTGAACTGATGCCCGCTTCGGTGCGTCAGACGACGAGTACGACGCCAGCAGTTCGGAACCATCCATCGCCGGTGGCGCGAGCGTCTCGACTTCTTCAGCCTCCGGGGCGGGCTCGGTCCGGCGGAGAAGTGAGACGTATCCCACGTGCGGATTGATGACCAACGCATAGTCGCCCGAGGTGACCACTTGGTCGTTGGTGCCGGCTCCGGGTTCGTCGTAGACGTACCCGTTCTCGAGCGCGGCCTGGGTGGTCTCGTCGCCGTAGTCCCACTGGGCGAGGTAGTCCACTGCGTCGACGTGGCCCAGCTCGCCGAGGAGGCGCAGCGGCCGGTCAGCTTCCTCGCCCTGGAGGAACACGACCGTGATCCACTGCTCGGCCGGGGCCGGGCTCGGGTGCCAGACGATCCGGCCCGACTCGGCGAACGCGGCGGAGAGCTGGTCGTCGGCCTGATCGATCAGCGCCGCCGCCTGCTGGAACCCGGCGGCAGCAGCGGCCGCGGCCTGCGCGCCGGATGCGCGGTCGCCGTCGTCGGCACTCACGTGGTCCCGGCGGGCGGTGTGGACGGTGGCGAGCTGGCCGAGTATCTGATGCAGAGACCGGATGCCGGCGGCGAGTTCGCCGATGACCCCGTAGGTGTCGGCGGGGTCGTTCCAGGTCCGGGTCGCGTGGGCCAGGCCACGGAGCGCTTCGGAGGCTTCAGCAGCGTCGGCGAGGGGGTTCTCATAGCTGGGCATGGCACGCCTCCATGGCTCGTATCGGAAGTGCTGATCAGGTGCACGCGCCCGATTGGTGTCGGTCATCCTCCGTAGGCTTGGAGGTATGCCGTATGTCGCCACCGTGCTCCGCGTGATGATTGCCTCACCGTCCGATGTGCCTGAAGCGCGCGACGCGGTGGAGAAGGCGGTATATGGCTGGAACGACGCCAATGCAAAGACGAAGGGCGTGATCCTGCAGCCGTGGCGTTGGGAGACATCCGCGGTTCCTGTCATGGGCGCCCATCCGCAGAAGCTCATCAACGCCCAGGGCGTCGATGATTCAGACATCGTGTTCGCACTGTTCGGCGGTCGACTAGGTTCGCCAACCCCCGATGCAATCTCCGGGACTGTGGAAGAAGTGGACCGCGCCGTGGAACTGGGGCGGCCGGTGCATATGTACTTCTCGACCGCACCGCTTCCTCATGACGTTGACACCAGTCAGCTCGATGCAGTGCGCGCCTTCAAGAAGGGCATGCAGGATCGTGGCCTGCTCGGCGAGTTCAGCAACGTCGAACAGCTCAATCACGAGGTCTGGAAGGCGATTGAACACGACATCGCAGCAATGTCACTTCAGAGCGTCACAGCGCCTTCGTCCGAGCCAGTCGGCGTCGACTTCTTTGTCCAGCCTCGGCAGGAGCGCGAGATGTCTGGTCTGAACTCCAAAGGGGCTCCTCGCTACAGCACCAAGCATTGGGCGGAGGTCACGAATACGGGAGATCGAGATGCCGAGAGCGTCACGTTCGAGAGTCCCGCGGAGAATGGCGGCATGTTCGTCGCCGGAGCCGACGAACCCACGATCATCCATCGCGGCCAGATGCGGCGGGTGCCACTGATGTTCACGTGGGGCGGGTCCAGTGATCCCATCCTCCGGATTCACTGGATCGAGGATGGCGAGAGCCGGCACCGGGACTTCCACGTCGGCTAGTTTGTGCCCATCAAACCGAGCGGCACAGTGGGAGTGCGGCGGCGGTGAACGCGGCGGCCTGCTGGCCGACCAGCCGCCTGGTTTCGCAGGAACTCTGGATCGCAGCCTGGGTGATCGCTGCAACCGCGGCTTCCAGCTCGTCGACGGTAGGCGCGGACACGCTGATCAGGGCGGTCACGCGCAGGACTCCGTGGCCCGCGGTGAGGTCCGCTTCCTGTTGCAGCACGTCTTGGAACCCCGCGGTTTGGGCGGCGTCTTCGATCTGCCCGAGTCTGGAACGCTGGGCGGCGTCGCTGATGTACTCGACCTTCTTGCGGCGGATGTCGCGGGCGGCCCGGTCGGAGCGCATCGGGGTGTAGATCAGCGACACGGCTCGCTGGATGCCGGTGGACAGCAGGATGGGGGCGGTGAATCCGGGGTAGACGAGGCTGCGGGGCCATTCGGAGACCCAGAGCACGGCGTGGTGGGCGGAGTCGGTGCGCAGGTTCCCCCAGGTCTCGGTGACCGCCACCGGGCCGGCGGTGGCGAGGTCGCGGCCGATCTTGCCGTGCCGTTCCAGCGCGGACGCGACGGCCGGGTCGTAGGCGGAGCGGAGGATGACGGCGATCTGCCCGGCGTCGAGCCACTCGGACGGGGCAAGGTCGGCCGACCGCAGCGCCGATGTGAGGGTGGACATCTCCTGCCGCAGTACCCCGGCGGCGCCCTTGATCCCTCCGCCGGCGGTTCTGATCTGCCGGGCTGCGGCCTTCATGTCCAGGCTCAGGCTGATCGTGGTGGCGTGCCGTTCTCCGGCGGGGCCAGCGCGTTCGATCAGCTCGGCGTAGGTGTCGGCGGCCCAGGAACCGTCCGGCGTGCCATGCGTGGCCCACCACTCCACGAGTCCTGTGCCTGAGTCGGGCAGGGTGCGTTCGAGGACTTGCAGGGTCGCGATCCGCCCGGACCGGCACACCGTCGCCAACGCGCGACCCCAGGTGGTGACGCGGCGTTCCTGCTCGCCAGGATCGAGGAGCACGAACGCGGGATGCGTCACCTCACAGACCACGGTCAAGGTGGCGGCGTGGGGGTCGTGGATCATGCACGCCCCGGTCTCCGGATCGCTGTATTCGCGGAGCCGGGCCATGTCGCCGGGCAGGGCGAGGGTGCCGGCTGGGCGGGGCTTCACGATCCGACGGCGGTAGAGCAGTTGCCCGCCCGTCACCTGCCACAGCCACCAGAACGCGACCGGCAGCCACTCAACCACCGGGCGCCCGCCGACAGGGATCCACGTCAGTGCGGCGCTGAGAACCCAGATCGGGGCCGTGTAGGCGAGCAGCATCCCGCCGCCGGCGTAGAACGCGGCGATCAGGGTGAGGCCGCCGATGCCGAGGGTGATGAGCTGAGCGACCGACAACCCCAACAGCACGCCCCGGCGCGTGAGGCGGGAGAACTTCACCGGCACGAGCTCGCCCGGTGCGGACTCTTTCGCATGACTGACCATCGGTCACTCCTTCGTCGCCTTGGGCGGGGTTTGGGGTGCCGGTCGCGGGCTTGCGGTCGGTGCCGGTGCCGAAGGCGGCGGCGGGGCGCTGGCTTGTCCGGCGCCGGCGCCGGTGGCGGCCGTCTCGCCCTGCCCGGCCAATGCCGCACCGGCCCTCGGTCCCGCGGTGGCCGCGGCTTTCACGGCCTGCGCGCCGGCGACGACGGCCGCCGCTGGGCCGGCCGCCGCGGCGCCAGCACCCGCCACTCCTGCTCCTGCTCCCGCACTTGCGCCTGCCCCGGCGCTTCCGCTCGCCCCAGCGCCCGATCCCGCAGCGGTCGCCCCTGCTGAGGCGCCGCCCGTCGGGGCGGGCTTCGGCGCCGCCGCACCACCGCCTCCAGAGCCACTATCACTGCGGCTGCCGGATTGACCGTCGAGTACCTTCTTCGGCCCGTCACCGGACGGCTTCGACGGGATCGGGATGGGCCGGTTCAGGGCGCGTTTCGCGTCGTCCTCGGCGCCGGCCTGCCCGTAGTAGTCGGTGCCCACGAACGCGAGGAACCGATACGTCAGGTACGGGGCGAACCCCGCCAACGCCATCAGCACGATCCCTGCGAGCGGATCGGACACGGAGGCCAGGTCGAGGTCGATGGGGGCGGCGACCTGGGTGATCGCGACGAGGAAGATCACGACGAGCACGAGCTTGGACAGGATCAGGGCGATCACGAACATGGCCCACTTGCTCACCCAGCCGCGGGCCGCGTCCCACGACGACCCCGAGAATGCGAGCGGGGCCAGAGCGACCGCGACCAGCAGCAGCGATTTGCGGATCAGCAGCGACAGCCAGACGATCGCCGCCGATGCGATCGCGAGCCCGGCGAGGAAGATCATGATGATCGCCCCCACCCCGGGCGCGGGGATGGACAGCGCGGAGAGCCCAACGACGAGGGCGGCGATCTTGTCGCCCATGGTCTTGGCGGTCTCGCCGGCGGCTTGGATGATGCCGACGCAGAGCTGGTCGGTGATCTCCAGCAGCAACGCCACCAGGGTGACGACCACGAAGGAGCCGATCACGGCTTTCCCGAGGCCGAGCGCTGCCCGGGTGAGGGCTGTGGGGTCGCGGCGAATCATGCCGGTGATCAGTTGCAGGCAGAAGAACAGCAGCATCACGAACACGGCGATGCCGAACACGAGGTTGAACACGGACAGGAACCCTGGCCGCTGCACGTTCACCAACGTGGTGGTGTCGAACACGGTCCAGACGGCGGTGAACAGCCAGCTTGCCGCGCCGCCCATCGCTTGGGCGAGCCAGTCGAATGGCGCCGCTACCAGCGATGCGGCCGCCTCACCGGCAGTGTCGCAGACGGTGGAGATGACGGGGACATCGCATATGCCCATCACAAGACCTGCTTTCTGACGGACCGGGTTCTAGACGCTCTGGCCGACGCCCCAGAAGAAGTTCACGAGCGCGACGCTCGCGCCGCAGACGATGGCGGCACCGCAGGAAACGAGGACGCCGACCTTGCCCCGACCGGCCAGATGCGGGTTGCTGGAGTTCGCGCCATAGGCCCATACGACGGCAGAGACGATCAAGGCCAGGACGGCCAGGATCAGGCCGACTGTCATCACCGCACCGACGACGGTGCGGAGGGCCGCGATCCCAGGAAGACCGGAGCTGTTGGGGGGAATGTCGATCACGATGGTGTCTCCTTCAGGCGAGAGGTGGCTTCTGCCCACAGGTGCACCTCGCCTGCCACCGTGTCCTCGCCCGCCGCATCCCCAGGCACGCCTCCACGGGTGAGTCCGGGAGGTGCGTCAGAGTCGTTGGCCGAGAGCGATGAGCCAGTTCATCCACGCCACCCCGCCACCGGCGAGCACGGTGGCGCCGAGCGCGACGAGCACCCCGGCCCGACCTTTCGTGGCGGCGGAGTAGTTGCCGTGCGCGGCGGCGATCGCCCAGCAGATGACCGAGACGATCAGCATGAGCACGGCGATGACGAGCACGAACATGAATAGTGCGCCGACGACCTGCTTCAGATCACCGCTCCCGGCCAGGCCGCCGAAGTTCGGAAACACGCCCATCACGCGCCCCTGCGAGAAACGGGTGCCGTGATCGGGCCTGCCTGCACCGGCCAAGCCACAGCTGTAGTCCCGTGGGCCTCACATCCGGTCGTGGGGCCGGTGGTCGCGGTGGGGAGGTTCGCGGCGCCGTGCTGAGTGAGCCAGGCGGCGGCGTCGATCGCGGTGCCGTTGGTGCCGCCGGGGCGGACCTCGAAGTGCAGATGCGGGCCGGTGGACATGCCGTCGGAGCCGACGTCGCCGATGTGCTGGCCGGCGGTCACCCGGTCTCCGACCTGGACGAGGATGCCGGTGTCCCACATGTGCCCGTACGCGGTCGCGACCGTCCGCCCGTCGATGCGATGCTCGATGACGATCAGGTTCCCGTATCCGGCGACCGGCCCTGCGACGGTCACGACACCGTCCGCGGCGGCGAGGATCGGGGTCCCCGCAGGGGCGGCGAAGTCGGTGCCCGTATGGAACGACACTTCCCCCGTGATCGGGTGGATACGCGCGCCGAACGGCGACGCCAACACCCAACTCCCCGCAGGCAGCGGGAACACCATATGCGACGAGCCGTCCGCAAAGGTCGGTCCGACGGTGGCGGAGTCAGCCCGCGAGACAGTGGTGCTGATCAGGGCATTGAGGATCGCATCCGCGACGGGTGCGTTGTTGCGGTAGCGGTCGGGGAACGCGGACACCTCGACGGACTGGGCGGCTTCCCCAGGGTCCATCGTCTGCCAGCCGAGAATGTCGAGGAGCCCCTGGGGGGAGCCATGATTCGGGCCGGTCGGCCCACCGAAGAACGCGCGGGCTTGGTAGGCCGGATCCATGAGGTCGGCGACGGTGCCCCACCCGGATTGCGGGCGCATCTGGAACAGGCCGAGGGAATCGTGGTCGCCGCCGTTGCCGTCGTTGGGGTAGTCTCCCGACTCAGGGTAGGTGCCGGTGTTCGCGAGCATCCGCAGCGTGGACTCGGTGAGCGCCGCCATCAGCGCGATCTTCACCCCGGGACGGCCAACCCCGTCGATCTTGTCGCCGACCGTGATGATCGTCGCCGCGTGCGTGAGCTGCGCCTTGCTCAGGGTGAAGGTACTGCCGTCCGCAGTGGTGACCCGGAGGTTGTCGGGCACGGTGCCTACCGAGAGCGACCCGGTGGTCGAGCATGCGGCATTAGCGGCCGGGTTCATCAGCACCCCAACCGACAGCAGCAGAGTCGCCGGCGCGAAGAAGAGCACGGCGAGCGCGAGAACGGCGAGCTTGCGGAACACGAGAGCCTGCTCTCAGCGCAGCGGGTTGTCGACCTGAGACAGCCGCAGCAGATGGCAGGTCGGGTGGGTCGGTGCGCAGACGATAAACACGGTGAACGACACTGCGTGCTCGCTGGACACAGGCTCCCCGTTCCACACGCCATCGCGGTGCCGGATGCCCTCGATCGTGTACGCCCTGGTGCCCGGTGTGATCTGACCGGGCTGGGCCTGTGCCACGGCGTCGGCCCACGCCGCGGGCACGAACACTCGATCGATCACGAGGCGTTGCCGGGTTTCGTGCTTGCGCAGCTCGATCCACGCGTCTCGCGTCGGCAGATACGCCGAGACATCGGAGGCCAGACCGGCCTGTTCGCTGCCGGTCGGGTCACCGGCGTCGAGGATGATGGACGTGTAGTCCAGAGGCATCAGCCCGCTCGTGGTGTCCCACGCGAAGATCGCCTTCGCGACATTGCGGGCGAACGTCTCCGGGTCAGCGGATCGCACCACAACCGGCAACCGCGGTGACGCCGGTCCCGGCATGGAGGGTGCGGACGGCGGGGACGCTGAAAGCTCCGGGTGCGGGGCGCTGGCGCTGCGCGGGCCGGCGATGAGGCCGTAGATGCCGACCCCGGCAAGGAGCAGCAGCACAACCCCCGCGGCAATCAGCGCGATCAGGCGGCCACGCGAAGGCGACGGAGAACGAGAGGTCTTCATGCCCCTCAGGTGCACCCCGACCGCCACAGGCCACGGCTTCACACGGCGCGCAGGTGCGGAATTCCAGCCTGCTCGCGCGCGGCGCGGAGGTCGCTGGCGAACCGTCGGGTGCCTTCCGCGGTCGCGTAGAATGCCTCGGCTTGCTCGTCGGTGAGCTGCGCGGCGAGTTCGTCGAGGTCGTAGTGCAGCCACCACGAGTCGAGCTCGGCCCAGGTCAGCGCGAAAGCCCGCACCGCGTACCGCGCCTCCGGTCCGGCCTGCGTCGGCGCCTTGGGTCTTTTCGTCTTCTTCGAGCGGTTCTTCGGCTCGGCGCCCACCCGTGCGAGGGCCTGTTCGGCCAGATCGTGCAGATGAGCATCGCGGGCGGCGCCGCCGGTCCGTTCGAGGTCGCGAGCACGCTGATACGCCGGATCGACCGGACCACCGGCCTCGATGGCCGCCATCCCGGCTCGTGCTTCGGCACGTACCGCATCGGGCGTTTCAGGGTCCGCGACAAGGCGTTCGAGGTAGCCGATCTGCTCCAGCCGCGTATAGGACGCGGCTCCGGTGACCATCTCCGCTGCCTGCCTGCGCGCATCCCCAGCCGGTGTGGTCAACGGCTCCGCCGATTCGGCGGAGCCGTTCGACCACCGCGGCTGATAGTCACTCGTGAACTGCCCGGCGACCTCGCGACGTTTCGCGTCCTCGGCCATCAGCGTCTTGATCTCCCGATACAGGCCGGCGGCCTCCAGCGGGGTGAGGGTCTTGTGGAGCTGGTTGTCGTCCTGCTCGGCCAACAGGTGTCCCAACCGGTCCGAGATGGCGGATCGCACCCAGACGTTGACGGTCCGCCAGCCGAGGTTCTTGATCGCCGCGAGCCGACGCACCCCGCACACCAGCAGCCCGTCCGGGGTGATCGTGATGGGTTGCAGCAGCCCGTCCCGATCGATAGACGCCGCGAGGGCGTCCAGGTCACCGAGGTCCTGCCGGTGTCGATGGCCGACCTGGATCGACTCGACCGTCCGGTCGAGTTCAATGTGCCCGGTCGCCGTGGACATCACGCACCCCGCCCGGTCCCCGTACGAGGTGCGGCCTGGCTGATGGTCGCCACGAGCCCGTCATCGCCCAACAGGCTCGGCAGGCCTTCGCCGATCAGGAGGCGCAGCAGGATGCCGCGTCCTTCACCTGTCGCCGCGTAGCCCGGAGTGGTGCGTCCCAGCAGTATCCGCAGCAACACGGTCCACGACACGGCCGGGACATCGAGCAGGGCGCGGGCGTGCCGGTCGCGGCGGAGCGCCTCATACGTGGCGGTGCGTGATCCGATCCGGGCGAGGGCTTCGCAGATGTGCTCGATCGCTGGGCGGGCGGTGCCCTCCGGCCAGCCCAGCAGTAGGAACAACAGAATCGTGTCCTCCACCGCGCCTGTCACCGACGCAGGCTCGCCCGCATCCGCATCCACCTCGTCGCCGTCGTGAGGGTCGGTGATGTGGAACGCCGGGTGGTAGTCCGACAGGTTGTTCTCGCGCTCGGAGAGGCGTTCGGGGTCGTGGAAGCAGGAGACGTGCGGGCGCCTTGCTTGATGCACCGAGCACAGCAGCCCTTGGCCGCGTTCTTCGGCGATGCAGGTGATCCGCACCGCATGGGTGACGACAGCCCAGGGATCGTCGGCTTCGCGGGCGGCGCGGGTGCGCATCACGTCGAACGCTGCCGACGCGGCCTCCCACGGGTCCAGGCCGTGCTTGCGCGCGAGCGGCGCGTACTTGTCCGCGGCGTAGGTCATCAACGCGGCGGCTACCGGGTCGTGCTCCCATGCGCCGGGGCCGGCGTCGTGGAGCCTGCGCAGCAGGGCGCGCAGGCCCTCCCCGTTGGTGTAGTCCTCACCGGCAGGATCGATCGCCGTCGTTGTCGTGGTGGTCATGGTCAGGGCACCTCCTGGCAGGCAGGTGCGCCGGTCGCTCCTGGCGACCGTCACCCCGCCGTCCTGGGTGTCCATGACCCATCACCACCCCGGGCTACCTCATCCCGACCCCGGACCGTGCCGGGCCTTCGACGTGCTGACCGCGACGACCGAACGCCGACACGGGCGGCAACCGCTTCGCACGCTCCGACACCGACCGTGCCCCCATCGCGAGGGTCGAACGGAAACGGCGGCCCTGCACGGCTTGGAACTCGATCCCGCGCCCCGCGAGATTTCCGCTCGAGCGGACGAACAGATCGGTCGGGCGCACCCAGTCCACGCCCCTGCCGCGTACCCGATTCAGGCGCTCCTGCAGCGCATCGCGGCGGGCGGACTTCTGCTTGATCGCATCAGGCGTCCCCGCCTCCAAGGCCTCGGCTTCAGGCTTGGACTGGTCGTGCTCAGGGATGCCCTTCGGTGACCGTTCGCGCATCAGGTGGTCGGTGCTCATGCTGTCGCTCCCTCCGGCAACGGCGCAGAGTCCCGTTGCGCTGGTTCATCGGATTGGTGCGCGTCGGCGAACCAACGCCCAACGGTCGAAGGATGCACATCCAGGGCGCGCGCGATCTTCTTGTTCGACAGCCCCGACTCCCGCAGTTCCACCGCCCTCTCGCGTCGGCCTGCCGCACGCTCGGACATTGACGGGGTGATCGCGACCGTGTCGGCTTGCATGGTGGTCAACGGCGCCAAAGCAACCGATACGGCCCCCGCGGTCTTTGCGGTCTGGTCGGCTGGCTCGCTGGGACGGGCGCGGGTGAGGATGACGGTGAGGTGCGTGATCGCGAGCAGCACGACCGGTGGCACCGCCGCGACGGAAGCGGCCAGCCCTGCGGGGACGTCCGCGTCGGCCGAGACGACCGCGTGCAGCGAGTTCGCCGTCACCGACACCGCCGCCGAGCCAGCGAGCAGCGTCCACGGATACCAGGCGACCCGCTCTCCGCCGAGCGCGACGACCGCGACCGTGGACACCACGATCACGCCGTCCACGATCAGCGGCCACGCCCAGGCTTGTCCGTCGTCGATCCCGGACCGGCGCGCCAAATCCGCGAGCGAGGTGAACGACAGCCAGAACGCGCCCGCGGCGATGAAAACCGTGCCCGCCGCCGAGGTGATGACCGCCCACTGGCGGCCTGGCCACGCCCTCACGAGAGCCCCCGCGCCGACACCCGCTGCCGAGCGGCGCTAGGCGCAGCAGGAGCTGCGCGGTCGTCTCGGATCGCGACCGCGTGAACGCGGCGATAGGCGCTGTCGACAGTCCGGACGATCTCACGCTCCTCGAAGCCAGGCTGCACCGCAGCCGCCACCAGCACCTCCCGTGCGTCCGCGAGGGAGACATCGTTCTCCGCCAAGCGGCACGCCGCCCAGAACAATGAACGATTCCGTTCACCCTCGCCCTGCCGGCCGACCCACGACGCCAACCGCTCGACCTCCGCGACATTGATGCTTCGCGCCGAGACCGCAAACCTCATCGATGCCGTTCGGGGAGGAGTGAGGAAGTCGCGCAGACGCACAGCATCCACCGGCACACGCTCGTTCTGTTCGGCGATGACGTGGTAGCGGGTCGGGGCTCCATCGATCGTGCGGATCGAGGGCGGAGCGACGATGTAGCCGCCGTCGCCACGGAAATCGATACCGGCGCCGGCCGACTGCCACGACCGCTGCTCAACGCCCGAGGTCGCCGAGAAGTAGACGTGCAGACCGCCGGTCGGCGTGCGCACCATCAGCCCCCACCCCTCGACCAGCCCCGCGGCGTCGACGCGGGCGAACGCGGCGGGCCCGTCGACCGGACCGTGCACATCGACATCGACCACGACCAGGCCCGACGCACCACCTGTCGGGATGCCGATGTTCGCCGCCGGGACCGCACGCCACCACGCGCGAACCTGTGTCGCGTCCGTCGTCGCGTCCAGGAACCCGCGCCCGTCCCGGATCAGCGGTGTCTTGCCGCCAGGTGCACAGGGGAACACCGGCACCCCTGCCAGCACGAGAGCCAACGCCGCACCGGGCAACCGCCACCCACGGCTGACCGCGGCCAGTACGGTGAGCGCATCGTCGCCGACCATCACAGCCCCCGCCCGACCATGACCGGTTCCGTCACCGTCTGGCGTTCCGGCATCGGTGCTGATGCACGAGACGATCGCTCGGGCGCTGCGGTTTCCCGGATAAGGCCTGGCGGTGTTCCGTTCGCGATCTGAACGGTGTCGAGTCCGTCGAGGATGCCCAGGGCGGTCTTCCGCACCCGTTCCCCGGTGGCCTGCACGACCTGCACCGGGTCTCTCCCGTCGACGCGGGCGGCCCAGGTCGAGACATACGGGATCGTGTATCCGGTGGTGTCCATGCCGTGCGCGGCACCGATCATCAACGCGACGGACTCGGCCTCGACCTCGCCGATACCGCGATGCTGCCGGGCGTCCTCGTCGTCGGGATCGTGCATCAGCACATGCGCCAGCTCGTGCGCGAGCGTCTTGACCTGCGCGGCCGGGTCTATGTTCTCCCGCACCGCGACCTGACGCGCACCCCAGCCCGTCATGCCGTTCGCGCCGTGGATCATGCCCTCATGCGGCACCCGCAACAGCGTGAACCCCGCCGCCGCGACCTGCGCGGCCAGGCCATCCCACAACCCGGAGGGCGCTTCGCCTTCCAGCAGCGTCGGAGCGGGTGGCTCCGGGATCGGATCGCCGGCGGTCTGGGACACGTCCCACACATAGGCGGGTCGGGCACCGACCATTCTCGAGCGCACGACCTCACCAGGGTGCGGCTTCTCCCGCGGATCGAGCCGACGCCATGAGCTCGCATCCGCGGGCGTCGAGGACGCGAACCGCCCGGTGACCGGGGCGAAGATCATGTAGCCCGACTGGCCCTTCTCCACCTGCCGGCCGAGCTGCTGCCACTGCCGGTAGCCGGCGACATATGACGGCATCGGCTCGGGCACACGTCCGGCCCCGAATGCGGCCTCGTGCTGAATCCAGATCAGCAGCATGTTGTTGAACGAGCGCGACCGGAACCTGGCCGCGAACGCCAGCGCCCGTGCCCAGTCCTGCCCGGTCACCAGCATCTCGACGGCGCCGGTCAACCGTTCGTGTAGTTCATCGAGCTTCGCATCCCGCGCCGCCCGCACTTCCTCCGTCACAGCCATCGTCAGACCTCCCTCCGCGAAGACCACGCGAAGTGGTCGTGCGACTGCGAGGTACGCCGAGAGGATCAGGAAGACAGCACGGACAAGAACCGAGACGGCGACCAGCAGGCTCCGTGACGAACCCGACGAGTCCTTACCGGCCTACAGGACAGGGACAGACTTTGACGACGATGGGCGTCGATCTTGCGGCTATCGCCAGGGCGGATGCGTGTTTCACCCGGTCGCTTGCGGAGCCTGCACGCGATTCAACGCCCGATAGCCACTGGGGCTGACACCAACACTACGGCGGAACTGTCGGGCGGCGAAGTCAGGATCGCCCCAGCCCACCTCCTCGGCGATCACGGTGATTGGTGCATCCGTGGTGCGCAGGAGTGCCGCCATCCGCTCCGTCCTGAGCATCGTTAAGTAGGCGATCGGTGACTTGCCGAAAGCTTCCACGAACAAGCGCCCAACCTGCGACTTTGACAGGTGCACCTCGTCGGCCAGCTCGGTTACAGACCAGCGCCGATCCAACTCGGATCGCAGCAGGTCAGCGACGTGGTGTGCCTCTGCGCGCAGCGGGCCGAACCGTCGAATCCGCGGCGAAGTCGGACACGTGGTGGCCCGTTGCGTCGGGGAGGTTCGGACTTGTGAGGTCTTGATGAACGGCGCGATCACATGCGCGATGCTGAACCACAGCGCTTGCATCCGATAGAAGTTGGCTACCGGCTCGTGCTCGATACTCAGCGCCACCAACTCGTCCAGCCATGGCATCAACGTTCTGACGCGGTCCTCACCCAGCCGGAGAATTTGAGCAGGCTCGGTGTAGACGGCGGCTGCGAAGTCCTGCGCATCGAGGCGGTCCCCGAGGTACCCGACGTACTGCCAGAAGACTTGGTCGACCAAGTAGTCGGTGTCGGCGTAGATCGTGGTCACGGTGATACGACGTTCAGGCTCGCTGCCGCAGAGGGTGTTAGCACCGAGGAGCACCACATCGCCGATCTTGACGGGTTGTTGCCCGAACTCGCTAAACAAGATCGCACTGCCATCACGAACAACGATCACCTTCACACAGTCGTACGTGAGCGGACCCACGGGCGTCTTGATGGTCGTCGTGCGCGCAAGAAGCGGAGAGAACCTGGCCATGCTAGAGCGGCTATCCGGTGACGGAGTTGTCCCGTGGAGGAGTTCGGCCCTTCAACGAGTTCTGTCGCCGTAGGCGAGGTCAACCGATGTGTTGGGCGAGAGAAACGATGAGGCCTTCGGGGCCGCGGACATAGGCCATGCGCCACGTGTTCTCGTATTCGCCGATGCCGCCGACGAGTCCGTATCCGTCGGCGGCAAGCCGGTCGACGAGGGCGTGGAGGTCGTCGACCACGAACGCGACGTTGCGGATGCCGAGTTCGTTCGCCATCGCTGAGGGGGAACCCGGTTCGTGGTCGGGGCGGACGAAGCTGGAGAGCTCTACAGTTGTGCCGCCGTCGGGCGCGTGGAGCATGGCAATTTCGGTGCGGGAGTCGGGGATACCGCAGACAGTGTCGAGGAACTCGCCCTCGACGAACATACGGCCGTCCACCTCTAGGCCGAGGCCGACGAAGAAGTTGATCGCGGTGTCGAGGTCAGCGACGGTGATGCCGACGTGGTCGAAGCGCTGTATCTGGGCCATGATGCGCCACTCCTTCTACGAGACAGGTGTTGTCATGCTCAGCCTTGCCGTTTCGTCTCGCACCATGTAGTGCCTGGTGCAGGACACGACCATGCAATCTGCACATCGTGCTCCGTCGGCCCGCGAGGGTCGGAAGCTATTCGAGCCAGCCATTCTCTCGGGCGATGAGCGCAGCGTGGGTGCGGTTGCGGGCACCGAGCTTGTCGGTGGCAGCGGCGAGATAGTTGCGAACGGTGCCGTAGGAAAGGAACAGCTCAGCAGCCGTCTCCCGGGGGTCGAGTCCTCGCGCATGCAAGCGGAGCACATCGATCTCACGGTCCGTGAGCGGGTTCGGCCGGGCCTCGATGGCCGCGAGCGCCACGGACGGATCTACGACGCGGCGCCCGTCGGCGATCGCTCGGATGGCGTCGATGAGCTCGGAGGCGGAGGCGTCCTTGGGGAGGAACCCGGCGACATGAGCGTCGAGGGCCGCCCGCAGGTTGGCGGGTTGGGCGTGCGCGGTGAGGATGAGCACCCGGCAGTCCGGGACGTCGGTCGCGAGCACTGCGGCTGCTTGGATGCCGGTGATCTCGGGGAGGTCGAGGTCGAGAACGGCGACGTCGGGGTGGGTGTCGCGGGCGGCGGGCAGGATCTGCCCTCCGGTGGCCACGGCGGCGGCGACGTCGATGTCGTCTTGCAGGTCGAGGACGGCGACGAGGGTGTCGCGGAGGATGGTGGAGTCTTCGGCGAGGAGTACGCGGATCATCGGACCTCCACATGATCAGGTTCGCCGGGGGCGGCGACTAAGGTGCGTGGGACGGATGCGGTGAGTGTGAACACATCGTCTCTTCGCTTGACGTCGAGTTCTCCTCCGAGCGCTGCGATCCTGGAGCGGATGTTCGCCAGACCGTGGCCGCCTTCCCGTTCCGTCGCGGGCTCTCTGGCGGCGTTGTTGGTCACCGCGATGCTGAACGAATCGGCGGTTCCGTACAGCCGGATCGTGCAGGCGCTGGCGTCGCTGTGCCGGAGTACGTTGGCGATCGTCTCCCGCAGGACTGCGGCGAGGGCGGCATCTGCCCGCGTTGGGATGCCGCCCAAGTCTGCCTGGACGAGCAGGGTCGTGCCTGCAGCACGCAGGGCATCCCGAGCTGTGGTCAGCTCGGTAGAGAGGCTGAGCCTCAGCGTCCCGGTCACGATCGAGTCGGCGTCGGTGGCGACGGTCTGCGCGAGGTGCAGCGCCTGCACGATCTCTCGGCGGGCGCGGACCGGATTCCCGTCGAGCAGCGCCTCGGCGAGATCGGTCTTCAGGGCGATCGTGGACAGCGTCAGTCCGAGCGTGTCGTGGGTGTCGCGGATGAGGCGGACGCGTTCGCGGGTGGTGGCGGCGTCCACGAGACTGCGGCGCGCTTCTGCGAGCCGTGTGGCCGTCGCGGGGAGCCGGCCGAGTCCGAAGAATAGGAGTCCTGCCGCAGCCATGGTCGCTGCGGCGTAGATCGACCATTGCCAGAGGATCTCGGGGGCAAGGTCGGCCGGTTCACGCAAGGCGAGTAGCGGCACGCTTGCCACCGTGGCCCCGTACACCAGCCAGCGGGCCGAGCCGGTGATCAGTAGGAGTGCGCTGCCTCCGACGAAGGCGAGCAGTCCCATGCTCACGACTCCGAACACGGGGTACAACGCGAAGCACAGCACGGCCTGAAGTGCCAGCGTCCACGCCCATCCCGCCGGGCGACGATCGACGTTCGGTCGGGAGTGCCGCAGTTGCAGGACGACCATGACGACGGCGATTGTGATCGCGGCGAGGGTGGTCGCGAAGGTCGGCTCTCCGCCGCCGGGTACGGGCATGATCGTGTTGACGAGGTATTGCGCGGCGAGGAGGACGACGACTGCAGCGACGATCCGGAACGCGATTCGCGGGGAGAGATCTCTTCCGGCTTCGCTGGCCGGCGTCGATGCTGGAGTCGCGGGAACCATCCGACGTGCGGAGACGGCGGCTGCACGCGCGGCGAGACCGACCTGGGTCAGGAACCTGCGGGCGTCGTCGATCCCTGGCGTGGCGAGAGCAGATTCCGCGTTCCGGCGGATGTCGTCGAGGCGTCGGGTGATCGTGACCTGGAGTTCCTGTGCGACGGTAAGGCGCTGCCGGTCCACGGCGGCGTCCGCGAGCAGCTCCGCGGTCGATTCGAGGCGCTCCAGCAGCACGGGGGCGGTCGCCATCCCGTACAGGCCGAGGCCGAGGTTGAGGTAGGCGACCAATATCCAGGTCGTCGCGTTCACCGCTGGCGCGTACGGCAGCCCGACCAAGAACCACGCGACCACCTCGATGACGGCGAGGCCTGCGAACAGCCACCACCGAGTAGGGGAACGGAGCAGCAGGAGCACGAGGGCGCCGAGGAGCCCATCGACACCGCCGACCCACCCGGAGCCGAACAGGACCAACGGGAGATAGCTCACGATTGCCTGCGCCATCAGGAGCGCCCACGGCGCGCGTTCCCATGGTTCGCGTTGCCATCCGCTGAGCCACCAGATGGGGAGCGCATAGCAGGCGAGCACCCAGGGAACGTGCCAAAGATCGGGGTGGGCGTTCGCGTCGGCGACCTTGCTGACCAGGGTGAGCGCCAGGTAGACCCACAGCAGGATGCGGGCGGCGCGGCTGGACGCTGCTCCTCGAAGCAGGTCACCACCGTCGGTCACGCTCATACGACAACCCTATGGCGCCCTGTCGCCGGCATCCCGGGGATCTGCGCGCGGGTGCGCGACCCACCGGGAAGACATGCAGAATGCACGATCCGATCGCGCCGTCTCGCACTACCGGGAGCCGTCCGCAGCGACTGACGATGGTGGGCGAGGGCATCAGACGTCCGCGTTCGGCGCGGATCGGCCGGCGAGAGGAGCGAAACATGTTGAACCTGGACGAGTTCCGTGCGTCGCTCGACGGCGCCCTCTACGAACCCGGATCGGCCAGTTACGAGGCAGCCCAGATGTGCGACGGTGCAGGGGTTGTGGGTATCCGTCCCCGGCTTGTGGTGGCGTGCGGCTCCGAGGCAGACGTCACCTCTGCTATCGCCTACGCGGCCGGGGCGGGCCTGCGTCTGGTGCCGCGCGGCGGCGGACACGGCTTCGCCGGACGGTCATCCACCGATGGCATCCTCCTCGATGTCTCCGCACTGAACGACATCGCCGTCGATGTCTCAGGCACCGTGCGGATCGGCGCCGGTGCCCGGCTTGGCGACGTCTACCGATCCCTCCACGCCCACGGTCGCAGCCTGCCCGCCGGATGCGGGGCAACCGTCGGGATCGCTGGGCTCGCCCTCGGCGGTGGGATCGGGCTGCTGGGCCGCCGATTCGGACTCACGTGCGATCGCCTGCTCAGCGCGCGCGTGGTCCTCGCCGACGGCGAGATCGCAGAGTGCGACGAACGACGGGAACCGGATCTGTTCTGGGCGTTGCGCGGTGCTGGCGGAGGCCAGTTCGGCGTCGTCACCGCACTCCGGTTCGCGACCGTCCCCGAGCCTGACGTCGTACGCATCGACGCCCGCTGGGCAGACACCGACATCGCGGAGCTGATGACCGCCTGGCAGGGCTGGGCACCCGACGTGCCCGACGGACTCACCCTGAATCTGGCCATCGAGAAGCACCCGCACGAACCTCGGCTTCACGCCCAGGCGTTCGGCGTCTCGGCGCTATCCCGCCTCGAAACGACCACCTTGCTGCGCAGGTTCCTCATCGACCGTGCCGTGCCGGACGAGCTGCGGCTCAGCGAGCCGATGCCGTACTCGGCGGTGAAGGAGACGCTGGCGGACGAATCCCGCTCATCGTCCGTCGGGCCCATCCGGCTGCGGTCGGAGTTCTTCGAGAACACCATCACCCAGCACACGCTCTCGACTGTCCTGGCGCTTCTCCAGGAACCAGGTCCCGTCGCCGGGGAGGGCGTGCGAAGGCTCGCGTTCACGGCGATGGGCGGAGCATACAACCAGGTTTCCGAGGAGGCGACAGCGTTCGCACACCGCGACACGCGCTTCATGCTGGAACATGTCGGCGACCCCGACAACCCATGGATCAACGCGTCCTGGGAGGCCGCCCACGCGGACGGGTCCGGGCGGGTGTACCCGAACTTCCCCGACCCGCTCCTGGACGACCCGCTGCACGCCTACCACGGCGTGAACACGCCGCGCCTGGCCAGGGTCAAACGGAGCTACGACCCCGGACAGTTCTTCGACTTCCCACAGGCCATCCGGCCCACACCATCGGCCGGCGTCTCCCGCGCCGGCAGCAGAAGAAATGAGGTTCCATCATGAGCAAGGTCATCTGCGGTCTGTCGGTTTCCGTCGACGGCTACATCACCGGACGCGACCCCGGCCCCGGACGGGGGCTCGGCGACGGCGGGACGCTGTTCGACTGGTACGGCAGCGGGAACGTCCCCAGCAGAGTGTTCAGCGGGTTCCGGCTCAGCGCGCCCAGCGCCCGGATCTTCGACGAACTCGCCTCCCGCGTCGGGGCGAGCCTAGCCGGGCACGCCACCTACACCGACTCGAACGACTTCGCCGACGGCGCCCCCCACCCCACCGCGCCGCTGGTCGTGCTGTCCCACACATCGTTCCCGCCCGCGAACGACCGGCAGACGATCGTCAGCACCGGCATCGCTGACGCCGTCCAGACGGCGAAAGACCGCGCGGGAGGCAAGGATGTCGGACTGATGGGTGGAGTGCTCGTCACAGAGGCGCTGAAGGCCGGCCTCGTGAACGAGCTGATCCTGCACCAGATCCCGATCCTCTTGGGCGGTGGACGGCCGTTCTTCCACGAGTTGCCCCACCACATCCGGCTCAGCATCCTCGAAGTGGTCGCAGCCCCCGATGTGACGCACCTGCACTACCAGGTTGAGGGCGCCACCGAGACCGCGGAGGCGGCACGATGATCCTCGTCACCGGCGGCCTCGGCATGATCGGCGCGAACACCGCCGCCGCACTCGCTGACCTCGGCGAAAACGTGCTCATCACCGGACATCGCCGCTCCGAGGTGCCGTCCTTCCTGGCAGACAGAGTCGCCGTAGAGACCCTGGACCTCACCGACACGGCCGCCTTCCTGGCACTCGGCGATCGCTACGACATCGACGGCATCGTGCACCTCGCCGGCAGCATCCCGGAGCCTGACCCGATGGACTTCTTCCGCCGCGACACCGCTGCACTGTTCAACGCGCTCAATGCGGCCCGGCAATGGCGCGTCCGCCGATTCGCGGTCGCGAGCAGCATCAGCGTTTACGAGGGCCGCTCCGAGATCCCCTACAGCGAAGACCTCGCGCTGCCACTCGCCGACATCCCGCACGCGATCGGCGCGTTCAAGAAGGCCCTCGAACCCCTCGTCCAATTCGCCCTCGCCGACACCAACGTGCAGCCCGTGCTGCTGCGCATCGGCTCCACCTGGGGGCCGCTGATGGACCCCGAATCACCGTTCAATCCCATCCCGCGGACCGTGAGCGCCCTGCTACGCGGGGAGCGTCCCCCCGCCATGCACGCGGACGACGGCGGCGACTTCGGCTACGCCCGCGACACCGGCCGCGCCATCGCCCTCCTCGCGACCGCGCCAACCCTCCGCCACACCGCCTACAACGTCGGCGGCGGCTTCCGATACACGAACCGCGAACTCGCGGACGCGCTCAACGCCGCGCTGCCCGGCCAAGGCATCGAGGTGGTCAACGGTCGATCGACAGGTCCCGGCGAAGACCCGTACCTGGACACCTCACGCCTGACGACCGAGACCGGCTTCGCACCGCGCTTCGACCTGGCCGGCGCCATCACCGACTACGTGGCATGGCGCAGGAAGAACCCGCGCTGAGCGACGCAACGGGGCGAACTGTCGGGAAGGCTTGCGTAAATTACTTGAGTAAGTAAATATGGACGTATGACACCAGCTACCCGCAGCTACCGATCCACCGAGGAGCGCCGAGGTGAGATCGTCGACGCGACCATCCGGGTGCTGGCCGAGCAGGGTTTCACCGCCACATCGTTCGCTCGGATCCGCGAGGCCGCAGGGCTCAGCAGCACCCGGATGATCTCGTACCACTTCGCCGACAAGGCAGCACTCATGCAGGCCGTCGTTGAACGGGTCGTCCAGCAGGCCGCCGCGGTGATGGTGCCTGCCATGGAGGCCGAGAGCACATGGCGCGGCAAGCTCGCGGCCTACATCGGCACCAACCTGCACTATCTCGCGAACAACCGGCTCGCAGCGCGCGCCGTCATCGCCGTCATTCAGAACGCGCCTCACGCTGACAACTCTTTGCGTGAGGACACCTCAGCGCTGCTGCTCTCGCTGCTGCTGACCCAGGGGCAGCAAGCTGGGGAATTCCGTGCATTCGACTCGCTCGTCGTCGCACGCTCGATCCGGGCCACGATCGATGCATTCGCCGTCGCCATGCCCACAGACGCTTACACCACCGAAGCGGCGATCACGGAGATCGTCGCGCTGTATCACCGAGCCACCCGCCCCGAAGGAGCATCATGACGCTGATCGCCAACCACACGGAGCAGACCCGCTCCACCTTTAGAAGTGTCGCCCGATTGTGGTGGCTGTGCGCCGCCGTCTCCGTCCTTGCGCTGGTCGCCGCCGCGATCCTCGCGATCGTCGATCCCGCAGAGGTCAACTGGGTCGTCTGGCTTCGCGGATCCGTCGTCGCGGTTGCGAGCGTGATCTTCGTCTTCGTCACCAAAGCCGCTGCCCGAGGCAGTTACCGCGCCTACACCCGGATGCGATGGATCTCGATCCTCGCCCCAGTGGGGATCGTGCTCATCCTCGTTGCGCCCGACACCGGTTACCCGATCTGGATGAAGGTCGAGCAGGGTGTTGTCGGCATTACTATCGCGGCCGTCGCAGTACTCCTCAACCGGCCCTCGACGCGCCGAGCCTTCCCGAAGAGCCGCTGATAGACCCGAAGACGGCCGCTTGCCAGCAAGAGGCTATGGCGATGTCGGAAGAGTTCTTGCCGATCCAGTACTTCGGTGATTCGGCGGCAGAACCGGGACGAAGGCGATGCACAGATGGACTGGACATTATGTGAGCTGCCGGAGTGCAACCGCTGCCTGCAAGGGAAGGACACCGTTGCCGAGTGCTGCGGTCAGCTGGTTCGCCGTCAGTCCGTGCGCGGGGTCGGTCACCCAGCCGGTTGGAAGGCCCATGAGCCATTCCACGAATGCCGGTTCCGGCCGTGGACCCGCTTGATCGCTTAGGAGGGCCGGGGCGGGTGCGGCGCAACCGGTGATGTGTTCCCACTGGGCGATGGCGTCGGCGTAGCGTCCCCAGCGTCGAAGATGTTCTCGATCAGCGACCACAGCGTCTCCGACTCGCTGCGCTTGTTCCGCGAGCCAGTCGGTCCGTTGAGCGCGAGGTCGATGATCTGGTGTGAGAGTGCGATCGTTCCTCGTCTGGCCCGCACTTGATCCAGGGATTCGCCGCCACGGGTCGAGTCCGTGGCCAGCGGAGTCCGGAATTGTGCGCCGGGCGAGGATGAAGATGCGAAGCCGTTGGTGAGGAGCGCCGACAAGGGACGCTGGTAGGCCGATCCATTGCGCGTCGTACCGCAGGTCGGCCAGATCGCCGAGTACGGCGCCGGCCGCCCGGAGAGGTCGAGCTGCGCTGTCTCCCAGACTCCACAGGTCGGGTTCCAGGTCGCGAAGGGTTGCAGGGGCGGGGGTTGCATCGTCGGGGTTGCGTTGCTCATCGTCGTCTCCTTCCAAGGGTGAGCGGATCGCCGGTGAGGAGAGGAGGCCGCGTACGTTCTCGATGACGACGAGGGCGGGTTGTAGTGCGTCGATGGCGGCGGCCATGTGCGACCAGAGTCCGGAGCGGGTGCCGGGTGCGAGGCCGGCCCGTTTGCCCACGGTCGATACGTCTTGGCAGGGGAACCCGCCGCACAGCACATCGATCGGTGGCACTGCCTGCCAGTCGATGGCGGTGATGTCGCCAAGGTTTGGGATCTCGGGCCAGTGGTGGGCGAAGACGCGGGACACGTGCGGGTTGTTCTCGGAGAACCAGATGGTCTCAGAGTTGAGGGTGTGTTCGACGGCGAGGTCGAGTCCGCCGTAGCCGGAGAACAGCGACCCGACTCTGAGCGGGCGGTCGCGCTGGGTGGGGTCGTGCATGAGGGCTCCGGCCGATGGGTGATCCCCGGCCGGACTTCATGAGCGATGTCGTTGCCGGGCTGGTCACCGGGCAGGTGCACGAGCACTCCGAAATCGCGATCCGTCGATCCGTGGCGCGCCGAGGCGATCCGCGCCCCGCGCACCTTCGAGCACCGCGACGTTGACGAACTGCCGACCGCGTCCCACCGGACCCGCCCAGCCCCATCTGAGCCACCACACGTCTTTCTGTAGAGGCGCGACCGCGCATTATCGCGGTCGGCAGCGGCGGCTTCCGGCCCACCTTGCGGGCACGGGAAGGAGGCTGCTGATGACGGTTTCGATGCGCGTGATGACGGCTGGTGATGGTTACAAGTACCTGCTCCGCTCGGTCGCGGCCGGCGACGGTGATCGCTCCCTCTCGACGCCGTTGACGCGCTACTACGCCGAGGCGGGGAACCCGCCGGGGTTCTGGATCGGCCAGGGCCTCGCTGCTCTTGGGCACGGCGAGTTGACGGCCGGTTCGGAAGTGTCTGAGGCACAACTTGAGCTGCTGATCGGGTCGGGTCGTGATCCGATCACCGGTGACCCGCTCGGCAAGGCGTACCCGACGTTCGCGCCCGTGGCCGAGCGGATCGAACGCCGCGTCAAGGCCCTCGACGCCGGTTTGGGGCCGGCGGCGCGGGCGGTCGAGACGGCGCGGATCGAGGCCGAGGAAACCGAGCGTGGCACCCGGCGTGCGGTGGCGGGGTTCGACTTCACCTTCTCGGTTCCCAAGAGCGTGTCGGCGTTGTGGGCGGTCGCTGACGCTGGGACGCAAGCGTTGATCGCGGACGCGCATCATGCGGCGGTTGCAGAGCTGGTTGTGTTCATTGAAGGCGAGGTTGCAGTCACCCGTGTCGGCGCGGACGGCCCCGAGGGCACGGTTGCACACGTCGATGTCCTCGGCGTCGCCGCAACCGCGTTCGACCACTACGACTCCCGGGCGGGCGATCCGCAGTTGCACACCCACGTCGTCATCAGCAACAAGGTCAAGACCGCGCAAGACGGCAAATGGCGCGCGCTCGCGGGGCGTCCGATGCACGCCGCGGTCGTCGCGGTTTCCGAGCTCTACAACGCCGCCCTGGCCGACCAGCTCACCCGCACAATCGGCATCGAGTGGGAGACCCGCGACCGAGGCCGGGACCGCAACCCCGCCTGGGAACTCGTCGGCGTCACCGAATCGCTGATCTCTGAGTTCTCCACCCGGTCACGGCACATCGAGGCCGAGAAAGACCGCCTCATCGCTGAGTACGTCGCCACGCACGGCCGGCAGCCCTCCGCCCGGATCGTGTTGAAGCTCCGCGCCCAGGCCACCCTGGCGACCCGGCCGGAGAAGCACATCCACTCGCTCGCAGACCTGACCCGCCAATGGCGAGAGCGCGCCGGCCGGGTGCTCGGACAGGATGCGACCGGCTGGGCACGGACCCTCACCCATCAGGTAACGGACGCACCGGCTCGGGTGTTGCGGGCCGATGACGTGCCGCTGGATGTCGTGCGCGAGGTCGGTCTGTCGGTGATGGCGGTCGCGAGTGAGAAGCGGTCGACGTGGACGCGCTGGAACCTGCACGCCGAAGCCTCCCGGCAGTTGATGGGCTGGCGGTTCGCCTCGATGCTGGATCGGGAGGCGATCACCGGGCTCGTGGTCGATGCCGCCGAACAAGCCTCGCTCCGCCTGACTCCGCCCGAACTCGCGTCCAGCCCGGTGCAGTTCCGCCGGCCCGATGGCACCTCACGGTTCCGGCCGCACGCCGCGGTGCTGTTCTCGTCCGAAGCTCTGCTCGCCGCCGAAGACCGGCTCCTTGCCCGCGCCGGCTCTCTCGCTGGGCCGGTGGTGGGGTTGGAGACGGTCGAGCAGATCACGAGCCGCCCCGACCCGCGAGGTCGGATGCTCGGCGAGGATCAAGCCGCAGCCCTGGCCGCGATCGCCGTCTCCGGCCGTACCCTCGACGTGCTGGTCGGCCCCGCCGGCGCAGGCAAGACCACCGCCATGAACGCGCTCCGCTGCGCATGGGAGAAGGAGCACGGACCCGGCTCCGTCGTCGGCCTAGCACCATCCGCCGTCGCGGCGCAGGTCCTCGCGGACGATCTGGGCATCACGACCGAGAGCACGGCGAAGTGGTGGCAGAACCACCTCATGCACGGCACCACGTTCGAGGCCGGCCAGCTCGTCATCATCGACGAGGCATCCCTGGCCGGCACCGCCTCCCTCGACCGAATCACCGCCGAAGCCGAACATGCCGACACGAAAGTCCTGCTGGTCGGTGACTGGGGGCAACTCCAATCGGTCGACGCCGGCGGCGCGTTCTCGATGCTCGTCCACGCCCGCGACGACACCCCCGAACTGCTCGACATCCACCGCTTCACGCACGAGTGGGAGAAGTCCACATCGCTGCAGCTCCGCCACGGCCGGCCCGAGGCAATCGACACCCTCGCAGGCCACGACCGCATCACCGGCGGCGAACAGGAAGCCATGATCGACGCCGCCTACGGCGCGTGGCTGCGCGACCTCGCCGCCGGGCGCGCGTCGATCCTCGTCGCCGAAACCCACGAGACCGTCACCGCCCTCAACACACGGGCACGGGCAGACAGGATCATCGACGGCACCGTGCACGGCACCCGTGAAGTCGGGCTGCATGACGGCACCGCGGTGTCCGAGGGCGATCTGGTCATCACCCGCCACAACGACCGCCGCCTACGCAACGGCCGATCCTGGGTCCGCAACGGCGACCGCTGGACCGTCAGCAGCGTCCACTCGGATGGATCGGTCAGCATCCGCCCCGTCGGCCGCCGGCTCCGTGGCGGGATCGTCCTGCCTGCCGACTACGTGGCCGAACACCTCGACCTCGGCTACGCCATCACCGCCCATAGAGCGCAAGGCGTGACCACCGATACCGCGCACGTCATCGCCACCGCGACGACGACGCGGGAGAACTTCTACGTCGCCATGACCCGCGGCGCGGCCGGGAACTATGCCTATGTCGTCCTGGATCGGCCTGACGACAGCCACGGCGTGCCGCACCCCAGCGACAACCCCGATGCCACCGCCCGGTCGGTGCTCTACGGCGTGATCCAGCACATCGGCGCTGAGCTGTCGGCGCACGAAGCGATCACCGCCGAGCAGGAACGGTGGAGCAACATCGGCCAGCTCGCCGCCGAGTACGAAACCATCGCCCAAGCCGCCCAACACGACCGCTGGGCCACGCTCCTCGCCACCGCCGGACTTACCGGCGGGCAGGTCGATGCCGTGCTCGACTCCGACGCCTACCCAGCCCTGTCAGCCGAACTGCGGCACGCCGAGGCCAACCACCACGACCTTGACGCTCTGCTGCCGCGCCTGATCGCAGCACGCGGACTTGAAGATGCCGACGACATCGCTTCGGTGCTTCATGCTCGTGTCGCTCGCGCGACTGCGCGGCCTGCCGGGTCTGGCCGCACCCGCAGGCAATCTCGGCTCATCGCAGGGCTCATCCCATACGCGGACGGGCCGATGGCCGACGACATGCGCCAAGCCTTGGATGAGCGCCGCCAACTGATCGAAACTCGCGCCGACGCCGTACTCACCGGCGCGCTTATCGACAAGGCTCATTGGACGACCCAGCTCGGCCCGGAACCGCAGGGCGCGAAGTCGGGGGCAGCCTGGCGGAGGGCCGCCCTCATCGTCGCCGCCTACCGGGACCTTTACCAGATCACCGACGATCGAACTCCGCTCGGGTCGGCCCCGCAGAGCACCAGGCAGAAGATTGACCGTGCACGCGCCGAAGCCGCGCTCAGTGCGCTCACCGCGGGCACGTCGTCTGAGCCTGCACGCCAAGTAGCGCAGGTCGCAGACCGCGGCCTGCGCCTCTGAGGACGGTCGGTCCGACTCGCCATGTAGTACGGTGCCGGTGCCGGTGCCGGACCAAGCACATCGGCTAGATCGAGCGAGGCGGCACTTCGGGGACTGAACGATCGACCCGGCGCTCCCAGCCAAGTCCGGAACGGTTCGTCGCGTCGTGAGCTGTCACGTCTGCGTCGAGAAGCGCGATGACGTCGCTGGCCTGGGTGATGACGGACGCGAGCCCCTGCTTGATGAGTTCGTTCGGGCCGGCGCTGACGACGCTGGTCACAGGGCCGGGCACCGCACCGACACCCCGCCCAAGACCTCGGGCATTGCGCACGGTCGTCAGCGAGCCGGATCGTACTCCGGCTTCCGGGACGATGACGGCGCCCGAAAGCGCAGCCATCAGCCGATTGCGAGCCTCGAACCGGTGTTTGGTCGGCGCGGTTCCAGGAGGCAACTCGCTCACCAACAGACCGGCATCCCCGACCCGGTCCAAGAGTTCACTGTGCCCAGCTGGGTACCGTCGATCCAGGCCCGTCGCGAGCACGGCGATCGGCCGGCCCGCTGCTGCGAGAACGGCACGGTGCGCAGCTCCTTCGATGCCGTAAGCGCCGCCTGCAACAACCACCCGCTGCTCATCGGCGAGGCCCGTCGCCAGTTCGCGCGTGACATGCTCCCCGTAGCCGCTGGACGCACGGGCACCGGTGATCGCGACCCGATCACTCAACGCCGCCGTCAGAATTGACGACGCACCCGCTGTCCACATTAGGTAAGGGGCGCGCTCGCCCAGGCCATCCAACCCTGCGGGCCATTCCCGATCCGTCGGGATCAGGATGCCGGACCCTCGTTGCTGCGCCTCAGCGACACGATCCAGCAGATCAGGTGCGATCCGCGCTCGCAGATGCTCGCGCCACAGAAGCAGGTCCGCGCGGGCAAGCCCGGTCACTTCGCGGTCGGACTCGGCGAGGCCCAGCGTGGCAACGCCACCGTGCCGCGCCAGGATGTAGCCCGTGATCGGGTCGTCCGGCTCCGCGATCATCGACAGCACGATCCGCGCCATCCGCTCGCCCTGCACCTGCTCTTCCAACATCGCCATGATCGGTGTCCTTCCGCTCCCAGGTCACCGATGAGGTGCGCTCCGGCGACGCCACCGACAGGGGTTCCGCTCGTCGCAGCCCCGCCGTATCGTTGAAGTCGAGGCAGGTTCTCAACTCTGCGGGTCCTTCGGGACGGCCCCTTACGGGCGCTCATTCATAGCTGCCTCCGCGACGCGAGGTCGTCGCGCTATGACGATGACGAGAGGCCCGCTATGTTTCGCCTGTTCCTGGCCCTGAGCGCACGCGTCTACGGCTTGCTCCGCTACGCTCCCACCAACCTCCTCCTCGACGCGATCCGCACTCGACGAGGCCTGAGATGGGGCGTCCCCGCGATGCTCTTGGCCCTGCCTTACCTCTATGCCGCCGCAATCTGCACCGCGATCATCAACGACGGCGGGCCAGGGTGGCTCTACCTGTTCGTCCTGCTGTTCATCTGGACCGCTCTCAAGTTCATCTGGATCGGTCCGGCGAGCCTCGTCCAGCTCGCCCGTGCCCGCTCGGCAGAGCGGAAACGCCCGTGTCAGGCCCAGTACACCGTGTAGGACTCAGCCGCTGCCAGGACGACCGGCGAGTCCCGCAGGTGCTGTCTGCGGTGGCCGATACGGTTAGAGCGGAGGTTCCGTCGAGAGGAGGCGTTCGTGGTTGTTCGATACATGGGTACGAAGCGCCATATGGCGGACCATGTACGCGACGCCATCGCTGAGCTGGAACCCGCGGGACGTGTGGTTGACCTGTTCTCTGGCATGGGGAGCGTAGCTGAGAGCCTGCAAGAAACAGCGTCAGTTGTTACCAACGATGCGATGAGCTTCACCGCCGCGTTGTCGCGCGCGCGTTTCACGGGTTCAGATCGCGAAACTACCTCGGCGGATGTGATCAAGCGACTCAAGCCGGCATACGAAGCACGGCGTCGGGAGTTGGAATTGGTGTATGCGACTGAGCTGAATAGCGAGGTTACAGCGCTGGAAGGTTCACGTACAGACCTACTCAACTACATGGACAAGGCGCAGCACGTCGGAAACTCCACTGCGCAGCGACGCACCGCGAAGGCTGCCGCGGAGTCGAGCGGATCAGACCACTACGCCCTGGCGAGCCTGTACTTCTCCGCTGGATATCTCAGCCTCCGCCAGGCTGTTCAGTTGGACGCCGCGCGCGCGGCAATCGATGCGGACTCGCACCTGGAAGATCGTGACTGGATGTTGGCAGCCTGGATCGCCGCAACATCCGTTCTCGTCAATGCGCCCGGGCACACTGCTCAATTCCTTCGCCCGAACTCCGATTCGGCACACACTCGAATTGTCCGCACATGGACGCGTTCAATCTGGGACGAGTTCACTCTGGCGCTCGACACGGTTTCCCAGGTTGGCACAGAGTCCTGGCGGCGAGATAACTCCGTCTACGTTGGGGATGCCCTCGACCTTGTAAGCGCGGGGGAGCTTCGCGATATCGGCACGGTGTATGCAGATCCGCCGTACACGAAGGATCAGTACAGCCGGTACTACCACATGTACGAAACGCTTTATCGCTACGATTTTCCGGACTCTAGTGGCGCTGGCCGAAACCGGTCGGATCGATTCACAACCGGCTTTTCGCTGAAGTCTGCTGTTGTTGCCTCATTCCATGACCTCTGCCGTAACGTCTCTCGCATGCGTGTCCCTTTGGTCATCAGCTATCCGTCGAGCGGACTCCTCGATGATGCGGGCGTAACGGTTCCCGAGATAGCCCGTCAGTACTTCGGCAACGTGCAGACTCGGTCATACAACGCGAATCACTCAACGATGGGTGCCTCCACGGGCGCATCCAAGAAGTCGGCAACGGAGAATCTCTATGTCTGTCTCGTCTGAAGCAGAAACGCAAACTACTGCGCCCCAGAATGTCACTGCGGAGCTACGCGAGCTGAACGTCTCCGATGTGGTTCCCAACGCCCAGAACCCGCGCCTTGACTTTCCGCAAGACGAATTGGACAGGCTCACCGACTCCATCGACCTTGAGGGCGTGCTCGTTCCCATCGTCGTCTATCCCAAGGACAACAAGTACGTTCTCGTCGACGGGGAACGCCGCTTCCGCTGTGCCCGTGATCTCGGCCACAGCAAAATCCCTGCTCTCATCACCACCGAACGCAGCGAGCGCGAAGTGCTCCAGCAGATGTTCAACATCCACCTTATTCGGGAGCCCTGGCGCGATATTCCGACGGCGAAAGCCCTCCAAAGGCTTGCCGAGGAGATCAAAGAATCGAGCGGCCAGGAACCCAATGACAACGAGCTGCGCGACCTCACAGGCTTGTCTATCGAACGCGTGCGCCAACTCCGCTATGTCGTTACGTTGCCAGACCAATGGCAGGATTACATCCGCGATGAGACGATCCCTCTCAACTTCTTCTGGGAGTTGAAGAAGAACGTCATCGATGCCCTGCGCAACAATCGACCCGCGATCCTCGACGAGTACGGCGAGGATCGCGTAAGCAGCGCCTTCGTTCAAAAGCGCCTCGATCAGGTGATCACGGACACGGTCAGCCTACGTAAGGTCTCGCCGATCATTAAGTTCGCGGCTCAAGATGCAGAGTCGAATGGCACTGGTAGCTCGACTCTCGACACTTCAATTCGCGACCTAATCGAGAAGCCTGAGGCGACGATCGACGACGCCTACGAAGAGACCGTCCAGATGATGGTAGAGGTCGACAAGCTCGGACGTCGCACTTCGACGATGGTAGCGGTGTTTGCGCGGCTGCTGACGAAGACGGCCGGCACATCGGACCACGACGAGGTACGCCGTCTCGGACGCGAACTCATTCAACAGGTCACGGCGCTGATCGACGCGGATGAGCAGAACGGCTGAGGTAGAGGGCGCGCTCGTGGAAGAGATCGTCGACGAACCATCCCAAGGAAAGCCTGTAGGTGTCGCTGACGTTGAGGCGGCAGCGGCACGGATCTACGCGAACACCAAAGGACAGGACTGGGTCGAAGACACGGAGCTGGACCTCGGAAGCAAACGTTGGAAGCCCAATGCGGTCTCGAATGATGGCACGCGACTCCTGTACGTATTTCTGCAGGATGAACTTCCGCGATACGTGCGCGATCGCCTCGGTCTTGCCGCGGAGCGGGGCATCAGGCCAACTCTGGCATTGAACCTTGCCACCCTGTTCAAGCCGGAGCTTGTGGAACTGCTGGTCGGCGTTGACGCGGATGTGATCGTGCTCGACGACTATGTCACGACTAGGCAACTCGACGCCAAGTCCGTTCTCGTTGCGCTTGCGGACGTCGAGGTGCCAGTTTCGCCGGAGCTCCGGAGGGGCGTCGCCAAGGTCGTTTGGTCGCGCATCGGCGACGGAACGTCACAGGAGAAAGGCCGACGGCTGGAGGCTCTGCTCGCGTTCACCTTCGCTCAGATACGTGATCTGAAGGTGGTCGAGCGCAACTACCGGAACGAGACGGAGGAGATCGATCTGGTTCTCCAGATCGACAACTTTAGTTCCCGAGTCTGGCAGAAGTCCGGAGTCCCGTTCATTCTCGTCGAAGCGAAGAACCGGTCGGACAAGGCATCCCAGCCGATGGTCTCCACGCTGATCACGAAGCTTCAGACCAAACGGGGGACCGCGCGCATCGCGGTGTTGGTGTCACTGGGTGGCTTCACCGATGACGCCCGGATGCAAGAGCTACGGTTCTCGACGCAGGACATCTGCGTTGTGATGATCGATCGCGCTCAACTAGAGAACCTGCTCTCAGCAGATGATGTCGATGCGGAGTTTGAGACCATCGTCCGACAGGCCATGCTTCGGTAGGGGGACCAGAAGGGGACCACAACCATGCAAACCATGCAATCCATGACGCGCGATGAGGGCTCCTGAGCCGCAGAACTACGCGGAAAGCGAGGCCGAGCGGCCTCTTTGGACGCCTGGGGGTCAGGGGGTCGCAGGTTCAAATCCTGTCAGCCCGACAAAAAAGCCCTGATGAGAAGCCATTTTCATCAGGGCTTTGTCATGTCTTCCGACGGGTTTTTGTTGGTCCCCCTTTGGTGGCTCTTCGGAATCAAGGGTGTAGGGAGGGTCTGAAACCTCCGGCCTCGAGCAGGCTCCTGGCTGTGTAGTTCGCGAGGTTGCGGAAGCCGAGCGCGGAGCCGCGGAGATGCTCGAGTCGGCCGTTGATCGCCTCTGTCGGACCGTTGCTCGTGCCGGCCAGGTCGAAGAACGCGAGGACGTCCGCGGCGCGCTGCTTCAACGTCCGACCGAGCCGGCAAATCTCGGCCAGCATCGCGGGGACGCCACTGCTGACGGAATCGATCACCGCCCGCATCATCTCCTTCGCCTTGTTCTTGTCGGGTTCGCGGTAGGCGGCGACGATGCGCTGGTAGATGCCCCAGGTCGCTTCGACCTCGACGTGCTCCTCGGCGGCGAACACCGCGTCGAGCCGCGCGGTCTGCTTCTCGGTGAGGAAGCTCGCGCCGGTGTGGAGGGTGCGGCGGACCCCGTAGAGCGGGTCGCCGGCGTGACCGCGGTGCCCGAGGGTGTCTTGCTGGACGCGCTGCCGGGTCCGGTCGAGCGCGTCGCCGGCCAGGCGGACGACGTGGAACGGGTCCATCACCGGAACCGCGTCGGGGAGCTCTTCGGCCGCGGCCGTCTTGAACCCGGAGAACCCGTCCATCGCGACCACCTCGATCCGGCTCGACCACTCCGCAGGCCGGGCGGCGAGCCACTCCTTGAATACCTGCTTCGACCGGCCCTCGACCATGTCCAGCAGCCGTGCGGGACCTGTCTTGTTGCGGGCGGGCGTGAGGTCGATGATCACGGTCACGTACTTGTCACCGAACCGGGTGTGACGCCAGACGTGCTCGTCGACGCCGATCGTGGTGACGCCGTCGAACCTGGCCGGATCGTCGATCAGCCGCCGCTTGCCCTCGGCGAGGATCGCGGTGTTCGCGGTGTGCCACGACACCCCCAGGCCTGCCGCGGCGCGGGAGACGGTGAGGTGGTCGACCACGATCGCCTTCAGCGCCCACCCGACCCCGCCGCGGGAGATCTTCGCCCGCCGCGCCGCCGCGTTCGTCGTGTCCTGCCGCCAGGTGCGGCGGCAGTGGCCGCACCGGTAGCGGCGCACCCGCACCAGCAGCGTCGTGGGCCGGTGACCGAACGGCTCGTGCGCGAGCGGACGCGTCACGGTGTCGCGCGGCACGCCCTCGGCGCCACACTTCCGACACCACGGGTCATCGTCAACGACGCGGCACTCGAGTACCGCCCGGTCGGGCTCGATCAACTGGCCGATGGCTTCGAGGCCGAGCTCATCGAGACGGCAGAACGTGGTGAGGTCAGGGGTCGCGAACGTAGGGTGGTGCAAGTCGAGGTCTTCCGGCAGATGGGCAGTGTGAGAACTTCCATCCTGGAAGACCTCGACGTCTATCCGCGAACCAGCCGCCGACCCTCGACTACACCCTCAACTGCGAAGAGCCCCTTTGGTCCCCTCGCCAAGGCATTGATGCCGGCTCACAGACGTCGGAGGGCGTATCTGGCTTTCTGGAGGCCGTCGCCTGTGGATAAGGGGACCAAAAGGGGACCAGAGCCTCCGATCGTGGCTCCTGGCTACCCGTCACAGTGACCTCGAGGTCTCGCGCCGGCTCGGTCTGCTGGCTTTGGCGGATCGGGCAAGAAAGGCGTTGGCCTGCTCTGCGGCTGATGCGAGGTGGCGGTCGTCGGGGTGCAGGTATCCGCGTGTGGTCTCCACGGAGGCGTGTCCGAGGATGTCCTGGAGGACGTGAAGCGGGATGCCTGCATCCGCCATCCAGGTCGCGCCGGTGTGCCGGAGGCCGTGCCGGGTGAGATCGGGCAAACCAAGATCGCTGACGATCTGGTCCCAGTTCGTCGCGTCCCGCACCGTCGCGGTCGTGAGCGCGCCGCCCTTCGGGCCGACCAGCAGCCGGTCCTCGGGCTCCTTGCCTTCCGCGAGGCGTTTCAGGATCGGGCGGAGCGGGTCGAGGATCGGGACCCGGCGCTCTCTGCGGCCCTTGGTCTGCTTCGTGATAAGCCCGCCTTTGCCGGGGTAGGTCTGCCGGGCGATCACCACGATGTTCTTGTCGAACCGGACGTCACCGGCCTGGAGGCCCGAGACCTCGGAAGAACGCGCTGCGAGGAGCGCTGCGAGCATGACGAAGTCAGAGTAGGACTGGTGAATCCTCCCGCAGGCTTCAGCGAGTCTCGTCAGCGTGCCCATGTCCGGGATCGCATGGGCACGTGGGGAAGTGTCCTCCGCGGGCTGGAGGCGGAAGGCGTTGCGGTTCAGGCTGCGCTTGGCGCGGTTCTTCGCCGGGTTGATCGCGATCAGCCCGTCCCGAACGGCCTCGTCGAGCACACGCACCAGCGGCGCGATCGAGTTCTTGATGGTCGAGGCCCCGTGGCGTTTCTCCCAGGCGTCGATGGTGCGGTCGATGATCCCGGCGGTGATTTGCGTGACGGGCAGGTGCCCGAGCGCGGGCAGCACGCGGAGCTTGAGCCCGTACCCGTAGGTCTCCCCGGTCGAGGTCGGGTCCAATCCCCGTGCCCATCTGTCGCCGATCGCGGTGACGAACTCGGTCAGGGTCATGGACACGTCCATGCCCTTCGCGACGGACTGCCGCAACGAGTCGAAGAACACATGCGCGGCGGCCTCGTCTGGCACGATCTCCGAACGGATCACGCGGCGCTTGCTGATCGGATCGGTCCACCGGGCGCGGGCGCGAATGCCGTAGGAGCGGCGCTCCAGATCGGTGGAGATCCGCACGCCGACCGGCGGGACAGGCTTCGGCTGTGCCTGGGGAAGCGGTTCAGCCTTCCGGGGCATTGTCGTGCTCCAGGCCGGCCAGCCAGGCATCGACCGCGTCGATGCGGTACCGGGCGATCCCGCCCAGCCGCAGGAACGGCGGCCCCTGACCGGCCGAACGCCACCGGGACAAGGTCGACTCGGACACCTTGAGGTAGGCGGCGATCTCGCGACTGTCCATCAGCGGAGGCACCACGCTTGATCGTTGGCCTCATCCCCGAAGCCACCGGCACCGTGCCTTCCGAGATGCGGCAGGCGCTGACCGAGCGACGTGACCTCATCGAGTCCCGGGCCGATGTCCTCCTCGACACCGCGCTCACCGAGAAGCACGAGTGGATCACGAAGCTCGGCGTGCAGCCGAAGCGGGCACGAGCGGCCCAAGCATGGCGGAACGCCGCGCGCACCATCGCTGCCTACCGCGATCGCTACGGCATCACCGGGTCGGCACCGCTCGGGGCACCCGCTGAAGCCGACACGCAGAAGCTCGACGCTGCCCGTGCCCGCGCCGCGCTCGACCGGGCGCAGAGCCTCGCCCAGACTGAACAACCCGACCAGGAACGCCCGCGCCGCATGGGAGCACAGCGAGTCGGACCGTCGTTGTAGTCGGTGCCGTCCGGGAGGCCGGGGCGCTCAGGCGGTGCGCGGGTAGTCGATGGTCAACAGCGAGTCGTCCTTCAGGCCGCAGAGCACCTGCTCAGTCACCTCGCTGATCGGCACGCCTTTCGCATGCCGGGGAGCCACGTCATCGTCTTGCGGGCTCCATGCCCGCAGAACGGCCAGACGGCTGACGTGCGGAACCTGGGCCGGCAGTTCACGGAGCCAGGTCAGCAGGTGCCGACCGACCCGTCACGGTTGCCGTGAGCCGTCGTTCCTATGCGCTGGCCGCTGGGCCCGTGGAGTCACGGACCAGGAGAGCAGTGCTCAACCTCCGCCGATGCGCATCGACGCTCGTGCCCTCCGATGCCGCGATGGCTTCGACCAGATATTCGGCAGCGAGCCGACCCTTCGAGACGATCGGCTGACGCACCGTGGTGAGTGCGGGGCGCGTCCACCCGGCCTCGATGAGGTCATCGAACCCGGAGACGGACAGCTGAGCCGGAACCGATACGCCCGCCTCGCGGGCGCCGTCCAGCACCCCCACGGCGAGGATGTCGCTGAACGCGACGACGGCGGTCGGTCGGGGGGATGCCCCCCAGGCGCGACGGAACGCCGATGCTCCGCCCGCACGCGTGTTGGGCGCTTCGACGACCTCGATGCCGTCATCGGACAGGTCGATGCCGGCCTTGCGCAGTCCACGCATCGCCCCGTCGAGGCGTTGCCGGACGGCGCCGCGCCAGGACGCGGGGCCGCCCTCGGCATCCGTCTCGAAGGCGACGAACGTGAACCGGCGATGGCCGAGACCGACGAGATAGTCGACGACTTCCTCCATCGCGGCTCCGTCGTCGATGTCCACGCTGGACACGCCGTCATGATCCTCGCTGTCGACGAGGACGAAGGGCACTCCGCGCTGCTGCAACGCCGTCACCTCTCCGCGATCGAACTCGAGTCCGCAGACGATGAAGCCGTCCACAGCCGCGTAGGGGATGGCTCGGAGCATGGATCCCCGCAGCGGCGGTGCCAGCAGCAGAGTGAAGCCCTCCCGCTGACAGACCTGCCCGATGCCCTGCATGAACAGCGTGTAGTACGGGTTCTCCAGGACGCGATCGAGCTGCTGCGGCAGGAGGAGACCGAGACTGTCCGTCCGTCGCCGACGCAGCATGCGCGCGGCCGGATCCTGCGAGTAGCCGAGTTCCGCCGCCGCCGCTCGAATGTTCCCGAGCGTCGTCTCCGAGAGCTTTCGCGGGTCGTTGTACGCCAACGACACGGCCGACTTCGAGACCTTGGCGCGGTCCGCGACGTCCTGCATCGTCGGACGCCGTTTCATGCGGCTGCTCCACGCAGCGCGCGACGCGCCATCACGACACCCTGTGCGGGTACACGCCAGGACGCGGTCGAGACGTCGCTGTCGGCGGTCCAGGCGTCATCTCCACGCAGCTCGGGGTGGACTGTCGTATCGACGACGACCCCCTGCCCGCGATGGACGATCGTCGCCACCTGCTCATCCTCCCAGAGCCGCGACACGAGGACCGTGTCGGCATCCAGCGCCGAGACCTGCTGCGTCCCGCGTCGCAGCGCCGGCCACTCCGCTCGTCGTCGCGCGAGTGCGCCGACGCCCTCGAACAGGACCGTCGACCAACGAGCTCGCTCCCACACCATGCCCGCTCGACATCCCGGGTCGTTCTGCCCACGCATGCCGATCTCGTCGCCGTAGTACAGCATCGGCGCGCCCTCCGCGGAGAACAGGAGGGAGAGAGCGCCGAGTGTCGCTGTCTCGTCACCTGCATGTCGCGTCAACAAGCGCTCGGTGTCGTGGCTGCCGAGCAGGTTGAGCATTCCGCGATGGTATCCCTCCGGGATGCGCGCTCGGAGGCGGTTCATCCCCTCAGCGAACGTGAAGGCGTCGATGCTGCGGTCAGCGGTGAACCCGAGAATCAGATCGCGCAGCGTGTAGTTCATCGTCCCGTCCGTGAGGTCGCCCGTGAGCCACTGCTCCGGCTCGCGCCACTCCTCGGCGACGATGTAGAGGTCGTCGTCCCGTTCCTTCACGACGCGATGGAACTCTCGCCAGAAGCTCGAATTGATGAAGTACGGGACATCAAGCCTCCAGCCGTCGATCCCCTGGTCGATCCAGTACCGCGCGACATCGAAGTGGTGCGCGCGGACCTCGGGGTTGTACGCATTCCACTTCGGCAGGTACCAGCAGCCGGAGCACGTCCGGTAATTGGGACGGTCCGGCTCGACGCGGACCGGGAATCCCTCGACGGAGAACCAGTTCACGTGCGGGGACCCCGCCTCGCGCCGCACGACATCCTGGAAGGCCCAATGGCCGTCGCCGCAGTGGTTGAGCACGGCATCGAGCACCACGCGGATGCCGCGGGCGTGCGCCTCGTCGATGAGCGCACGGAAGGCGTCGAGGTCACCGAGGCGATGGTCGATCCGGAAGTAGTCGACGGCGTCGTAGCGATGGTTGGTGCGCGCTTCGAAGATCGGCGTGAGATAGATCGCGTTCGCCCCGACGGCGACGATGTGGTCCAGGTGCGCACGGATGCCGGCGAGGTCACCGCCGAAGAAGTTGTCGCGGGTCGGCTCCGTCTCCCACGGGACGACGTCGGGCGGGTCGAGAGAAGGATCCCCGTTGGCGAAGCGGTCGGGGAAGATCTGATAGAAGACGGCGTCGGCGAGCCAGTCGGGAGCGGTCATGGTCAGTCCTTGAGTCCTGTGGTGGAGATGCCGCGCACGAGCGCGCGCTGGAAGACGAGGAACACCACGATGGCGGGGATGGTCGCCGTGAGCGTGCCCGCCATGAGGTAGTTCCAGCTGGTGCCGTAGCGGCCGACGAAAGAGGATAGACCGATCTGGATCGTCCGGAACTCGTCGGTGTTTGTGACCAGCAGCGGCCAGAGGAAGTCGTTCCAGGCGAAGAGGAAGCTGAAGATCGCCAACGTGGCGAACGCCGGTGTGGACAGCGGGACGATGATGCGGAAGAAGGTTCCGACGCGACTGCACCCGTCGATGCGCGCCGCATCCTCGAGCTCGACCGGGATCGTCGAGAAGTACTGCCGCAACAGGATGATGCCGAAGACATCCGCCAACCGCGGGACGATCAGCCCCGCGTACGAGTCGATCCATCCCAGATCCGCGACGATCGCGTACGCCGGGATGACGGTGACGAATGTCGGGATCAGCAGCATCGCCAGCAGGAGCACGAAGAGCGTGTTGCGCAGCGGGAAGCGCAGACGGGCGAACGCGTACGCAGCGAGAGCGTCGAGAACGAGGTGCCCGATAACGATCGCTACGGTCATCACGATGCTGTTGAGGTAGTACTGCGCGAAGGGTGCGGCCTGCCAAGCCTTGACGTAGTTCTCCCAATGCCACGACGTCGGCAGGATCGAGGTGTTGGTGTAGGTCTCGGCGCGGCTGAGCAGCGACGTCGTGAACATCCACAGAAAGGGCACGACCACGACGACGGCACCGACGATCAAGACGAGGTGACGGGCCGCGCGTGTACCGAGCGATTGCCTCATCGCGAGTCCTTCCCCGAGCCGCTGACACGCCACTGCACGAGAGTGACGCCGAGGACCAGCAGGAGCGTGACGAACGCGATGGCCGTGCCGTACCCGAAGTCTCCCAACCGGAAGGCCGTGCGGTACATGAACATCCCGAGCACGTCGGTGCCGCCGCGAGGGCCTCCCTCGGTCAGCACGTAGACGAGGTCGAAGGCCTGGAAGCTGGTGATGAGGGCCTGTACGACGACGAAGAACGTCATCGGTGACAGGAGCGGGATGGTGAGGAACCGTAGTCGCTGCCGGGCAGAGGCGCCGTCCAGCTGCGCGGCTTCATAGATGCCGTGAGGAAGCGCCTGCATCGCCGTGAGGTAGAGGACGGCGTTGAACCCGATGTTCTTCCAGACCGTCAGCAGCGTCAGCGCGCCGAGCGCCAGCCACCGGTCCTGAAGCCAGTCGGGCCCGTCGATCCCGACCTGAGCCAGGAGCGCGTTCACGAAGCCGGACGGATCGAGCATGTAGCGCCACACGATCGCCGCGGCGACCGACGATGTGACGGCCGGCAGGAAGTAGATGCCGCGGTAGATGCCACGACCGCGCAGAGGTGCGTCGAGGAGGAGGGCGACCGTCAGACCGGTCACGACGCTCAAGACGCACACCCCCGCGGCATAGAGCACGGTGACCAGCAGACTGTTCCAGAACTCCGGATCTTGAGCCAGTCGGACGTAGTTGCCGAACCCGATGAACTCCTTTACCGGGTCGAAGCCGTTCCAGGCCGTCAGGCTGATGTAGCCCGCGGAGACGATGGGGTAGAGGACGAAGATCGAGAGCACGCAGAGCGCCGGCGTCAGGAACAACGCGGCGGTGAGCACCTGCTCGCGATCATAGCGCCGCCGCGCGCGGCGGCGGGATCCGCCCGGCGCCGTCGGCGCCGGGCGGATCCCTCGGGTCGTAATCGTCACCGGCGCGCTCAACCCTTCGCGATGACGGCGTTGACGGCCTTCTCAGCGGCCGCCAAGGCGTCGGAGACCGATGCCTCGCCAGCGAGCGCCTTCTCGATCTGCTGAGCGAAGGCGAGCGAGATCTGCGGGTAGAGCGGCGTGTTCGGACGTGCGTGGGCGACAGCCATCTGCTCGACGAACGGACGCAGTCGCGGCTGCGTGTTGTCGACCCACGAGAGGTAGTCATCGCCGGTGGCGACCGAGGTCAGCACGGGGAGCATCCCGGTCTTCTCGCTCCACTCGGTGACCTGCGCCGGCTCCAGGAACCACGCAAGGAAATCGGCCGCGGCCTTCGCCTTGGCATCGGAGTTCTGGAAGACCATCGCCTGCTCGCCGCCGAGGTTGGTCGCCGGAGTACCGTCCTTCGGATACGGCACCTGCGCGGTGCCGAACTCGAAGGGCGGATCGGCAGCCCAGATGCCGACCATCCACGAACCCTCCTGTGCCGACCCGCCCTGGCCCTTCTCGAACTCACCCCACCGGGCGTAGGGACTGACCCCGGATGAGATCAGATCGACCCAGTACTGCAGCGCCTTCTGCCCCTGGGGCGTGTTGAACGCCGCCGCGGAGTTGTCCGCCGTGAGGAACTGGCCGCCCGCCTGCCAGAGGTTCACCTGGAAGTTCCACGTGAGTCCTTCGCCGTTGTCACCGGCCTGCGTGTACAGGTCGTATCCCGGCATCCCCGTCGCGTCGAGGATCTTCTTGGCGTCCGCCTTGAGCTCGTCCCACGTCGTGGGCGGCTTGTCGGGGTCGAGGCCGGCCTTCTCGAAAAGGGTCTTGTTGTACATGTACCCGAGATTGTTCGCGGAGACCGGCACCGAGACCTGCGACCCGGCGATCGTGCCGAACCCGGTGAGCGCCGGATTGATGTCGGACACGGTCTCGGCCGGGAGCAGATCCGACAGATTCGCCAGCGAGCCGATCTGAGCGATCTGCGGCACCCACACGAGATCACCGATCGCGACGTCGGGCAGGGTCTTCGACGTCGCGGATGCGCGGAGCTTCGTCAGGAAGTCCGCGTTGGGGACGTTCGTCGTCGTGATCTTCACTCCGGAATGCGACGCGTTGTAGGCATCGACCATCGCGTCGAACGTGTCGGCGTTCGTGCCATCCCAGTAGTGCCAGATGGTGACGGTCGTGGCCTCGCCGGATCCTCCTCCCGACGAGGCGCATCCGGCGAGGGCGAGGGCGCCGGCCATTCCCATGGCGACGGCGGCGAGTTTTCTGCGGTGCATCATTGCTCCTATCGATTGCATTCGGGTGATGTCGGTGCGGAAGAGAAGTCGGTGACGGGGACGGCGTGCCAGGCGGCACTGTCCGCGGCGACGATGCCGATGGATGCCGGCGCCGTCGCCAGGAGTCGCTCCCCCGCCCCCCAGGCCGCGGGCAGTCGGAACTCCGTCGACCCCGTGTTGACGACGCACAGCGTTCGGCCGCGCGTGAAGGCCAGGACGTCGTCGGAGCCGGTGTCGAGCCAGACGAGCAGATCGCTCGGCTCGAAACGCTCCCGACGCAGGCGGATGAGGGTGCGGTAAGTGGAGAGCATCGAGTCCGCGTCGGCGTCCTGGACGGTGCGTGCGTAGCGGCCGAACCACGCCGGCTGCGGCAGCCAGGCCGGGGAGGTTCCCCACCCGAAGCCGAAGTCCGGCGAGCCGTCGTCCCACGGCAGCGGCACGCGGCATCCATCACGGCCCAGCTGCGCCCCTCCGGAGCGCACCCAGATCGGGTCCTGTCGCGACGCGGCCGGGAGCTCGAAGACCTCGGGCAGCCCCAGCTCCTCTCCCTGGTAGAGGTACGCGGTGCCGGGGAGCGCGAGCAGCAGCGCCGCCGCCGCGGCGGCGCGTCGCGTTCCGCGATCGAGATCGACCGGCCCCGTGCGACGTGCCGCGGAGATCATGTCCGACGGATCGACGGGCTCGCCTGCCTGCTCCTGTCCGTAGCGGGTGACGGTGCGGTGCACGTCGTGATTGGACAGCGTCCAGGCCGGGGGATTTTCCGACGACGCGAGGCCGGAGATGATCGCCGCGCGCAGACGCGCGGCGTCCCAGGGTTGGACGAGCAGGTCGAAGCAGAACGCCTGGTGGAGCTCGTCGGCCCGGAGATAGTCGGCCAAGCGGCTCGGCGCCGGCACCCAGACCTCACCGACGAAGTACTTGGGTCCGGGGTAGGCGTCGCCCACGGCCCGCCAGTCTCGGTAGATCTCGTGCACCTCCGGCTGGTCCCACATCGCTGCATTGTGGCCGCCGGTTCCGTCGTCGGCCCCGGGCCAATCGGGCAGACCCAGCGCTTTGACGTGGCCGTGCGCGACGTCGATCCGGAAGCCGTCGACCCCGCGGTCGAACCAGAACCGCATGACGTCGCGGAAGTCCTCGGCGACGTCGGCGTTGCGCCAGTTGAGGTCGGGCTGCGCGGAGTCGAACGAGTGCAGATACCACTCGCCCGGGCGCCCGTCGGCTTCGACGATGCGCGTCCACGCCGCTCCGCCGAACACGCTCAGCCAGTTGTTGGGCGGGATCTCGCCGTCGACGCCGGTACCGGCGGCGAAGTGGAAGCGTCGACGCTCTCGGCTGCCCGGGCCCGCCGCCAGCGCCGCCTGGAACCAGGCGTGCTGGACGGAGCAGTGATTGGCGACCATGTCCATGAGGACACGGATGCGGAGGCGGTGCGCCTCCGCCACGACGGCGTCGAAATCCTCGAGCGTGCCGTAGGCGGGATCGATCGCCCGGTAATCCGCGATGTCATAGCCGTGATCGGCCTGCGGCGAGACGTAGCAGGGGTTGAGCCAGATGGCGTCACAGCCGAGGGCGGCGATGTCGGCGAGACCGGCGAGCAGTCCGCGGAGGTCGCCGATGCCGTCTCCGTCGCTGTCGCGGAACGACCGCAGATACACCTGGTAAACGACGGCGTCCTGCCACCAGGCGGGAGCGGGAGAGGTGGTGTCGGTGACGACGCGTGGTTCGAGAAGAGTCATGCCGATTCCTGAGGTGGTGGTGTCTTCACGGATCATGCGGTGTACTCCTTACGACTTCGCTGTCGGGGTGCGTACCGGCCGCCAGGCCTGCACGTGTTTACTGGATCGATGCAACACCGTCGTAAGCACCGATGTCAAGAGCCAATTCGGACGTGTCAGCGCCGGCGCGGCAACCGCTCGACCGCGTCGAGCAGCACGTCGGCCGACCGCCGCCACGAGAAGCGCGCGATGTGCGCGGCGCCCGCGGCGATCACGGCATCGCGGAGCGCGGGGTCGTCGAGCGCACGGACGGCGGCCGCGAACGCGCCGGCGTCCGTCCCCGCTGCATAGAGTGCGCCGTCCCCGGCGACCTCGCGGAAGATCGGCATGTCGGTGACGACGGCCGGCACGCCGAGTGCGAGCGCCTCGGCGACCGGCAGGCCGTATCCCTCGTCGAGGGATGCCGAGACCAGTACGGCCCGATCGGCCAGCAGCGCCGCGTACTCGGCATCCGTCACACCGTTGTGGAAGCGCACCGCGCCCCCGCCCACATCGATGAGACGCTCGAGCTCGGCGCGACGGACGGGTGAGATGCGCGACAGCAGGTGCAGCACGCGACCCGGCAGCTCGGCCATCGCGCGGATGAGGGCCTCCACGTTCTTGTAGCCCATGAACGAGCCCATGTAGACGAGGTTCTGCGCGCCGGGCTCGACGCGCCCGCCCTCGGGCAGAAGGTCGGCGAGCAGCTGCGGCGCGTTCGGGATCACGACGACGGGTCGCTTCGTCAGCCGGACGCGGGCGAACTCGGCGGCGCTCGTCTCACTGACGGTCGCCACCAGATCGGCGGCGTTCAGCGTCAGCCGCTGCGGAATGTACGACAGATGGAACAGCCGCCAGCCGACGCGCACGTACCAGGGCAGATTCCGCGGCGGCGTGCGATGGCGGTAGTAGATCGTGTCGTGGAGGGTGAGGATCAGCCCGTAACGGCGGCCGAGGGCGCCGATCGTCTGCATCGGGGAGAACACGGCATCCGCTCGGTGCCCGTTCAGCAGCAGCGCCGTGAACGGCTCGCGCACCGACGTGGGGGCGTGAATGCGCAGCACGCGCGCCCTCTCCGGCAGGAAGGCCCGCTGCGCCTCGTCGTGGATCAGGAACGCGACCTCGACGCCTCGAGACGGCGCCGCCGCGGCGACCGCCGCGGCGAGCTCCGCCGAATACCGGCTGATGCCGTCGTGGAAGTCGGTGCGGATGTACCGCGCGTCGAAGAGCAGGCGCATGTCAGCTCTCGAGCGGCTCGCCGCGGTAGAGCTTCTCGAACGTGTCGAGGGTCTTGTCGATGTCGTGGATCTCGACGCCGTCGAGGGAGGCCTGCTGCATGCGGGGACTGTCAGCAAAACGGTGGATCTGGGACTGGCCTGGCCGAAAGGAAGGGCTATGAGCCAGACCATCGAGATGATCGATCCTGTGACGGGAGAGATCATCGATCAGCAACAGATCGCCGAGCAGCTGCTTGCGCAGGCGAAGGAGCAGGGCGTCAGCCTCGTGGGGCCGGGAGGCCTGCTGGGCGGGCTGACGAGGACCGTGCTCGAGACCGCGCTCGAGGCGGAGATGACCGAGCATCTCGGCTATGAGAAGCACGCGTCATCGAACGGCGAGAACGCGCGCAACGGGACCCGGTCCAAGACCGTGCTCACCGAGGTCGGTGCCGTCGAGATCGACGTGCCGAGAGATCGTGACGGGTCGTTCCAGCCGAAGATCGTGCGCAAGCGGCAGCGGCGGTTGGACGGGATCGACGAGATTGTCCTGTCGCTGACCGCGCGCGGGCTGACGACTGGTGAGGTCGCGGCGCACTTCGACGACGTCTACGGGGCGAGTGTCAGCAAGGACACGATCTCGAAGATCACCGACAAGGTGATCGAGGAGATGACCGAGTGGCAGCACCGTCCACTGGACCGGGTCTACCCGGTGGTGTTCATCGACGCGATCGTGGTGAAGGTCCGGGACGGGCAGGTGCGCAACAAGCCGTTCTACGTCGCCGTCGGCGTCACCACGGCCGGGGAGCGCGACATCCTCGGGATCTGGGCCGGCGATGGCGGCGAGGGCGCGAAGTTCTGGCTGGGCGTGCTCACCGAGATCAAGAACCGCGGTGTCGAAGACGTGTGCATCGTGGTCTGCGACGGGCTGAAGGGCTTGCCGGAGTCGATCACCACGACGTGGGAGCTCGCGGTCGTGCAGACGTGCATCATCCACCTGATCCGCAACACGTTCCGCTTCGCGTCGCGCAAGTACTGGGACCAGATCGCCCGTGACCTGCGCCCTGTCTACACCGCGCCGACCGAAGCCGCCGCGAAGGCGAGGTTCGAGGAGTTCGCCGAGAAGTGGTGCACGATGTATCCCGCGATCCGCAAGCTCTGGGAGAACGCCTGGACGGAGTTCATCCCGTTCCTGGACTACGACGTCGAGATCCGCCGCATCATCTGCAGCACCAACGCGATCGAGTCCCTCAACGCCCGCTACCGCCGCGCGGTCAGGGCGCGTGGGCACTTCCCGAACGACGCCGCCGCGTTGAAGTGCCTCTACCTCGTGACTCGGTCGCTTGACCCCACTGGCAGGGGTCGGGCACGCTGGGTGACGAGGTGGAAGCCCGCACTCAACGCCTTCGCGATCACCTTCGAAGGCCGAATCAACTGAAATGCGCCAGGCCAGATCCACCGTTAATCTGACACACCCCGTGCCCCGGCTTCCCGGACGGTCGGGGTTGGGTGGCTGTGATGTCGCTGCGTCTTCGTCGAGAGCATCAGCAGACCCGATCAGAGTCGATTGGGGTAAGAGGCGAAGGCGGTCAGGTCAGGGCGGCCGAAGCCGGCCGGCGGGGTAGCGTCGGACACGTCGAGGTCTTTCGGATGGATGGCGTAGGAACCTCCATCGTCGGGAGACCTCGACGTCTACCTGCGGACCGACGCGCCCGGCCGACCTACACCCTCATCTGGGAAGAGCCAGTATGTTCGCTGGTGAACGGCGGTTCTGTGGTCGAGATCAGGAGGACCAAAAGGGGACCAGAATCATGCAAACCATGCATCTTGTGACGCGCTCCGCATGATCCGACGCGCGGAATCACGCGGAATCTGGCCTCGTCGAGGCTGTCTGGACGCCTGGGGGTCAAGGGGTCGCAGGTTCAAATCCTGTCATCCCGACGGTCAGAAGCCCTGATGAGCCAAAGCTCGTCGGGGCTTCGTCGTTTCCGGGAATGATCACTGGCTGGTCAGCGCGCCGGGTGGGAGACATGATGCGGGGTCAGTCGTAGAACCTCTTAGGTGAGCAGCTGACGCGAATCCCGGGGCCGCGAGAAGCGCGGGTGCTGCGTGGCAACCCGTCTCGGACACTGGACGCGCACACTGCGGGGCTTGGCGCGCCACAAACGTGGCGGCGTGGCCCGGCGCAGGTACGACGGTCCCGGCGGGTTTCGGGCGAGAGGTGCGCGTGATATTGATGACCACCGTATTGAGCGTCGCTCATAGCTTGGTCGATATGTCTTTGAAGCGCCCTGGGTCTGATGGAGACTCGCGCTATTTGATTCCCGGCGCAGCAACCCGTTCGTGTTCTCGTTCGTGCCGCGCTGCCAGGGGGACTGCGGGTCAGCGAAGAACACGGGGATTCCCGTTTCAATGCGGAACTGCGCGTGCGCAGACATTTCCTTCCCTCGGTCCCAGGTCAGCGACCGCGCCAGCTGAGCTGGGAGTGTCGACATCGTGTTCGCGAGAGCGTTCTTCTCGTGAGTGCGCCGTAATCGGCCAATGCGGGCCGGTTCTTCGGGGTGGCTTTGTGTCGGTAGCCCTCCTCGCGGGGGAGATTGAATCGGCCTGACTTTCGTTCCTATCGGAAGCCTTGTCCTGTGATGTGTCAGGACTTCGGTGACGAAAGTGGATCAGGAGATCGGTGATACTCGACGTGTCAGGACATCGGTGACGGTTGAGTCTGCGGGGTTTTCCGGGGACCGCGTGGCCTGCCGTTGCTGACGTAGCGGACGCCGGGCTCGGGCCAGGGGTGTTCGATGAGGAATTCGCCGGTCGTGACGTCGTAGAACGCGATCGTGGCCTCGTCTCGGGCGATGGTGACGAGTGTCCCAGCGAGATGGCTGCCAATCATCTGGAACTCCACGCCTTTGACCTTGACCCCGCCGCTGACAGTGACGCGGCGTGTATTCTCCGGCAGCAGCGCGCCTGCGGCCGTGACCGGCGAAGGAGACGGATAGGCAGGAACGAGCGGTCGGTGCGGCTCGGCCACCGATGTCATGTCCCAGGCCTGCTGCGCGGTGACATGCCCCGGTAGCCCCTGATGGGGACGTTCGGAGTTGTAGATCCGGTCGAACTCATCGACCTGCGTCTGCCGTTCCTCCGACGTCGACGCGATCGGCTGCTTGTCGAGGGACCGAAACAGGGTCTGATGGAAACGTTCGTTCTTGCCCTGCGTGGTCGGCGTGTAGGGCTTCCCGGTGATCGCCGTCACGCCGAGCCGGGTGATGTAGTCGACGAGGTGCCCAACGATCCCGCGACGCGACGGGTTCAACGCAACACCGTTGTCGGTGAGCAGTCGCTGCGGGACGCGTGCGCTGCGATGCCTTTCGCGACAACATGCACTGCGGCGTCGGAGGTCTCACCGGCGGCGACGTGGGATGCGACAGCGAGACGGGAGTGATCGTCGATGAGTTGGAAGATCACGCCCTTGCGGCCGCCGGTGAGGACGTACTCGGTCGCGTGCAGCTGCCAGCACGCGTTCGGCGCCGGGTAGACGAACCGGCGATACGCCGCGCGCGGCTTCTTCTTCGGCTCCACGCGGGCAACGCCAGCCTCTCGGAAGATGCGCGCCAACGACGCCGTCGATGGCACCGGGTCCATGCCCAGCGACCGCATCTTGTCGTGCACGCTCATCGGCCCGTGGTCCAGCCCGGACCGCTCCAACGCGGCCCGCACACCGATCGCCTCCCGCTTCACTTCGTCGCTCAGCTTCGACGGGCTCGACTTCGGGCGACGCGACCTCGGCTCGAGTGCCGCGGCAGGTCCTTCTTCGACGGCTCGCTTGCGGATCGCGTAGAAACGTCTTGCGGGAGATGCCATGCTCGGCGCAGAACGTGCTCACCGCCCCACGCGGGGCATCATCGGGCCACTGCGTGATGGTGAGGCGGACACGAGGATCAACAGGCCCAGACGGGGTCACACAGCCCATCACACCGGCCGATGCGTCACCACCAAGACCCACGCAAGCGTCACCGAAGCTCTGACGCAGAACTGTCACCGATGTCCTGCGAGATGACATCGGGAGCCTTGTCCGGCAGGAGCCTGCTGGCCTGATTCTTGGTGAGCGTAGTACGCGGCCTCGACCTCGATGGGGGTGCGCATATCGAGTTCGCAGTGGAGGCGCGGGTTGTTCCACCACCACACCCATTCGAGCGTCGCGAGCTCGACCTGCTCGACGATCTGGTCGGTGTAGACCATCGCCATGTAGTTCGAGCCGTGGTCCGAATGATGAGTCAGTCCGCTGAGGTCATCGCCGGCGCCCCACGCGGCCATATCCAGCGCCATGGTGCCGTTCCGGCGCGACGTGATCGAATGGCGGCATGTTCATCAGAGGGAACCATGACGGTCGCTGGAATCTGCCGCTCTGCGTGAACTACCGTCGCGACGGGAACGGTGTCTTCCACCTCGTCTTCCCACAGGTCGCCGGGGGGAATCTGAAGGTCGGTCCGGACCACCCGCAGTACCGACAGATCGCCGACCACCTCCTGGGTGCGACGCTGCCGGACGACCCCGCCGAGCCCTGATTCGGGGTCGCGTGTGGTCGCTCCCCGGGGTCTCGTCGGGGTTCGGGGTCGCGTGTGGTCGCGGTGGGAGGTGCGAGGCGACCACCAGCGACCCCGAACCCGATCGGGGCGGGTGCGCGGGCGCGCGGCCGGGCGAGGTCACGGGCATCCCGGCCGGATTGCGGGTTTCAGCGTTCGATTCGTCCCGCGCCGTCGGCGATGCGCGGCATCCGCTTCTCGAATCGGAATGAGCGGTCGGGACCCTGGTGATCGCCGTCGCCTTCCTCTTCGCGCTGGTGGCCGGGGTGGAAGAACTCGACGGCCTGGAAGCCGCACCGGTTGATATAGAAGTGAACGTTGCGCTGGTCGAAGTACGGGGTGTCCGTCTCCCACACGTCGGTGTCGGGGTAGCGGGCTTCGATCGCGGCCCACGCGCGGGCACCGATTCCGCCTCCGTGGCGGCCGGCGTCGATGAAGAACAACTCCAGGCGCCGCCGCCCTGCGTGATTCGCGCCGATCATCGCACCGCCGACGATCTCGTCGTCGCACACGATCTGGAACGTGCTCACGTCGGGGGACCGGAGCTCGGGCTCCATCTCCGCCGCCGTGGGGATCGGCTCCTCGCCGGGCGCGATCCCGGCGTCGTGGAGGCCGGCCGTGAAGGCATCCTCCATGCGCGCCAGCCACTGCGAGCGTTCTGTCGGATCGAGTTCGGCGAGACGGACCGGGGACGGCGTCGAGGTCATGAGTGTCCTTCTTTCGTGAGGGGTGCGCAATCGCGCTCCACCGGGGGCTGGGCGTGCGGGCGGGGCTCGCGCGTGCGGCGGGAGAGGAGCCCCCGACGTCGGAAGATGATCTCCAGGGGGATCGTCGCCAGCGGCGGGATCGCCGCGAGCAGGGCGATCGCGGCGACCCACCACGACCAGCGGAGGACGACCGCCGCCACGACCGCCACGGCGATGTAGATCACGAACATGTAGCCGTGGAGGGGGCCGAAGATCGTCACGCCCCGTTCGGTGGATCTCGTGACGTACTTCAGGAACATGCCCCTGAGAAGTCCCACCCAGGTGACCGCCTCGAGGACGGCTGCCACCGCGAAGACCTTTCCCATCGGCGCCAGCGCCGCGGGGGAGCGCGTGCGCGACCGCGTCGGCGCCGCGTCCGCCGAGCGCGACGGACTCACAGGACCGTCTCCATGATGAGATCGCGGATGCTGTCGCCCGCCAGCCTGCGCGAGGGGATGACGGTGCCGTTGCCGATGTTCGTGGAACGCATCAGGTGCTCACTGACGCGTTCGGCGACCAGCTCGCGGTGCGCGGGATCGTCGAGGACGACACCGAGCGCCGTGACCTCCTTTCCGAGCAGGTTCGTCGAGAGGAACGACGCCTCTTCGACCAGTCCTGACGCGATGCCCATGATCGTGGCGCGATCGTACGATCCGTCGATGACCACCACGAGCAGTCGGGGGCGGTACCTGTTCAGGGCGTCGTGAAGGTCTTCGCGAACGCCGTCGACCCATGCGTGCGAGTGCGTCGGCACGCTCCCGTGCACCCGAAGGGTGACCACGAGCGCGTCACGTCGGTGCTGAGACTGATCTGTGCGCACGAGGATCTCGGTGATCTCCGAAGCGGATCCGATGACGTACATGTCTGCTCTTCCGCTCGAAGCATGTGTGAGCGCCGAGCAGAATTACTATACCTGCTGGACGGTATAGTAATTCGTGAGTGAGTCGAGAGGATTCGGGTCGACGAAGGGGAACGATGGCGCGTCCGAGTAGCAGGAAGAAGATCATTGCGGCGGCGAATGCGGTGATCGAGCGCGACGGTATCGCACACCTCACGCTGGAGTCCGTCGCCGCCGAGGCGGGGCTGACCAAAGGGGGTCTGCAGTACCACTTCGCGTCGAAAGAAGAGCTCTTGGATGCGGTCGAATCTGATGTCTGGACGCAGGTGGATGCCGCTGCGACCCGCGCCCTCGGAAAAGATGTCGATCTGTCCACGCCCGATGAGCGCCTTGCCGCAATGATCCGCAGCTTCGCGCATGCCGACGTACGGACGGCGGAGTTGCAGATCGTCCTCAACGGCGCCGGCGAGGGGCCGGTGCGCGACAATCGAGAGGCGTTGTTCCGGCGGTGGTCCGGCGAGGATGAACGCCCGCTCAGCCCGAGGCAGTGGGTGGCGCTCCTCGCCTCGGACGGGTTGTGGACTCGTGACGCTCTCGGGCGTGGTTTCTCCGAAGGGATGCGTGAACGGATCGTCGCTGCCATGCTCGACCTCGCGGAAGGATGACGCGAGGACTGCGACTGCGCAGCCACCGATGAGACACCGGTCGGCGGTCGATGAGAGCGGCGGGATCGCGCCGATCGGCGTCGGCCGCATCTGATTTTTCGACGACGTCCATCCGTCGGGAGCGATCGGTGCGGCCAAACCCGAACCTGCGTTCTACGAGACCGTCGGACGTGGGCACACGACTGGTGGCAGACGGGGCGGCGCTCTCTGTCGGTCTTCCCTGACGTCGCCGCGATGGCCGGCGATCTACCGGATGCGCTGGTCCAGGCGACGGCGGCGGCGCTCACCCGCCCCGACGTCGAGGAGCTCGACATCTGAGAGGCGTGCGAGCCCTCACGGCGCGTGTGACACGCCCGCATCCGCATCCGCCGCCCACGCCATGCCCAGCGCGAACAGCGTGGACACGCCGTAGTGGGTCATCGCCTGCGCCACGCGCCGCCGACCCGTGCGGGGATTCACCCCGATTTGACGGGATGCGGTGTCGAGGGTCATCCCGGTGCGCATGAGGGAAAGCAGAGGCGTCCACGGCTCCGTGGTCGGCACGCCGGGTGTGGCACGTCGCCAGAGTGAGGCGAAGTATGCCGAGATCATGCCCGCCAGTGCCGCGTTCCGCACGCTGATCACGCTCGTCGGACGCCCCTCGCCCCACTCAAACGGGATGGCGAGCTGCTCGCCGTCCACCCAGAACCAGCTCGGCGGATCGTCGAGGAAGCGGTACTCCATACCGGCCGCGGTGAAGGCGACGAGCAAGGGCTGCACGACGGGGTCCTTCGCGATCGTGGTCGGCAGGATCACGCGGACGGCATCCTTGCGACGGAAAGCCTCGGAGAAGCGGGTGACCCGCTCGTGGGGGCTCGTCAGGAATCGGCTGATGTCGGGCAGGACGGCATCCAGCGTTCCTGCGTCGCGCCGGCCGAACTCGAACCAGACGTCCTCCGATGCGCGCGGCCCGTGGCGGGTCACGACGGGCATCGGGTCTGCCGACGTCTGCCCGATCGACCAATGGTCGATCATCCGAGGGAGGTCCGCGACCACCCGCTCGATCTCGCCGAGCAGGTCGCGCGCGGTGCGGCGGAGGTCGCCGGCGCGCGCGGCGACCGTCTCTGCGGCCCAGTCGCCGGGGTTCACATAGGTGATGTGTCCATCGTGGCCGCCGAGCTGGCCGCGCGCGCGAAGCCGGGTCACCGCGACGCGTGCGTCTGCGAGCGGGAGATGCGACAGCGTGGCCAGTTCGTCGATCGTCGCCGGTCGCCCACGGTAAGCCAGTGCGAGAAGAGACTCGTCATTCACGCGCTCAGACTGTCCTCTTGCGGACACGTCCGCAAGAGGTTCTTGTTCGCGCCCGGCCGTTTCAGGACACTGAGACGAAACGCGATCGACGTGCGGTGACATGCCGTCGACACGCGAGGGGTGCGAATCAGAGGCCGCCCCCGACGAGGAGGAGTGTCATGCCCGATTGCCTCGCCCCCACGGGCGGGGGCGCGTCGAACTCGCTGATCGTCGTCGCCGCTCTCTGCCTTCTCGCCGTCGGGATCGTTCTGATCCTGCGTCGTCGAGAAGGCCGGCGTCGTCGCGGCGGGGGTGCGTGGGGGCTGGTGGCGGCACTCCTGATCGGTGCGGCCGCGAGTGGGGGCGCGGCCGCACCGCCCGCCGCGGCCGTGCCGGCGTGCGGCGCGATCGCGGCCGACACCGACATCGCTTTCGTCAGCGGCGGCGTCACGTATCACGGCAGCTACCGTGGGCCGCGTGAGGCGGACCCCATGGTCGCCGCCCCGTCATCATCGGCGGCACCGGCGACGTGGATCGCGACGGCGACGGCGCGGGGATCTCGATGGGGGAGTATCGCTGGCTGGCGGACCTCCTCGCGGCCGAGGGCATCGCCTCGCTGCGGTTCGACAAGCTCGGCACGGGCGAGACGGGGCTCGGCCCGTACGCCGCCGATCCAGGTCTGCTCCTTCCCCTCACGTACGACGGACTGCGCGTGCAGCCCGTGCGCGACGCCCTCTCGTTCCTTGCGGCGCAACCCGGCGTCGACGCCACACGGCTTCTCCTCGTCGGACACAGCGAGGGCGGTGCGGTGGCGACTGTGGTGGCTTCCGACCCGAGCGGCGCGCCCGCACCGGCGGCGCTGCTGCTCATCGAGCCGGCCTACGGCCGCATCCTCGACATCGTCTCCCACCAGTTCTCCGCACAGATCGACGCTGCGGTCGCGGCATCCGCGATGGCGTCCGCGGATGCCGCGAGCCTGACGACCTGGATCGCGGACGGCGTCGAGGAGATCCGCTCGGCCACGCCGCCGTACCCGGCACCCGGTCCCGCGCCGCTGCGTGACGCGACCGGATACACGGCGGTCATGCAGTCGACGATCCAGAGCAACATCTTCGGCTCAGACCCCGCGCAGATGGTGATCTCGCACGCGTACCGCACGCTCTACGGGCGGCAGTTCGACGAGATCGATCCGGCCGCTCTCGCCCCGCAGGTCACGATCCCTGTGCTCGTGACCTGCGGCACGAAAGACTCCAACACCCCCTGCGGTGACGGCTCTCCGGGCTCCGGTGTGGCGTGGCTGGCGTCGGGATTCGCGGCGGGCGGCACCCGCTTCGTCGAGCTTCCGGGCGTCGTGCACATCCTCCGAGACGTGGGCGCCACCGATGTCCCGGCGCTCGTCGATCAGGTGACGCATCCGTTCTCGACGCAGCTCGCGCGCGAACTCGCCGCGTTCGTCGCCCCGTTCCGTGGTTGATCGACGTTCCGCACCCGAGGGGGAGATGACCGTGCGCCGAATCCGATGGACGATTCTCACGGGCGCCGCGCTGCTCATCGCTGTGCTCGCCGCCTGCACCGCTGTGCCCGCGCCCGTCCCGACCACGACGGAACCGTCCGACGCCGTGTTCGGCGACCGGATGGCAGCCTCGCTGCTGCAGTGGCGCGCATCGCCGTCGACCGGGCCGTTCGCGTACACGATCCCGGGCGTCGCCGTCGCCGCTTCGCGGGGCGACGGAGCCGTGGTGGTCGCGGTGAGCGGCGACGGCGACGCGGGTGTGGCGCTCGACCCGGCCGCGACCTTCCATATCGGGAGCATGACCAAGCTCTTCACCGCGGCGCTGATCATGCAGCTCGATCAGGAGGGCGTGCTCGCGCTCGGTGACACGATCGATCGCTGGTTCCCTGCGGCGCCCGGTGGTGATCTGATCACGGTGCGGATGCTGCTGCAACACGAGAGCGGGCTGAGCGAGCTCGACTTCGCCCGTGTCGGCACGGCGACTCCGCAGCAACTCATCGACGACGTCTTCACCCGCGTGCCGGCGTTCGTACCGGGCACGGCGTACGAGTACCTCAACGCGGGGTACATCGTGCTCGGCCGCATCGCGGAACTCGCAACGGCGACGCCGTACGAGCAGCTGGTGCGTACGCGCTTCATTCAACCGCTCGGTCTCGCGCACACCTACCTCGACGGCGTGGGCACCGGTCCGGAGGCCGTGAACGGATTCGTGCTCACGTGCGCGGACGGCGAGGGCGCCGCGTGCGCCGGCAAAGGCGGCACGGTCGGTGCGCAGTCGCCGTCGCCGCAGTGGCCGGGCGCGTGGGCGGCAGGCAGCATGGTGAGCTCCGCTGCGGATCAGGCGGTCTGGATTCGTGCGCTCGTCGGAGGCGATGTCGTCGACGCGGGCCACCTCGGCGAGATGCTGCAGGTCACGCCGCTGTCTTCGCAGTACTACTCCGCCGCGTACGACACGTCCGGGGTTCCGCACGTGCAGCTCGGGGAGGGTGCCGGGATCGCGACCTGGATGGTGCCGGGCGTCGGCACCTGTCATGGGCACGCGGGGGCGATCCCCGGCTCCAATGGGATCGCGGCGTACTGCCCGGACTCGGACCTCGCGATCGTCATCCTCAACACCATCCAACCCGCGGGGCTGACTCCCGGCTACCCGGGATTGACGCCGCTGACGGCCGGCGTGCTGTGGGCGTTGGGCGGCTGACCGCCGCGATCAGCGACAGCCGGGCGCCGGTCCACGTCTGCCGGAGCGATTCACTGCGCGCCTGAGCGCGGCGATCGCGCCGGTGCGCCCATCCGCTAACCTGGGGCCAACACGTGACACGGGGTGCCCTGCGGGGCTGAGATCACACCCGTCGAACCTGATCTAGTTCGTACTAGCGAAGGGATGTCGCGCATGACGCGCACGCCAGAACACCTGCTCCGTTCCACCGTCGAGGCCTGGGAGGCGGTGCGTTCGCATGCGCCGCTCGTGCAGTGCCTCACCAACTCGGTCGTGACCACCATCACCGCCAACGTCCTGCTCGCCCTCGGCGCCTCGCCCGCGATGGTCGACATCCCGGGCGAGGCGGGACCGTTCGCCCGCGTCGCATCCGGCGTGCTCATCAACCTCGGCACGCCGACCTCCGAGCAGCGCGAGGCGATGCGTGAGGCGGTGTCCGCCGCGGACGACGCCGGTACGCCCTGGGTGCTCGATCCGGTCGCCGTCGGCTCGCTGCCGGTGCGCACGGCGCTCGCCGCCGAGCTGCGCCGGCAGCGTCCCGCCGTCGTGCGGGGCAACGCGTCGGAGATCATCGCGCTCGACGGGTCGGGGGCGGGAGGGCGCGGGGTGGATGCCACCGACGGCGTCGACGATGCGGTCGCCGCCGCACGGCGCATCGCTCGGGCGACCGGCGGCGTCGTCGCCGTTTCGGGGCCGGTGGATGTCGTCACCGACGGTGCCGAGGAGGTCCGCCTCGGCAACGGAGACGCGCTGCTGACCCGCGTCACCGGCGGCGGGTGCGCGCTGGGAGCCGTGATGGCGGCGTTCGCGGGTGTCCATGACGACCGGTTCGAGGCGACGGTCGCCGCCGTGACGGTCTACACCGTCGCCGCGGAGGTCGCGGCGACGCGTGCGGGGGGACCGGGCAGTTTCGCGGTCGCTCTTCTCGACGCACTCGATGGCCTCGATGCCGACACGCTCCGCACGCGGGCGGTGATCGCGTGAGCGTGGACCTGTCGATCTACCTCGTGACGGATACGGGGGTGGCGGCCGCGGCGGGCCACGACGTCGTCGAGGTGGTGCGCGCCGCGACGGCGCAGGGTGTCTCGGGTGCGCAGGGCGTCTCGGCCGTGCAGGTGCGCGAGAAGGATGCCTCGGCGCGCCGGTTCCTCGACACCGTGCTGCGGGTGGCCGATGCGGTGCCGGACGGTGTCGCGGTGCTCGTCAACGACCGGGTCGATGTCTTCCTCGCCGCACGTGATGCGGGCGCGCGGGTCGCGGGCGTGCACGTCGGTCAGTCCGACCTGCCGCCCGAGACCGTTCGGAACCTCATCGATCCGGGCGCCGTGCTGGGGCTGAGTGCATCGACGCCGGAGCAGCTGGCGGCGGCATCCGCGTGCGGCGTCGTCGACTACGTCGGCATCGGGGCGCTGCACGCGACCTCCACGAAGCGAGACGCGCCGCCACCCCTCGGGCACCACGAGTTCGCCCGACTCGTGGCGGTGAGCGCTCTGCCCGCCGTCGCGATCGGCGGCGTGACCGCAGCCGACCTGCCGATGCTGCGCCGTGCCGGTGCTGCGGGTGCCGCGGTCGTCTCGGCCGTCTGCGGCGCGGTCGACCCGGGCCGGGCGGCCGTCGATCTGCGTGCGGCGTGGAGCGTCGCATGAGCGGGCGGACGGCCTCGAGGGTGCCGCGCGTGCTGAGCATTGCGGGGACCGACCCGACCGGCGGAGCAGGCATCCAGGCCGACCTCAAGAGCATCGCCGCGAACGGCGGCTACGGCATGGCCGTCGTCACCGCGCTGGTCGCGCAGAACACGCGCGGGGTGCGGTCGGTGCACGTGCCGCCCGTGGCCTTCCTCGTCGAACAGCTCGACGCGGTCTCGGACGACGTCGAGATCGACGCCGTGAAGATCGGGATGCTGGGGACGGTCGACGTGATCCGGGCGGTCGCCTCATGGCTCGATCGGGTGCGTCCACCGGTCGTCGTGCTCGATCCGGTGATGGTCGCCACCAGTGGCGACCGCCTGCTCGAGGCGGATGCCGAAGAGGCGCTCCGCGACCTTATGTCGCGTGCGGACCTCGTGACCCCGAACCTTCCCGAGCTCGCGATCCTCGCCGGGGAACCCGTCGCGGAGGCGTGGGACGACGCGCTCGCGCAGGCCGGTCGCGTCGCCGGGCGACACGGCGTGCGCGTCCTCGCCAAGGGCGGGCACCTGGCGGGCGAGCGGATGCCGGACGCCCTCGTCGAGCAGGCCGGGGGCGACCTCGCCGTGACCGAGTTCCCCGGAGAGCGGATCGCCACCACGAACACACACGGCACCGGATGCTCGCTGTCGTCGGCCGTCGCCACCCGCGTCGCTCTGACGGGAGAGTGGGAGCGGGCCGCGGCCGAGTCCAAGCGCTGGCTCGCGGAGAGCATCCGGCACGGTGCGAGTCTCGGCGTCGGGTCCGGGCACGGGCCGGTCAGCCACTTCGCCGGGCTCTGGACCCGCGGCGGCACGACGACCGCGCCCACCGTGGCAGAAGTCGAAGAGGACTGGTGGGAGCACGTCGGCGGCATCCGGGCCGAGATCGACGATCTCGCGTTCGTGCGCGGCCTGGGCGACGGGTCCCTCGAGCGCGACGTGTTCCTCGGATATCTCGCGCAGGATGCGTTGTACCTGCGTGACTACGCGCGGGTGCTGGCCGAGGCGGCGCGGCTGGCGCCGACCGGCGACGAGCAGGCGTTCTGGGCCGGGGCCGCCCAGGGGGCGATCGCGGGCGAACTGCAGCTGCACGAGAGCTGGCTCGGGCCCGCGAACAGACACGACACCCGCGCGGACGCGGTCACGACGGCGTATCTCGACCATCTCCTCGCCGCCGGAGCCCGCGGCGACTACCGCGTGCTCATCGCGGCGCTGCTGCCGTGCTTCTGGATCTACCAGGACGTCGGAGACCGCCTGCACCCGCTCTCGCATGCGGAGCATCCGTACCGCTCCTGGCTCGACACGTACGCCGATCCCGCCTTCGCCGCCTCGACTCGGCACGCCATCGACATCGTCACCCGCGCCGCGGCGACGGCGGACGAGAAGGTGCGCACCGCGATGCGCGACGCGTTCCGCCGATCGGCCGTGCACGAAAGGGACTTCTTCGACCGGGGCAGGTGAGCGGCCGCGCCGGCGGCACCCGGCACGCTCTCGTCATCACGAGGCTCCCACCGCGCGCGCGGCGATCGCGTTCGCCGCGCGCGCGACGGCGTCGACGGTCGCCGTGAGTACCGACCCGTCGCGCCCCGCCGTCCAGGCCGGGCCGTCGGGGCCGCGGTACTCGACGATGCTGAGCGCCTCGGCATCCGCGCCCGAGCGGAGCGAACTCTGGTGCAGCGACAGGATCTCGACCTCGATGCCCGCGTCGGCCAGCGCGCGGACGACGGCGTCGACGGGGCCGACGCCCGCGTGCGAGGAGCGGTACTCGTGGCCCTCGACCTGGATCACGACATCCGTCGAGGCCTCATCGACGCGCACGGTGCCGACGCGCACCCGGGCGTCGTTCGTGTCGGGCAGGTAGGCGTCGGCGAAGATCGCCCAGATGTCGTCGGCGGTGACCTCGCCGCCGCTGGCGTCGGTGTGTCGCTGCACATGCCGCGAGAAGTCGATCTGCAGACGCCGCGGCAGCTCGACGCCGTGTTCGGTCTGGAGCAGGTAGGCGACTCCGCCCTTGCCGGACTGCGAGTTCACCCGGATGACTGCGTCGTAGCTGCGGCCGATGTCGGCGGGATCGATCGGCAGGTACGGCACCCGCCACGCGATCTCGCTCTCGTCGCATCCCTCCTCGGCGGCGCGGGCCCGGTGCTCGGCGAACCCTTTCTTGATGGCGTCCTGATGAGTGCCGCTGAACGCGGTGTGCACGAGGTCACCGACGTAGGGGTGACGAGGGTGGACCTCGATCCGGTTGCAGTATTCGACGGTGCGGCGGATCTCGTTGATGTCGGAGAAATCCACCATCGGATCGACGCCCTGCGCGTGCAGGTTCAGTGCGAGCGTGGCGAGATCGACGTTCCCGGTGCGCTCGCCGTTGCCGAAGATGCATCCCTCGACGCGCTGCGCCCCGGCGAGCACGGCCAGCTCGGCGCAGGCGACGCCGGTGCCCCGGTCGTTGTGGGGATGGACCGAAAGGATCACGCCGTCGCGGCGGGCGAGGCGGGTGTGCATGTACTCGATCTGGTCGGCGTACACGTTCGGAGTGGCGATCTCCACGGTCGCGGGGAGGTTCAGGATGACGGGGCGCTCGGGGCTGGCATCCCACAGCGCGGTCATCGCGTCGCAGATCTCGAGCACGTAGTCGGGCTCGGTGAGGGTGAAGACCTCGGGACTGAACTCGAAACGCACGTTCGGCAGGTCACCGGCGAGCTCGAGCACGTCCTGCCCGCCAGCGAGGATCAGCTCGCGCAGTTCGTCTCGACTCTTGCCCAGCACTGTGTTTCGCCACGCCGGCGCGGTCGCCGTGTAGAGGTGGATGACGACGTCGTTGCGGATGCCTCGGATCGACTGCACCGTTCGTTCGATCAGGTCGCGGCGGGCGGGGGTGAACACGACGATCGTGACGTCGTCGGGGGCGATGTCGGTGTCGGCGATGAGCCGGACGAAGTCGTAGTCGGTCTGGGATGCCGAGGGGTAGCCGACCTCGATCTCGGTGTAGCCCATCCGCACCATGAGCTCGAAGAATCGTCGCTTGCGCTCGGGATCCATGGGCTCGGCGAGCGCCTGATTGCCGTCGCGCAGATCGACCGGCACCCATAGCGGTGCTGCGGTGAGCCGGCGACTCGGCCATTGGCGTTCGGTGTCGGTGAGGGGGATCTGCACGCGAGAGTACACGTCGGTGTAGCGGTGCGAGGGCATGCCTGAGGGGCGCTGCCGGTTCCAGGGGGGCGTGGTCATGTCGGTTGTCCTTCGGGGGTCTCTTTACGAGCGAACGACCGGCGCACCGTGCGGCTCCACGTCGGGGAGCCGGTCAGGCTAAGCCCCGCCGTGGCGGCGAAGAAGAAGGAAAGCGAGCGATGACACGGGGATGACAGTAACATAAGTCCTCAGACAAGTAGAGGAGTTTATCGTGACGCGACTCGTGCGGGTCCCGCTGGCCGACCAGGTTGCCGATGTGCTGGCCGAGCGCATCCGCGCCGGGGAGTGGCCCCTGGGGGCGAAGCTCCCCGGCGAGACCACGCTCGCCCTCCAGCTCGGCGTGGGGCGCTCGACCGTCCGCGAGGCGATTCGGCGGCTTGCGGGTCGCGGCGTCCTCGATTCCCGGCACGGGGCGGGTGTCTACGTCACGGCGCTCGACGCCCCCGAGGACTGGGATCAGGTGCTCCGCCGGGCCGATATCGTCACCGTCATCGAGGCGCGCACGGCGATCGAGGTCGAAGCTGCCATGCTCGCAGCCGAACGTCGCACGCCCGCAGATCTGCGGGCGATCCGAGGCGCGCTTCTGGCGCGCGATGAGTCGGGCCGCAGCGTGGAGGACCACGTCGACGCCGACACGGCTCTGCATCGCGCGATCGTCGTGGCTGCGCACAACGAGGTGCTCACCGAGATGTTCGACGGCTTCACCGCGAGGGTTCGCCGCGCGATGGTCAACATGCTCCGCCTCCGCCCCGTGGCGGACGAGAAGATGGACCAGGATGCCCACGCGATGCTCGTCGATGCGATCGTCGCCCGTCGGCCGCACGCCGCCGCGCAGGCCAGCCGCGAGCATCTCTCGGCGCTGAAGGCGGGGTTCGCCTGAGCGCGACGCTCCTCGCCGTTCCCGTCGGTCGCGGCGGCGACGTCTGATCGCGGACCGCGCGGGCTGTGCGTGGTGGCGTCACCGAGGGACAATGTGGCCCATGTCATCTTCCGCCGACGGCACCTCGCCTCGTGATGATCCTCGCCGTCGCGGTCGGCGCCCGTCGCCCGACCTGCCCGCGGGGGAGGTCCGGGAGTGGCTGTCGTCGTACGTCTACGGCAACATCACCCTGCTCAGTGCAGCGATCGCGGTCGGGCCGGAGCAGATCGAGCACGGCGCCGCGGTCTGGGCGGTGCTCGCGACGGGCTTGTTGACCTTCCTCGCGCACGTGCTCGCTCACATCGTCGCGGAGGGATATGGCGAAGCGGGCGTCGCGCGTCGCCCTGCCGCGCGTCGCGCGGCCATGCGCGAGGTGGTGCGCACCGCGCGCCCCATCGCGACCTCGTCGCTGATCCCCGCGGCGCTGTACGTCGTGGCGTGGATCGGGTGGCTGCCGGCGGCGTGGATGCAGACCGCGGCCATCGTCGTGCTCGCCGTTCGTATCGGCTTCGTCGGTCTGTCGATGCAGCGCTTCAGCGGCAAGCCCCTGACCGTCGGGGCGCTCTGGGCCGGCGTGATGCTCGCGCTCGTCAGCTTCGGCATCGGCTTCGCGAAGGTGCTGCTCACGCACTGACGGCCCCTGTGTCGATCGAGCCTGATCACGGTCCGTCGTGTGCACGTGGCCCTCCGTCCGTCCGGTGTGACGCGAGGTCCCGCAGCGCGGATACGAATGCTCGCGTCGCGCCGGGCGAGAGGGCCTCGAAGAAGGCGGTGTCCGCAGTCTCGACGTCGATGGTCGCTCGATTGGCCAGCTCGATTCCGGTGGGGGTGGGCTCAAGCGCGAACGCACGTCCGTCGAAGGGGTGGGGCTCGCGTCGGACGTAGCCCTTCGCCTCGAGAATCCGAATCACCTGTGACGTCATCATGACATCGAGCGCCGCGTGGTCGGCGAGTTCGCGCTGGCTGACGGGGGCGGATCGGTCCATCCAGGTCAGCGAGGCGAGGAGGACGTACTGCGTATGCGTCAGGTCGTGCGGTGACAGGGCGGCGCGCACCTGGCGCTGCCAAGCATTCGTCGTCCGCCACAGCGCCAGGCCGGGGCTGGAGTTTGCGTCAGGATAGCTCGACGCCAGCCGGTCGCTCACCGAGATTCGGCGGCGGCGAGCAACTCTGCCATCGCCACCGGGAAGTCGCCGCTGATCTGCGGGCCGAGGTCGGGTCCCACCTTGTCCGCATCCGTGCCGTCGATGATCAGTGTGTGCGTCACCGCTGTTCCACCCTCGTCGGTTGGCGCGAGGTCGTGCCGGAACGTGAGTGAGAGACCTCCGAACAGCGTGCGGTCGGCGTAGCGGCGTTCGGGAACGAGGTCGACGATTGTGGATTGCATGGGCTCCTGTCCCTGGGGGGTGATCGTGAGCACGGTGCCCACGGCGAACGGGCCGTGCAACTCGAACGAGTCGGACTCCGGTCCGAGCGGTTGTCCCGAGTGGAGGGCTCGCAAGGCATCCCACACCGCCGCGGGAGTCGCTGTCGTCGTCGCTCGGTATTCGGTGATCCACATGGTGTGCTCGCAATCTGATAAGTGTGCTTATTAGTACTGTACATGAACCATGAGTCGCCGTTCCCGCCGGAGCGCAAGCGTGAGGGCGCCGCCGACAAGCACGACCCGGCTCACGCGTCGCGGATGCGCAGCGTGAGGTGTGCGGCCAGCATCGTCCACACGGTGAAGACCGTCATGACGGCGATCCCACTGAGAGGGGAGGAATCGGCGGTGATCGTGTACGACGCCTGCCCGGCGGTCAGCGGCCAGGCGGTGCGGAGGACCTCTCCCACCGTCCCGGGAACCCCGGGCGCGAGCGCGGGGACGAGAAGCGCGATCGCGACCACGACGGACAGGGCGCCCGTGCCGCTCCGGGTGATCGTGCCGAAACCGAGTCCGATGAGGGCGGTCAGCACGAGGTAGAGCGTCGCGCACGCGGCGGCACGCAGGGTGTCGGGATCGCCGATGTCCGCGGACGGGAGGCCTCCCGCGGCGAGTGCGGCCTGCGCGGCGGCGAAGGTCGCGGCGACGGTGACGACGGCGGTGACGAGGGCCACGAGGCCGGTGATCGCGGCCTTCGTCCCCAGGAGCGCGCCGCGTTTCGGGACGACCGTCAGGGTCGACAGGATCTGGCCCGTCGCGTACTCTCCGGTCATCGACTGAGCACCCAGCATGGCTATGAGGATCTGACCCACGAGGATGCCCTTGAATCCGGCTCCCACCGGGTCGAATTCGGCGGGGGAGGCGGCGCCGCTGCCGGCGAGCGCACTCACTCCGAGGAGGCTGACGGACACCGTGACGACGACCGTCGCGGCGGCGAGGACCCAGGTGCTGCGGACGCTGCGGGTCTTGATCCATTCGGAGGCGAAGAGGTTCATCAGGCGGCTTTCTGCCGTAGCGGCGAGACGGGCGCGCCGGGCGAGTCGGGGGACGGCGCGGCCGGGGCGGTGAGAGAGAGGAATGCATCCTCGAGGGAATCGCGGATGAGGGTCAGCTCGGACAGCTCGACGCCGGCGTCCGCGGCGATTCGGCCGATCCGGTCCGTGGTCTCGTGCGGGATCGTGAGGACGGCTCCGTCCGCTCCGACGTCGTCGACCCCGTGCTTCGCGAGCGCACCGCGCAGCAGTGCCGTCTGCGGCGTACGCACCCGCACGCGCGCCGTGGTGTGGTTCGCGACGACGTCCGGGAGCGGGGCGTCCGCGACGAGGCGTCCGCGGTGGATCACGATCAGATGGTCGGCGGTGAGCTCCATCTCGCCCATCAGGTGACTCGAGAACAGCACCGTGCGGCCCTCATCGGCGAGCCGCCGCATGAGCGAGCGGGCCCAGCGGATGCCTTCCGGGTCGAGGCCGTTGAGCGGCTCGTCGAAGATCAGGATGCCGGGGTCTCCGACGAGTGCCGCGGCGATGCCCAGGCGCTGCTTCATGCCCAGGGAGAAATCGCCCGCCGCGCGGTCGCCGGCGCCTCCCAATCCGACGAGGTCGAGCACCTCCGCCGCGCGGGACCTCGGCATGCCGCCGGCGCGCGCCACGGCGGCGAGGTGGTCGATCGCCCTCCGCCGCGGATGGATCGCCCGCGCATCCAGGAGCGCCCCGACGACCCGCATCGGGTGCGGCAGCTCCCGGATCCGGAGCCCGCCGATCGTCGCGGCGCCACCGGTCGGGCGATCGAGTCCGAGGAACATGCGCAGAGTCGTGGACTTGCCCGCTCCGTTGGGGCCAAGGAAGCCGGTCACGGCACCCGGGGGAACCGTGAACGACAGTCCGTCCACGGCCGTGGTGGCGCCATAGCGCTTGATCAGATGGTGGGCCTGCAGCTCCGCCGATGAGACGTTCATGAATGGCACACTACACCGTGCAGTGTAGTCTCCTACACTCTCCGGTGTAGGATCGATGCGCGGGGCCGGGCCGGTCCCGCCCGTTGATCCGGAGGGGGGCGGGATGACCACGGATACCGTGTCGAGACCTCTGCGTCAGGGGCAGGCGCACAAGCGCGCCGCCATCCTCACGGCGGCGCGCGAGCTCTTCGGGGCGGCGGGCGTCGAACGGACGAGCATGGATGCCGTCGCGCAGCGCGCCGGCGTCTCGAAGCGGACGGTTTACGACTACTACGGCGACAAGCGCGGTCTGCTGCTCGGCACGATCGAGGATGCGGGCGAGGCGGCTCTCGCCACGCTGCGCCGACTCATCGCCGAGCACCTCGGAGACGACGCCGACATCCGCGGTTCCGCGGGCCTTGAGCGCGCACTGGGGGCGTTCGCGGCGGATCTGGGCACATCCCTGCTCGCGTCGTCCGACTATCGCGCGGTCGTCACGCTCATCGCCGAGAACGAGCCGCTCCTCCCGGAGCTCGAGGACCATCCCCTCGATGCGGCGCACGCACACGCGCTCACCGAGCGGATCCGCAGCCTCGCCGCCGCTGGGCTCGTCGACGTCGACGACCCGGCGCTCGCGGCGGAGCACTTCGTCGCCCTCACGATCCTGCGGGTGCTCAACGAGCCCCCGTCCCGGCGGAGCGACACCCGTCGCATCCGGCAGATCATGTCCGACGGGACGCGGGCGTTCCTGCGTGCCTACGCCGCACGCCCGGGGGAATCGGCCGCGCCGAGCGGGGCGATCCGTCCTACGATGGAAGATACCCCCTAGGGGTATCCATCGAGGAAAGGTCCACCATGACGACCACGCAGTTCCAGGTCTCCGGGATGACGTGCGCGCACTGCGAGAGCGCCGTCCGCGAGGAAGTGTCCAAGATCGCCGGCGTCGACGCGGTCGACGTGAGCGCCCAGTCGGGCCTGCTCGCCGTCTCCACGGCCGGCCTCGTCGATGAAGCGGCGGTGCTCGCGGCTGTCGAAGAGGCTGGATACGAAGCCGTTCGCGCCTGATGTCGCTGGTGCTCTACGCGTCTCCGGTGGCGTGAGCGAGATGAGCCCCACTCGATCTCGTCCGTGCCGGCGAAGGGCTGTAGCGCGGGGTGTACGCGGCTCGTCACATCGGTCGAGGCCCATGCTGATGGCGACCGGCGTCGGGTGATCCCGCCGAGGCGTCGAAGCGCTCCCGAGCGCCGAGGACGTCCGGCATGTGCTCGCGCGCCCAGTCCTCGACGCTCAGCAGCACAGGGCCGAGCGATGCGCCGGCTGCGGTGAGGCTGTAGACGACTCGGGGTGGGACTTCGGCGTAGGCGCGGCGCTCGATCAGGCCGTCGCGCTCGAGGGCTTTGAGGGTCTGCGAGAGCATTCGCGGCGAGATGCCGCCGACGCGGGTGCTCAGGTCGGTGTAGCGGGCGGGGCCCTCCGAGAGGACGCCGATCACGAGAATGGTCCACCGGTCGCCGATGCGATCCACGAGCTGCCGGCTGGGGCAGTTCGGGCTGTACGGGTCGAACGGCAGGTCCTCGGTCACGGCGTCCCCTTCGGGTTCGGTCAGTAGGCGACGGAGAGACGGGCGCGCGGGTGGGCGGCCTTCTCGATCTCGTCGACGTAGGCGGTGGCGTAGTCGGCGCCGCTGATGCTCGAGTTCCCCTCGGCGTCGGTCAGCAGGATATCGCCGCCCACGCGGAACGTGCCGGTGCGCTCGCCCGGCACCCAGGATCCGAACACGGCGGCGGGGCTGACGTAGAACCAGTCGAGCTTCTCGTCGGTCGTGCGCAGCCAGTCGAGGATCGCGCCGTGCGCGACGGCCTCGGGCTTGTACTCGGCGGGGAACTCCGCGGTGTCGAACAGGCGAGGGCCGCCCTCGCTGACGTTCAGCGATCCGGCGCCGCCGACGAAGCTGAGGCGGGCGCCCTCGCTCTGGGCGACCTCGGCCAGAAGCGGCAGGGCTTCGGCGAGCTGGGGGCCGTCATCGACGTGCGCGTGGAGTGCGACGACGATCTGGTCAGCGCCGTGCGCGACGCGGCGGACGAGCTCGGCGTCGTGGATTGAGCCGGCGACGTATTCGATGCCGTCGCCGTTCTCGGGGACGGTGCGGGCGACGCCGAGAACAGCGTGCCCGCGCGAGACGAGCTCGCGGGCGATGTGGCCACCGGCGTAACCGGTGGCGCCGAAGACGACGATCTGTGCCATGGGATTCTCCTCACTATGGATGATATAGCCACTATACATTCAATAGTTTCTGCAACGCGCCATCCGCCGGAATACGTGCGGGCGGACGGCGGCGGGATGCCGCCGCGTTCGTGCCCTCGCGGATCCGACGAGAACGGCGGTGCCGGGACGAGCCCGACACCGCCGTTCGGACGAGGGCAATCAGCCCATCGCGGTGATGGACTTCACCGAGCCGTCCTCGTTGAGCAGCACGCGCCGCCCGTCATACGCGCCGAAGTCGAACAGCGTCGCGAGCGACGTCGCACCGGCATCCAGCGAATCCGCACCGGTCTGACCTGTGCTCCAGTTGTCCTCGATGAAGCGCAGGATCGAGGGCTGCGACACGAGGTCGTGCGAGACGTTGTTCTCGTGCACGTAGGGCGAGATCACGAGCAGCGGCAGGCGCTGGCTCGGACCGCACCGGTCCTGCAGGCCGCCCAGCGTCGGTGCGCGGGCTGCCGAGCACAGCGCCGTGTCGTTCTTCGCGCTCTGCGAGCCGTTCGTGATGGTCGGCGCGACGTGGTCGTACCAGCCGTCCGAGTCGTCGTACGCGATGACCACGGCCGTGGATGCCCAGTCCTTGGAGCTTTGGATGGCGTTGATCTGGTCGACCAGGAAGTGCTGCTCGTCGATCGGGTCGGAGTACCCGGCGTGTCCGTCCTGATACTCGGGCGCCTTCAGGAAGCTGACGGCGGGCAGGTTGCCGGCGTTCAGGGCATCGGTGAAGTCGGACATGTCGTACTGGTGGTTCGCTTGGTCGGTCTGACCGATCGCCGCAACGGACGTCGGCGGCAGGTGGTGCGGGTTCGACGTCGACGGGTAGTACGCGAACGGGTTGTGATGCGGGCTGTAGTCGACGACCGAGGCACCCGCGATGTTGGTGTGCTTCGCTCCGCAGACGGCGTACGTCGTGTCGCCGCCGGCGGCCGTCGTCGGTCGGAACCCGCCCTGGAACCAGCCCCAGGTCACGCCGTGGGCGTTCAGCAGGTCGCCGATGTTCGTGTTGCCCGCCGCGGCGCCGGCGAGTGTGTTGGTGGCGGTGTGGTTCTTGTCGGAGCAGTCGTCGAAGGCCGGATCGGGATCGTTGATGACGGTGCCGACGCCCTGGGCGTCGGGGTCGGCGAGCGTGTAGGTGTCGGGCGTCGCGACCTGCGCGCCGGTCTTCGAGTCGTACTCGAGGAAGCCGTGCGTCTGGCCGGAGATGAGGTTCAATGCGCCGGGGGTCGACGGGCCGAAACCGGCGTCCCACGCGTTGTCGGACATCGTGTACTGCTGGGCGTAGTTCCACAGGCCCGTGACCGTGTTGCCGTCGAAGTAGCCCATCGCGAGGCCCGGCGCGCCGTAGAGGCCCGTGCAGGTGTCGACGGAGGTGTTCTGGACGAACTGGTCCATCGCGCCGCCGTTCACGGCCTTCTGCTCAGGGGTGTACCCGTGATTCTGGTCGCACGTGGCCGCCTGCGATGGCGTGAGCCGCATCGGCGGGTACTGGTTGGGGTTCGCCGTGAGAAGGTTCGCGCTCGACAGGTTGTCGTTGCTCGGCGTCGTGGCTGAGGCGGTGAACGGGGTGCCGTCGGTGTTGGCGGCCTTGGGGTACGTGCCGAAGTAGTGGTCGTACGAGACGTTCTCGTCGAAGATGACCACGACGTGCTGGATAGGGGTGGTGGTCGCGCCCGACGGGGTCGCGGCATCCGTTCCTCCTGCGCCATGCGAGAGCTGGCTGGCACCGATGCCGACGGCGACGGCCGCGACGGCGACCACCGCTCCGGTGACGATGATCCACCGGCGGGACCTGGGGGCTGCGGATTTCATCGACGATCCTTTTCTGTGGGGAATCAGACGGTCGGATCGAGGGGTGCCGAGACGACCGCGCACACTCTGTGCGTCGTGACGCTACGACCGCGCGGAGCGGTCTGCGTGCCGAGATCGCAAACGCAGACTGAACGGGGCCGAGGGATCTCGGCTGAGGAGCAGATGTGTTCGCTGAGAGTGCGCGGTCGTGCCATCGGCCGCGCGGCAGGTCGGCTCAGGCGAAGATGCCGCGCCCCAGCCAATCGGATGCGTCGCGCACGCCGGGCAGTGCGAAGAAGTACCCGCCGCCGACGGGGGAGATGTAGTCCGCGAGCGGCTCGTCCGCGAGGCGTTTTTGAACCGTGACGAACTGCCGGTCGAGGTCCTGCTGGAAGCAGGTGAAGACGAGGCCCATGTCCAGGTTGCCGTTGACGTCGGTGCCGCCGTCGTAGTTGTACCCGCGACGCAGCAGCCGCGTGTCGTCGGTGTCGGCGCTGCGGGGGTTCGCGCGGCGGATGTGCGCATCGAGCGGGATCGCCGACCCGAGGGGATCGTCGGTGTAGTCGGGCGCATCCGTCTCGGACGATCCCGTGAGAGGGGCGCCGCTGTCGCGGCGGCGCCCGATCATCCGCTCCTGCTCCGAGAGCGTCACGCGATCCCAGAACTCCACGAGCATGCGGATGATCCGGGTCACCTGATAGGAGCCGCCCGTCGCCCACGCCGGCTCGATGCCGCCCGCACCGACCCAGAGAAGGGCGTCGGCCTCTGCCGGTGCCGGGTTCGCGATGCCGTCTTTGAAGCCGAGGAGGTTCCGTGAGGCGCCGCTCGGACGCGACGGCGACTGGAAGCCGTCGACGCGCCAGCGCACCTGCATGCCCCCCCGCGTGTGCCGGGCGATGTCGCGCAGCGCGTGCAGGACGACGTCGGTGCTGTCGGCGCAGATCTGCAGCAGCAGGTCGCCGTCGCAGCGCGCGCGGTCGAGGTCGTCGTTGACGAACGTGTCCATCGGGCGCAGCCGCGTCGGGCGGCGAGCGGCGAGGCCCCACCGGTCGAAGAACGACGAGCCCACGCCGAGGGTCACCGTCAGGCCCGCAGCGGGCAGGTCCGGGCCGAGGATCCCGGAGTCGGAGGGCGGTGCCGAGATGCCGAGGTTCGCGGGGGTGCCGCCCGCGGTGAGCGCCCGTGCACGGTCGGTGATCGTCTGCAGAAGCGCCGCGGTGTCGGCGACGGATCCGGTCGTCAGATCGAAGGCGACGAACGCGGCTGCGGCCTGCGGGGGAGTGAGGATGCCGGCCTGATGGATGCCATGGAAAGGGATCGCGCGACCCGCGTCGGATGCCGGGGCATCCGTCTGCGCATGCGCCGCCGTCGCGAGCGCGCCGCCACCGAAGCCTGCGAGGGCAGCCCCCGTGGCGAGACCCGTGCCGAGCGCTCCGCGCAGAAACCCGCGCCGCCCGACGCCGGAGACGGGGCACGATGCGGGCGGGAGGGGGGTGTTCGTCACTGGTCGACTCGTCTCGGATCGAGGAGGGCTGCCACGGGGGCGAGGTCTTCGGCGAGCTGCGACAGGTCGGCATCGAGCCGCTGTCTCGTCGCCAGAGGCAGCGCACGCAGATCGGACCCGGCGGCCGGCACGTCGGCGCGGGTGCTGTCGAGGTGGGCGCGCATTCGCGAGAAGCCGGGATCGCGCGACGCGAGCAGCGGCGCCAGGATGTCGATCACCGTCGTCGTGCCCTCGAGATTCGCGGAAATCGTCGCGAGGTTCGAGTCGCTGCCGAAATCCGTCGCCGAGGTGAGCTCGAACTGAACGGCGTTCTCGGTGATCTCGTGCGCACGGAGAGAGATCTGGAGTGGATCGATCTGGGCGTGCGCGAACGTGTCGGAAAGATCCGAGACGGCGCTGGCGAGGTCGTCGCCGAGCGGGGCGAGGGTGGATGCCGCCTCGCCGTGCCACAGGCCGAATTCGACGCGGTGGAAGCCCGTCCACGCCGGGTCGGCGGGGCCCCGAGGCAGCCCGTTCGGGAGTCCGTCGATGCGATCGTCGAGGTCGCCGAACGCGCCGTAGGCTGCGCCCAGCGTTTCGTACTCGACATGTGCGGGAAGCCAGTCCGCCCTCGCCGCCTCCAGATCGCCCGCGGCGAGGTCGGCTCGCAGGGTGCTCGTCAGCCGAGCCAGCACGGGGAGGCGATCGGTGACGTACTTCTCGTACTGGAGCGTGGCGGGCACGAGGTCGGCCTGCGAGACCGCGGCGACCGGCGTGGCGGCGTCGGTCGCGGTGCCGACGACGGTGGCGGTCGGGCCGGTGACGGTCCCTTCGTCCTCCATCGCACAGCGGAAGGCATAGGCGCCCGCGGTCAGCGTGATGTCCATCTCGGTCTGCGTACCCGGCCCGATCGGATCGATGTCGGCGTACACCGCACCTGACTGCGCATCGGTGAGATACACCTCGCCCGCGCGTGAATCGACGTTTCTGATCGTCATGCGCTGCGCACCCGCCGTCGGCGTCGTCCACCCTTGCCCGCACGAGTCCACCGACACCAGCACCGTGGGCTCCAACGGGTCGGCGGGCGCCGGCGAGGCTGTGCAGCCGGCCAGCGCCATGATGGTGCAGGTCGCCACGCTCACCGCGGCAACGGGGCCGATCGCGCCGCGGATGGCGGCGCGTCGACGGGGGAGAGACCGGCGCAGCACGGGGGCGAGCATAGGCGGTCGACATCGGCGGGGTCTGAGTCTGGTGTCGGACAATCGCGGTGTTCTCCCGCTGTTCACCGGGGCGTCGCCGTTCACATCTGCCTGATAGCGCGCGCAGAGCCCGACCTGAATGGGCGAGGCTACCTTCTCGATCGTGCGTGAAAAGCCCGTCCTGCCCCGCTGGTGGTCCGAGCCCTGGTGGGCTCGTCTCTCCCTGGCGCTCATTGTCGTCGTGTCGACCTCGCTCACGGCGTGGAACCTGGCCCGTGGCGGTGACTTCTCGTTCTACGAGGCATCCGCCCGCTCCATGTCGGAGTCGTGGCAGGCGCTCTTCTTCGGCGCCTTCGACCCGGGCGCGACGGTCACGCTGGACAAGCTCAGCGGGTTCGCGGTGCCGCAGGCCCTCAGCATCCGCCTGTTCGGGCCGACGACGTCGGCCCTCGCGTTGCCGCAGCTGATCGAGGGCGTCGTCACGACCCTCGCCTGCGCCGTCGTGGGCCTGCGCTGGCTCGGACGTGCGGGCGGTCTCGTCGCCGCCGCGGCCGCCGCCTTCACGCCCATCTTCGTGTCGATGTTCGGCCACCCCATGGAGGACGGCATGCTCACCATGGCGCTCGCCGTTGCGCTCGTGTGGTGGCAGCGCGCGGCGCTCACACAGCGGCTGTGGCCGCTGCTGCTCGCGGGGCTGTTCATCGGCGTCGGGTTCCAGGCGAAGATGATGCAGGCGTGGTTCGTGCTCCCCGCTCTCCTCGTCGGCACCGTGCTCGTGGGCGGTGCGTCCTGGGGTCGCCGGTTCGTCCGCGCGGGCATCCTCGCGGCGGTCGCCGTCGTCTCGTCGATCGCGTGGATACTCGTCATCCAGCTCGTGCCGGCCGCGTCGCGCCCGTTCGTGGACGGGTCGACCGACAACGACGTGTTCGCGATGGTGTTCGGCTACAACGGCATCGATCGACTGGTCCCGAACGCGGTTCCCGGCGCCGTGCAGGCCGGCGGTGGCATGTCCGGCGGGCCGCAGGGCGCCTACCTGAAGCTGCTCGATCCGACGTACGCGACCCAGGTGGGCTGGCTGTACCCGGCGGCGATCGCGGCGATCGCGCTCGGGGTGTGGCGGTGGTGGCCGCGCCGCACGACGGTGGCTGAGGCAGGCGCGTCCTCGCCGAGCGGCGTCGACGGAACAGGTCGTGCCACGTTCGTCGTCCTGACCATCTGGCTTCTGACGGCTGCCGGCGTGCTCAGCGTCGCCCGCATGCCGCACACCGCCTACCTCGCCGCGATCGGCGTGCAGCTGGCACTGCTCACCGCGTTCGCCACGACCGAGGCCCTGCGTCTCGCGCGGTCGACGCGACGCGTGGAGCGCGCGATCCTTCCCGCACTCATCGCCGTGCAGGGCGGCTGGTGGATCCTCCTCGCCGTCGCGGGACGGATGCCCGTCGTGCTGTCGGTGCCGATGTGCGTGCTGCTGGTGGTGGGGTTCGGGGCGAGCATGTTCGTCGCGGCCGGACGCACCATCGGCCGATCGGTGCTGGCCATCGCTGCAGCGGCCGCCCTCGTGGCCGGCCCCGCGCTCTTCAGCGCCCAGGTGCTCGACTCGTCGCGCGACGGATCCGGTGGCGACGCGTCCGTCGGCATCCGCCGCGACGGGCACACCGGCGGGGTGTCCGCCGGATCGCCCGACCCGGCCTTCGCCGTGTCGGCCCCGGCGGTGTGGGGAGGCTCCTCCGCGTTGTCAGGCGCCGATGCCGAACTGCTGACGGCGGTGCTCTCCGCCGGGGGCGGTACCGACGGGCATCCGCTCTTTCTCACCGACACCTGGAACATCGCCGCACCGCTCATCGACGCGACGGGGCGGGAGGTGCTCTCCGACGGCGGGTTCTCAGGTCAGGCGCAGGTGTTCACATCGGCGCAGATCCGTGGCTTGATCGATTCGGGTGAGGTGCACCTGCTCGTCGTGAAGCAGTCCGCGCCGCAGAACGACCCCGTGCGCGCGACAGCGCAGAGCAACGCCTGCACGGAGGTCAGATCGTGGGCGTCCGGCGTCGGTGCATCCGACGCCGGACGCGGCGCCGCCGAAGCGATCGCTCCGTCCGCTCCCGGCCGCGGCTCCGAGAGCGCGCAGAGCGCTGAGAGCGCGCACGGTGCCGAGAGCGCGCATGGCGAGGACGGAACGCATACGGGCGGCGAGTCGGCCCGTGAGGGCGCCGACGCCGGCGGTGCGTCCGCGGGCCCTCGCGGTGGCTACGCGGCCGGCGACGCGCGCGACTCCGGCTTCACTCTGTACTCGTGCAGCTGACCTCGTGCAGCGCGGCGTCCAGGTCGTCGAGGATCCGTCCGCACGCCTCGACGTCCTCCGGTGTGCCGGAGAGCTCGAACTCGAACAGGACGGGGCGCCCCGAGGCGACTGCGAGCTCGCGCGCCGCCGCCTGGTAGTACTCGCCGAAGTTGCGGTTCCCCGAGCCGATGATCCCCACCAGACGGCGTCGGGTCGTCGGCGACCGCAGAAAGGCACGCACGGGAGCGGGGAGAGTCACCTCGTCGGCGTTCCCCGCTTTGTACGAGGGGGTCAGCAGCACCCAGGGGCCGTCGGGCTCGCTGTGGCGCACCGCGGCATCCGCCAGCTGGAATACGGCGCGACCCGTGCGCGCTGCCAGGCTCTCGGCGAACCGTCCCGTGAGGTTCGACACCGACGAGTAGTAGTAGACGGGAATGGATGCCACCCCTCCAGTCTGCGCGCGCGCCGGTGGCCCCGCTCGGGCCCGCGCCGTCGAAACCGCCGTTTCGCGTCGAGACCGCGACTCGTGACCGGGGTCTCGACGCGAGGTGTGGGTCTCGACGAGCCGGGCACTGGCGGGCACGGGCGGCCACGTGCGCGGGCAGACGCGGGTGGGTCCAGGCGAGGACGCCACCCCGCCCAGCAGCGACATACGGATGACGGGCACAATGGGCGCTATGCGCGACCCGATCTGGAAGAACGAGCCCGACGACCACGACTTTCCCGCTGCCGCCGACTATCTCGCCCTCGTCGCCGCCCCGGAACGCGTGAGCTCGATCGTCGCCGCCCTGCACGCCGCCCCCACGGTGCTGAAGAAGGCGAAGGACGTCCTGCGCGCCGCGCGGCTTCCGCTGCTGCCGAAAGACAATCCGCACGTCGCGGCGGATCTGGCGAAGGTGCACGCGGGCACTCCGCTGTCGCCGGTGCTGCTCGTGCGCGGCGAGCTGACGACCGGCACACCGGCGCAGATCGCCGACGGATACCATCGCGTGTGCGCGAGCTGGTACCTCGACGAGAACACCCAGATCCCGTGCCGCATCGTCACCCCCACTGCGTGATGGAATGAGCCTGTCGATCCTCGCCCTCGTCGGGGCGGTCGCCCTCCTCGGGCCGGCGTTGGCCGCCGTGACGAGATGGCGTGTGCCGATCGTCGTCGGCGAACTGGTCGCAGGAGTGCTGATCGGCTCGTCGGGGTTGCGGCTCGTCGACGCGACCGACCCCACCTTCGCCTTCCTGGCGACGCTCGGGTTCGGGCTCACGATGTTCGTCGCGGGAACCCACGTGCCGCTGCGCGACAGTCGGCTGCGCCCGGCCCTCGGGCGCGGCGCGCTGCAAGCGGTCGCCGTCGGCATCGTCGCGGCGTTCGCCGGTGGGGGCCTCGCCACCCTGTTCGGCACGGGGCACGGCGCGGTCTACGCGGTCGTGATGGCCTCGTCGTCGGCGGCCCTCGTCCTGCCGGCCGTGCAGCAGCTGCGGCTGGGCGGGGCGCAACTGCTGACCACGATCGCGCAGGTTGCGATCGCCGACACCGCATGCATCGTGGCGCTGCCTCTCGCGATGGATCCGCAGCACGCCGTCGGATCCGCCCTGGGTGCGCTGGGCATCGCGGCGGTCGCGACAGCGCTCGCGTTCGCGCTGCGGTGGATGCAGCGGCGCGAGCGCGCATCGCGGGTGCGCACGATCAGCAAGACGCACCGGCTCGCGCTCGAGCTGCGCCTCAGTCTCATCCTCGTCTGCGCGCTGGGCGCGCTCGCCCAGGTGTCGCACGTGTCGGTGCTGCTGGCCGGCTTCGCCGCTGGGCTCGCCGTCGCGAGCGTCGGCGAGCCGCGCCGGCTCGCGCGACAGCTGTTCGCCGTGACCGAGGGCTTTCTCTCGCCGCTGTACTTCGTCTGGCTCGGGGCCTCGCTGTCGCTGTCGAGTCTGCGCGACGACCCGGCGTACCTGGGGCTCGGCCTGCTTCTCGGGGTCGGTGCCCTTCTCGCTCACCTGATCGGCGTCGTGTTGCGCCAGCGCTCCCTCTGGTCGGTCATCGCCGCCGCACAGCTCGGGGTGCCGATCGCCGCGGCCACCGTCGGCGCCGAGACCGGACTGCTGTCGCCGGGGGAGCAGGCGGCCCTGGTGCTGGGGGCGCTCCTGACGATCGGCGCCCTCGCGGCATCCGCCGCCCTCGCGTCGCGTCGCGCGGACTTCCGGGATCCCGACCCCGTGGGCCCGGCGCGGCCGGTCGGCGATGCGCCCGGCCCTACCTCGCCATCGCGCTGACCGCGCCCGCGACGTAGGGGATCAGCCACAGCGCCCACACCACGATGCTGAAGCGGTGGAACGCGCGCTTCTCCGTCTCGCGGCCGCGCACCAGCACCACGACCGCCCAGACCAGGTGCACCGCCATGAGGACGATCGCCGCGGTTCCGGTCCAGGTCATGAGCGTCCCGGCGGCGTTCTCGGCGATCCCGTCGGCGCGTCGATCGGCCGCGATCCGCGTCATGAGGATCGTTCCGCCGGTGTCGCATGCGAGACCGAGCGCGAACATGCCGGCGTGCCACCAGCGCAGGGTGCGTTGGATGCGTTCGGCCCAGACGCCGACGCTGTAGAAGACGCTGTAGAAGACGAGTGCTGCGGTGATGATCGCGATCGCGAGGGGGAGCATGTCGTCACTGTACGCCGAAAGCTTCAGCATTACTGAAGGGTGCCCGAACCGGATGCCCGCGCTCGCGGGGTGTGCCGACGGCTGCCGTCCCGCACGCACCGAGACCGCGTTCTCGCGTCGAGACCGTGACTCGGAACGGCGGTCTCGACGCGTGGGGTGGGTCTCGGCATCCGTCGGCGGCGCGGCGCGGCGGCGCGGCGGCGCGGTGCGGGGATGCCTGCGCTCGGGTGGATTCGGGGAGGTGGGCCCCGAATCGAGAGTGCCGCTTGTGTGGTCAGACCACAGGTGGCATACTGGTCTCAGACAGGCCCGAGAGCCCCTCGGACCCGGAAAGCGATGACGCGGACGACGTGTCCGCGCCGGGTAGGAGACCCATCATGTCCACCTCGATCGATGCTCAGGTCGATGTCCTCGTCGATGGCGCGCTCGCCGCTCTCGCGGAGTACGCGTCCTTCACTCAGGAGCAGGTCGACCACATCGTGCGAAAAGCCAGTGTGGCCGCGCTTCACTATCACGGAGAGCTCGCCGTCATGGCGGTCGAAGAGACCGGCCGCGGCCTGTTCGAAGACAAGGCCGTGAAGAACATGTTCGCGTGCGAGCACGTGACGAACTCGATCATCAACCAGAAGACGGTCGGGGTCATCTCGCACGACGAGATCACCGGCATCACCGAGATCGCCGACCCGGTCGGCGTCATCTGCGGTCTGACGCCCGTGACGAACCCGACGTCCACGGCGATCTTCAAGTCGCTCATCGCCCTGAAGACCCGCAACCCCATCGTGTTCGGCTTCCACCCGGCTGCGCAGAAGTGCTCCGTCGCCGCCGCCAAGATCGTCCGTGACGCGGCCATCGCCGCCGGCGCCCCCGAGAACTGCATCCAGTGGATCGAGGAGCCGTCGATGGAGGCATCCGGCGCCCTCATGAACCACCCGGGCGTCGCGCTCATCCTCGCCACGGGTGGCAACGCCATGGTCCGCGCCGCGTACTCCTGCGGCAAGCCCGCCCTCGGCGTCGGCGCCGGTAACGTGCCCGCCTTCATCGAGCGCACGGCGAAGGTCGGACGCGCGGTCAACGACATCGTGCTGTCGAAGTCCTTCGACATGGGCATGGTGTGTGCGAGCGAGCAGGCCGTCATCCTCGACGAGCCGATCGCCGCCGAAGCACTCGCCGAGTTCGCCCGCCTGCACGCCTACCTGGCGACCGCCGACGAGAAGCGGATGCTCGAGGAGTTCATCTTCGGCGTCGCGGCGAACAGTGAGAACTGCGCCGGCGCGAAGCTGAACCCCACCGTCGTCGGTCAGTCCCCGCAGTGGATCGCCGAGCACGCCGGCTTCACCGTGCCGGAGGACACCTCGATCATCCTCGCCGAGGTCTCCGGTGTCGGCCCGCACGAGCCGCTGACGCGCGAGAAGCTCGCCCCGGTGCTCGCCGTGCTCCGCGCCAAGACTCCGGCCGAGGGTATCGACCTGGCGCGCCAGATGGTCGACTTCGACGGTCTCGGCCACTCGGGGGCGATCCACTCCAACGACCAGGAGGTCATCGCCGAGTTCGGCAAGGTCGTCAAGGCCGTCCGCATCATCGAGAACAGCCCGTCGGCTCTCGGCGGCATCGGCGACATCTACAACGCCTTCATGCCGAGCCTGACCCTCGGCTGCGGCTCCTACGGACACAACTCCGTCTCCAACAACGTCTCGGCGGTGAACCTCGTGAACATCAAGCGCATCGGTCGGCGCAACAACAACATGCAGTGGTTCAAGGTGCCCGCCAAGACCTACTTCGAGCCGAACGCGGTCCGCTACCTCACCGACATGCGGGGCGTCGAGCGGGTCTCGATCGTCACCGACGAGACGATGACGAAGCTCGGCTACGTCGACAAGATCATGGACGTGCTGAACCGCCGCGAGAACCGCGTCCAGGTGCAGCTGATCAACACGGTCAAGCCCGAGCCGAAGGTCTCCGAGGTGCGTGCCGGCGCCGAGCTGATGCGCCAGTTCCAGCCCGACACGATCGTCGCCCTCGGCGGCGGTTCGCCGATGGATGCCGCCAAGGTCATGTGGCTGCTCTACGAGCACCCCGACATCGAGTTCTCCGACCTCGGTGAGAAGTTCTTCGACGTGCGCAAGCGTGCGTTCAAGTTCCCCGAGCTCGGCAAGATGGCCAAGCTCGTCTGCATCCCGACCACCTCGGGCACCGGCAGCGAGATGACCCCGTTCGCCGTCATCACCGACGACGAGAGCGGCATGAAGTACCCGCTCGCCGACTACGCGCTGACCCCGTCGGTCGCGATCATCGACCCCGTGCTGACCAAGATGCTGCCCGGGTTCCTGGTCGCCGACGCCGGCTTCGATGCCCTGACCCACGCCACCGAGGCGTTCGTCTCCGTCTACGCCAACGACTACACCGACGGCCTGTGCCTGCACGCGATCAAGCTCATCTTCGAGAACATCGAGCGCAGCACCACGGCGCAGCCGAACTCGACCGACGCCGACGACATCAAGGCGCGCGAGAAGATGCACAACGCGGCATCCATCTCGGGCATGGCCTTCGGCAACGCATTCCTCGGGATCGTGCACGCGATGGCCCACGTCACGGGTGCGACGTACCACCTGGTGCACGGCCGGACGAATGCCGTCTACCTGCCCCACGTGATCCGCTACAACGGCACCGTGCCGACGAAGCTCACCAGCTGGCCGAAGTACGAGCGCTACGTCGCTCCCGAGCGCTTCCAGGAGATCGCGAAGCACCTCGGCCTTCCGGCCTCCACGCCGGAAGAGGGCGTCGAGAGCTACGCTCGGGCCGTCGAGGAGCTGCGCGACCGGGTGGGCATCGAGCGCTCGTTCCAGCAGCAGGGCGTCGACGAGACCACCTTCATCGCGGGTCTGCACGACCTCGCCCTGGCCGCCTACCGCGACCAGTGCGCACCGGCGAACCCCCGCATGCCGATGATCGAGGACATGAAGACCCTCATGGAGGCCGCGTACTACGGCACCTCCTTCGCCGAGGTCCGCGCCGCCCGCAAGGTCGCGCAGGTCGAGAGCGACGCCGTCACCGGCACGGTGCCGACGGTCAAGGCTGCGAAGGGCGCGCGCCGCACGAAGACGACAGCCTGACGCATGGCGCGGTCCCGTTCGCGGGACCGAACGTCGAGTCACATCGACGAGGGGGCCGGGGGAGCATACCCGGCCCCCTTCGCCGTGCGCGTGACGAGTTGCCCGCGGGCTCTGCACCCCCGACGATGAGAGGGTGCATGCTCGTTCCCGACCCACGGCGCCCGCCCCCACTCCGGGGGCGTGGGCGCCGTGGGTCGTCACCGCGCTCGCCCTCGCCGGGATCGCGGTGCTCGGCGTCGGTGTCGCTCTTGTCCCGGTGCCCGATCGCACGGCACCGATCCCGGCGATGCCGCTCGTCGTCGACGAGTCCGTGGCGGATGCCTCGGAGAGTCCCTCGTTCGCCTCGCGGCAGATGCGCGAGTCGGGCGCCGCGGCGAACACCGCCGTCTACGACGTGAGCGCGCTGGCGCAGATCGATGTGTGGAGCGTCGACCCCGCTCTCCCGGTCGACGATGACCCGTTCGGCGCGATGACGGGGGAGCTCGCCCGCCCGCTCTCGACGGCCCCCGTGTTCGCCGATCCCGCCGGCGCACCCATCGGGTACCTGCCGCGCGACGCGGCGTACGGCGGCACGACCGTGCCGGTGGTGGTCCACGACACGCACTGGGTCAAGGTCTTGCTCGCCGGCCGGCAGGGGACTCCTCCCGAGGGGAACCCCGCGCAGAGCACCGGCTGGCTGCGCGTGGCCGATGTCGAGCTGACGCGCGCTGCCTCGTACGTCGAGGTCCATCTCGCGGCGCACACGATCGACATCGTGAGCCGGAGCGGCCGCGAGCGGGTCGCGAACGACTTCGCGTGGGGCAAGCCGTCGACGCCGACGCCGGTCGGGCGCACGTTCGTCATGCTGACGCGTGTGGTCCCCGACTTCGCCTACACCGACGGGCATCCACTCGTCTATCTCGGCGTGCAGTCGCCCACCCTGCCCGGGTTCGATGGCGGCACGGTCGCCGTCACCGCGTTCCACTACTATCGCGAGCGCTCGGGCCCGAACTCCTTCGGCTGCATCTACCTCGACGGGGCGGCCACCGACCGGCTCGCGGCCCTGCCCGAGGGCAGCCCCGTGATCATCCACCCCTGAGGATCGTTTCGACGCGCCCCCGCGCCCGCCGCCTACCATGGCCCCGTGCGAATGGCGTTCGAGGGGCCGATCTTCCGATGGACGGCACGTGAGCAGGAGTGGTACTTCGTCGCGCTGCCCGAGGAGCTGAGCGCGGACATCCGCGAGATCCCGCGACCTCCGCGCGGCTTCGGTTCCGTGCGCGTCGAGGTGCGGATCGGATCGTCGCGATGGCGCACCTCGATCTTTCCGGATGCCTCCCGCGGCGCGTACGTGCTGCCGCTCAAGCGCGCTGTGCGTGAGGCCGAGGGGATCGGCGGCGAGGGGACCGTCTCGGTCCGGCTCGAGGTGCTCGATGGGTGAGTCGCCGTCGATTCTCTGGATCGCCGTGGCCGCACTCGGTGGCGCATCGGTGGGAGGGGCCGCCGGGCACGCCGTGCACGCCGCCATCCGGGGCGTCGGGATCCTCGCGCGGCGACCCGTGGCGGGGGCGGCGACCGCGCTCGTGTGCGCTGCGGCGTCCGCGCTGTGCACCGCGACCGACGCCTACGGCACGGCGTCGCCGGTCTCTCGTCCCCTCGCCTTCGCGCTCGTGCTCGCCGCGTCGCTGTATCTCGCCGCCCTCACGGTGGCGCTCACCGTGATCGACGTGCGGATCCATCGTCTGCCGAACGCGATCGTCCTGCCCGCCTACCCGGTGCTCGCCCTCGCGTTCGCCGCCGCCTGCCTCGCCGGGGCGCCGTGGGGCGGGCTCGTGCGCGCAGCGCTCGCCGGAGCGGTGCTGTTCGCCTTCTTCGCGGCGCTCCGTCTGGTGCGGCCGGGCGCCATGGGCGGCGGCGACGTCAAGCTCGCCGGTGTCGTCGGTGCGGCTCTCGGCTGGATCGGCTGGACGGCGGTCGTGGTCGGCACGCTCGCGGCCTTCGTCGCCGGCGGCCTCGTCGGTGCCGTTCTCATCGGCACCCGCCGCGCGACCGGTGCGACGGCGATTCCGTTCGGCCCGTTCCTGCTGTTCGGCCTGTGGGCGGGGGCCGCACTGTCGCTGATGGCGTGATCCGGCACAGTCCGGCCGAGGCCCGGCGGTTGTCAAGTCCCAGCGCCGATCGCCGCGCGTGCCTATTGTGGGCGGCATGGACATCGCGCGCATCACCGCCTGGGCCCTGTCACTGACTGCTGTCCGGGCGTTCCTGCGCTACAGCGAGCGGCGTGGCGCCATGCTCGCCGACAGCGTCACCTACCGGGCCTTGTTCAGCGTGTTCGCGGCGGTGCTGCTCGGCTTCTCGATCGCGGCGCTGTGGCTGGGCAGCGACCCGGTGGCGTGGCAGGCGCTGATCGACGCCGTCGACCGCGCCGTACCCGGGCTCGTCGGCGAGGGCGGGCTCATCGATCCCGACAAGATCTCGGCTCCCGGTGGGCTCACGGTCGCGGGCGCCATCGCCGCGGTCGGTCTCGTGGGGGCCGCGATCGGGGCGATCGGGTCGCTCCGCACCGCGATGCGGGTCGTCTGCGACCAGGGTGCTGACGACGTCCCCTTCTGGCTCGTGATGCTGCGCAACCTCGCCCTCGCGGTCGGCGCCGGTGGCGCTCTCGCTGCCTCTGCCGCGGTGACGGTGCTCGGCACGGCCGGCCTCGGGACGCTCGCCGGGTGGTGGGGCCTCGCGCCCGATGACCCGCTGATCACGTGGGGCAGTCGTCTGCTGGCGATCCTCGTGACCTTCGCGCTGGATGCCGTCGCGATCGCCGTGCTGTTCCGCGTGCTCTCCGGGGTGCGCGCGGGAGCGAAGGCGCTCTGGACGGGGTCCGTGCTGGGCGCGGTGGGACTCGCCGTGCTCCAGCAGCTGTCGGGTCTGTTCGTCGGCGGCGCCACCTCGAACCCTCTTCTGGCCTCGTTCGCGGCGCTGATCGCGCTGCTGCTGTGGTTCAACCTGTCGGCTCAGGTGATCCTGATCGCGACTGCCTACATCGTCACGCTGGTCCGCGAACGCGACGATCGCGTGCGCGAACGGTTCGGTGCGGCGACGTTCGCGCAGCGCCGCGTGCAGCAGGCCGAGAACGCCGTGGCCCGTGCATCCGCCGAATACGACGCCGCGCGCGCCGCGCTCGCCACGGAGCGTGAGCGCACCCGCGCGTAACGAGGGCGTGAATTCTGCCGTTCTCCCGGCAGGCGTCGGTCACGGGCGCGACGCGCAGTGTGTAGTTTCGACTACGTGACAGCATCCGACACCTCGCCCGCCGCCCCGACGCACCCGCTCGGCGCGACCCATCCGCTCGCCCTCGCCCCGGTCACCGGACCGGCGAGTTCCGTAGACGGATTCGTCCGACAGTTCCTGCGCAATCTCAACTACGAGCGGGGCGTCGCCCTGTCGGTCTCCAGCGCCACCGACCGGTACTACGCGTTCGCGATGACCGTGCGCGACTACCTCATGGCGCGCTGGCTCGAAGACGTCAAGCGCCAGCGCGAGGCGCAGGCCAAGGGTGTCGCCTACCTGTCCGCCGAGTATCTCCTGGGTCGTCAGCTCGACAACAACCTGCTCGCGGGCGGCCTCACGGAGATCGCGACCGAGGCCATGGCCGCGTGCGGCATCGACATCGACGACCTGCGCGCGCAGGAGGTCGAGCCCGGTCTCGGCAACGGCGGCCTCGGTCGTCTCGCCGCCTGCTTCATCGACTCGCTCGCGACCCTCGGCGTGCCCAACACCGGCTACGGCATCCGCTACGAGTACGGCATCTTCCGCCAGACGTTCGTGGGCGGCCAGCAGGTCGAGCAGCCCGACGCGTGGCTCACGCTCGGCTCGCCGTGGGAGTTCCCGCACCCCGAGGCATCCCGCCGCATCTCGTTCGGCGGACACACCGAGACCTACGACGACGAGGGCACGACCCGCACCCGCTGGGTTCCGGGCTGGTACGTGCAGGCGGTGCCGTACAACTACATGGTGCCCGGCTACCTCAACGGCCGTGTCAACACGCTGCGGCTGTGGAGTGCCAAGGCGACCGACTCGTTCGATCTGCGCGTCTTCAACTCCGGCGACTACGAAGAGGCCGTCCGGGCGCAGACCTACGCCGAGAACATCTCCAAGGTGCTCTACCCCGAGGACTCCACGCCGCAGGGCAAGGAGCTGCGACTGCAGCAGCAGTACTTCTTCGTCGCGGCATCCATCGGCGACTTCCTCGAGCACACGCTTCCCGCGGACTTCGACCTCGCGAAGCTGCCCGACCGCGTCATCTTCCAGCTCAACGACACGCACCCGGTCATCGGCGTGCCCGAGCTCATGCGCGTGCTCGTCGACGAGAAGAAGATGGACTGGGATGCCGCGTGGGCGATCACCCAGAAGTGCTTCGCCTACACGTGTCACACGCTGCTGCCCGAAGCGCTCGAGGTGTGGTCGGTCGACCTGCTCGGGCGGCTGCTGCCGCGGCACCTGGAGATCATCTACCGCATCAACGAGGAGTTCCTCGCCGCGGTGCGCGAGCGCTTCGGCGACGACGAGATGCGCATCCGCAACATGTCGATCATCGGCGACTTCCCCGAGCGGAGCGTCCGGATGGCCTTCCTCGCCACCGTCGCCGGTGCGAAGGTCAACGGTGTCGCGGAGCTCCACTCCCAGCTGCTGCGCGACAAGGTGCTGCCCGACTTCAGCGAGTTCTTCCCCGACAAGTTCACGAACGTGACCAACGGCGTGACGCCGCGCCGCTTCGTGAAGCTCGCCAACCCGAAGCTGTCCGATCTCATCACCGAGGCGATCGGCCCCGGCTGGGTCACGGACCTCGAGCGCCTGCGAGAGCTGGAGACCTACGCCGAGGACCCGCAGTTCCGTGCGGCGTTCGCAGCGGTCAAGGCCGCGAACAAGCGACGGCTCGGTCAGGTGCTGCACGCGCGCGACGGCTTCGAGGTCAGCGACGACCACCTGCTCGATGTGATGGTCAAGCGCCTGCACGAGTACAAGCGGCAGATGCTCAAGGTCCTGCACATCGTGACCCAGTACGAGTCGATCGTGTCGGGCCGCGTCGCGGCATCCGACATCCAGCCGCGCACCGTCATCTTCGGTGCGAAGGCCGCGCCCGGCTATGCGATGGCCAAGCGCATCATCCACCTGATCAACGCCGTCGGCTCGGTCGTCAACGACGACCCGCGCGTCGAGGGACGCCTGAAGGTGCTGTTCCCGCCGAACTACAATGTCACCCTCGCCGAGCGCGTGATCCCTGCCGCCGACCTGTCGGAGCAGATCTCGCTCGCCGGCAAGGAGGCGTCGGGCACGGGCAACATGAAGTTCGCCCTCAACGGCGCGCTCACCATCGGCACCGACGATGGGGCCAACGTCGAGATCCGGGAGCTCGTCGGCGACGAGAACTTCTTCCTCTTTGGCATGAGCGAGCCCGAGGTCGAGGCGCTGTGGGCGCGCGGCTACAAGCCGGCGGAGTTCTACCAGGGCGACGACAACCTGCGCCGTGCGATGGACCTCATCGCGTCGGGGGCCTTCTCGGGCGGCGACCGGAGCGTGTTCGAGCCGATCGTGTCGAACCTGCTGTACGACGACCGCTTCATGGTGCTGGCCGACTACTCCTCGTACATCGCCGCGCAGGAGCGCGTCGACGCGGCGTACGCCGACCAAGACGCGTGGACGCACGCCGCCGTCCTGAACGTCGCCCGGACGGGCTTCTTCTCGTCGGATCGATCGATGCGCGACTACATCGACCGGATCTGGCACACGCCGCCGGTGATCTGAACCGCGGACTCCGGCCCGGTGCGCCTCGGCGTGCCGGGCCGGAGTCGTCCGCGTCAGCGCGCGTAGCGCTCGACGAAGGCGCGCAGGATGCCGCCGGTGTGCGGCACCGGCAGGCGACGCACGGCGGCGAGCGTCGGGTCGAGCTCGCCGCCGCCGAAGTAGCCGTGGTGCGCGTACGCACGGATGCGCGTGGAGATCCCCTCGACGTCGCATTCCGGGTGGAACTGGGTGGCGTAGACGTTGTGCCCCACGCGGAACATCTGTACGGGGCACGCCTCTCCCCGTACGAGGAGCGTCGCCGCGGGTGGCAGGACGGTGATCGCCTCTTTGTGGCCGACGAACGCCGTGAACCGATCGGGAAGGCCGCGGAGCAGGGGATCGGCGCGCCCGGCCTCGGTGCGGCAGACCTCCACGACGCTGATCGGCTCCCGATGGGTGCCGTCGATCGTCGCGCCGAGCGCCGTGCCGACCGTCCCGACGCCGTAGCAGGCGCCGAAGAACGGGAAGTCGCGGGCCAGCACGTCGACCAGGAGCGCGGCGATCTCGGATTCGACCCGTTGCTGGACGGCCGACTTCTTCTCGATCGGGTCGGACGCGTTGAAAGGCCCGCCGCCGACGAACACGCCCGAGTAGTCGTCGAGGTCCACCGGGCCGAGCGGCTCGGCCTCCAGTCGCCGGCGGACGAGAGAGCTCTCGTCCAACCCGGTGAAGCGCTGGAAGAGTGCGTACTCCTCGTCGGCGGGCACGTCCTCGGCACGCGTCGCGAGCAGCAGGAACGGCTTCATCGCGCCGCTCCCGGAGAGTGGCGGAGGGAGGGGGAGCGCGGGGTCATCCGGGCAGTGTGCATCACCGCGTCGCAGACGTGCAAATCGGTCCGCGCGGATAGGCTGGGCCTACTTGTCCGCACCCATCGTGGAGGTACCCCATGGCGATCGCAGCACTGCACGGAGGCCCGCTCGACGGGCAGGTCATCCCCCTCGACGACGAGTCCCAGACGCAGCTGATCCTGCCGTACAGCGAGACGCAGATCGTGTACGAGCGTGCGGGAGAGCCGGAGAACACCGGCGAGGGCGACGGGCCGACGACAGCCGCGTTCCACTACGTCGAGGTCGAGGACGACATCGATCCCGACCCCGACGGTCGCGACGAGTGAGCGACGAACCCACCACGTCGCTCGAGATCGAGCTCACCTTCGACGTCGTCGAGGACACACCGCTCCCGCTGCTGATGACGCTTCCGGGCGTCGCGTCGATCACCGGGCCCGAGATCCGCGATCTCGACGCACGGTATCTCGATGTCCCAGACCTCGCGCTCGGGCGGGCCGGGTATGCCGTGCGCCGCAGAACCGGCGGGCCCGACGAGGGGTGGCACATCAAGGGCCCCAAGGACACGGGCGGCGGACGCCTCGAATCGCACTGGCCGCTGGACGAGGGGCCCGCTGGTACGGTCGTCGTCCCCCCGGATGTCGACGCCGCGGTCGCCGCGATCCTGAGCGACGTCGGGGTGACACCGGCCGGCGCACCCGACCTGACGCCTCTCGCCCGCATCCGCAACGAGCGGCATGCCTACGTCCTCCTCGGGCACGACGGGGGAGTGCTGGCCGAGTTCGTGGACGATCACGTCACCGCGACCGATGAGCGCCGCGGCGCGAACACGGCGTGGCGGGAGTGGGAGTTCGAACTCGGCCCGTCCGCGCCCCCACCCGGGCCCGCGCGCGACGCGCTTCTGGGCGCGGTGTCCGCAGCGGTCGCCGATGCCGGCGGGCGCCCGGCGGCATCCGATTCCAAGCTCGCACGCTCGCTCGGCCTCTGAATCGAGCCTTTCCGCCGGACGACTCCGCCCCTGCAGGTGATCACCTGCAGGGGCGGAGTCGTCCGAGCGCGAGAACTCAGAGGTTGATCATGTGGCCCGCGAGGCCGTGGAACGCCTCCTGCAGCGCCTCCGACAGCGTCGGGTGCGTGTGCACGTTGCGGGCCAGTTCGAGCGCCGTGAGGTCCCACTTCTGCGCGAGCGTCAGCTCGGGGAGGAGCTCCGACACGTCGGGGCCGATGAGGTGCCCGCCGACGAGCTCGAGGTGCTCGGCGTCGGCGATGAGCTTGACGAAGCCGACGGGCTCGCCGAGGCCGTGTGCCTTGCCGTTGGCCATGAACGGGAACGTCGCGACCTTGTACTCGCGGCCGGTCTCCTTGTACTGCGCCTCGGTGTAGCCGAACGAGGCGACCTGCGGCGAGCAGAACGTGGCGCGCGGCATCATGCGGTAATCGCCCAGGGTCATCGTCTCCGCGCCGCCGATCGTCTCGGAGGCGACGACGCCCTGCGCCTCGGCCACGTGCGCGAGCTGCAGCTTGGCGGTGACGTCGCCGATCGCGTAGATCCCCGGAACGTTCGTGCGCATGTGGTCGTCGATGTCGATGGCACCGCGCTCGGTGAGCTTCACGCCGGTGTTCTCGAGACCGAAGCCCTCGACGCGGGGGGCGAAGCCGATCGACATGAGGACCTTGTCGGCCTCGATCTGGTTCTTCTCACCGGTCTTGTTGTCGCTGAAGGACACCGTGACCTTGTCGCCCGAGTCGACGACCGACTCGACCTTGGTGCCGACCAGGATGTCGACGCCGAGGTTCTTGTACTGCTTCGCGATCTCCTTGGAGACATCCGCGTCCTCGTTGGGGAGCGCCCGGTCGAGGAATTCGATGATCGTGACCTTCACGCCGTAGTTCGTGAGGACGTAGGCGAACTCCATGCCGATCGCGCCGGCACCGACGATGACGATCGAGCCGGGCAGGTCGCGCGTGAGGATCTGCTCCTCATAGGTCACGACGTTCTTGCTGAGGGTCACACCGGGCAGCAGACGCACGGTCGAACCGGTCGCGATGATGACGTTGTCGAAGGTGACCTCTTCGGTCGACCCGTCGCTCTTGGTCACCGTGAGGGCCTTGGGGCCCGTGAACGAGCCGCGCCCCTCGTACTCGGTGACCTTGTTCTTCTTCATCAGGTAGTGGATGCCCTTGACGCGACCGTCGGCGACGACGCGCGAGCGGTCGAAGGCCTTGCCGAAGTCCAGCGTGAACTCACCCGAGATGCCGAAGAAGTCGGCTCTGTGCGTCAGGGTGTGCGCGATCTCGGCGTTCTTCAGGAGAGCCTTCGAGGGGATGCAGCCGACGTTCAGGCAGACACCGCCCCAGTACTTCTCTTCGATGATGGCGACGGACTGCCCGAGCTGGGCTGCGCGGACCGCCGCGACATAGCCACCGGGGCCGGCACCGAGGACGACGACGTTGTAATGAGGCATGGCTCCCAGCCTAGTCCTCGCGGCGCCCCCTCGACCGCGCGAGCAGCACGGCCACCACGGCGCCGCCGGCACCGACGAGCACGATCGCGACGACAGCGACGGGCCACCCCCACGCGGAGTCGCCGTTCGTCGATGACGGGTCGGGCTGCGCGGTGAGCGAGGCGGTCGGCACGACGGATCCGTCGCCGTAGCTGAACGAGAACTCGTTCGAGATCGGATGCCCGTCGCTCGAGACGACGCGCCAGCGCACCGTCACCGGCCCGGGCCGCGCCGCCTGCGTGTTGAGCGGCTGGGTGAGCCGGGTGCCGCTGAGGACGGCCGGGCCGTCGGTGAGGTCGGTGCCGGAGGCATCCGTCACGACGACCTCGGTCGCTCCGGGCTCGTCCATCAGCACGCCACTGAAGGTGAGGACGAGGTCCGCGGGCAGCTCGGCCACCGCCGTGTCGGCCTTGGGGCTCGTGCCCAGCAGCTCGTCGTGCGCCGCGGCGGGGGAGGCCACGGTGAGCGCGCCGAGTGCGACCAGGGCGGCGGCGGCGGCGGTGGCCGTGCGGAACGAGAGTCGGCGGGGACGGCGGGCGGGAGCGGACTGTGCAGACATCCTCTTCAGCGTAACCGCGGCGTGGACGCGTCGCCCCCGAACCGACGGGACGTGTGACGAGCATGTGAAATGCGGCTGAGCGCGCCGCAGGAGCCGTGACGGCACGGGCGGATCGGGGTAACGTGCCCAGCAGGCGGGTACGTCTCTCGGATTCGAGTCGGTGTCCGCCGCGACAATGACGGCTGGACACGGAACGAGGTACGTGATGGACGCGATGATGATGGGCGCGATGACCGACGACATGATGTCGATGGAGGGCATGCCCGCGATGGACATGGCCATGATGCAGGCGTGCATGGACGCGTGCGCCGCCTGCGAGCAGGCCTGCACCGTCTGCTCGGTGCAGATGATGGACGGTCGGATGATGGACTGCGCTCCGGCCTGCATGAACTGCGCCGACATGTGTCACACGATGATGCGGACGATGCTGCGGATGCAGGGCATGACCCCCGCGGTCATGATGTCCATGCTCGACGCGTGCATCGCGATGTGCCAGATGTGCATGGACGAGTGCATGGCGCACGCCGACATGAGCCCGGTCTGCAAGATGTGCGCGGATGCCTGCACGGCGTGCATGGACGCATGCTCGACCATGCGCGACGCTCTCGCCGCGGCCTGAGGTTACCCGCAGGGACGCGGCTCGGCTCGCTACGGCCAGGCCGTGGCGGGTTCTTCGCGCTCGATCAGACGACGGCGGCGTTGTACAGCCGCCCGCCGGCGGACAGTGCGTGGTAACGCTCGTGCACGGCGACGGGCGTTCCCGGCGTCGTGGTCGTCGCGGCGCCGGCGCTCCACAGCTGGAGGACACGTCCGTCGAGCGTGCGCAGGATGAGTGCGCCGTCGACGTCGTCCACCGCGTGGACGATCGCGTCGACCCACTCGGTCGGCGTCGAGGCGACCAGCCGCGCCTGGATCAGATGCAGAGCGTGTCCCGGTGCGAAGGAGGAGCAGGGCTCGGCGTGCGCGCACATGCAGACCGCGTCCTGACGCACCGGGGTGGTCGTGAAGCGGTTCTGCGGCGTGGACACGGGATCTCCTTCGTGAGTCGGGCCGTCGCGGCGGTGCCGTGCAGCTTGGGATTCAGGCTAGGTCGACGGTGGCGGGGGCGCGCGGTCGCCGACACACGCTGCAACAATCCCGACCCGGTCGCCGCTCCGCGCCGTCCCGAGGTGCGGTGATCGGTCGGGATCGGGGACGCCGGGCCGTGGCCGATCCGTTAGGCTGACACGAAGAGGAGGACAGTGTGAACGAGAACGATCGCGACGCCGGGGCCGGCGCCGGGGACATCCGACGCGGTGCGGATGCCGGGCGTTCCGTCGACACCACCCAGACCTTCGGTCACGACTCCGACCTCTCCTTCGTGCCGTTCGGCAGCGACCTCACCGACGCCGAGCTCGAGTCGATCGCGGCGCTGCCGTCCCGTGCGGCGTTGCTGCTCGTGCGGTCGGGGCCGACCGCCGGTGCCCGCTACCTTCTCGACAGCGATGTGACGACCGTGGGTCGCCACCCCGAGGCGGACATCTTCTTCGACGACGTCACGGTCTCGCGGCGGCACGCGGAGATCACGCGCACCGGCGGATTCTTCGAGCTGATCGACCAGCGCTCCCTCAACGGCTCCTACGTCAACGGCGAGCGGGTCGACCGCGCCGTCCTCGACGACGGCGCCGAGGTGCGCATCGGCAAGTTCCGGCTCAACTTCTTCGTCTCGCCCGCTGACCGCGCGTCGGTGACGGGCGCGTGAGCCCGGCCGCTGCACCCCGCGGACGCCAGGCGTCGGCGGGGTACCTGAGCATCGGCCAGGTGCTGGCGCGGCTGATGCCCGAGTTCCCCGACCTCAGCGCCAGCAAGCTGCGCTACCTCGAGGAACAGGGACTCGTCACGCCGCTGCGCACCGAAGCCGGGTATCGCAAGTTCTCGCCCTCGGACGTCGTGCGCCTGCGCACGGCCCTCGTGCTGCAGCGCGACCACGATTTCAAGCTCGCGCGCATTCGCGAGTACCTCGACGCCCATGACGGCGAGACCGAGATCTCCGTCCCGCCCTCGATCCTCGAGGCTCCGCGTCGGTATCGCCGCGATGAGCTGCTCGGCGCGGCCGGAGCATCGGCGGCCCTGCTCGACCAGGCCGTCAGTGCCGGGCTGGTCGTCGCATCGGATGCTTACGACGAGCGCGCTCTCACGGTGCTTCGGGCTCTCGTCGCCCTCGACGCTCACGGCATCCAGCCTCGTCATGTGCGCGGCATGCGCCAGGCCGCCGAACGCGAGGTCGCGCTCGTCGCCAGCGCTCTCGCGCCCCTGCTGAGGCGCACTGACGTGTCCTCGCGCGCCCGCGCCCATGAGCTCGCTCCCGAACTCTTGCGCCGATTGGACGAGGTGCGCGCGGTGTTCCTCACGTCGGCGCTCGATCGTCTCGCGCCGTGAGAGGTGCGCGACACGCCGGGACGATCGACGCGGATGTCGTTGCCGGTGGGGTCCCCCTGATCTACCGTGGAAGAACACCCGAGTCCGGCTGGAGGCGAGAATGAGCGCGCGAGACGTGCCCCGTGACGCGCAGTTCGCCACAGAGCTGCTGTTCACCGACGGATTGCCCCAGATGGACGACGAGGTCGGCTACCGCGGGGCGGTCGCGGCCCGTGCCGCAGGCATCACCTACCGCCAGCTCGACTACTGGGCTCGCACCGAGCTCGTCCAGCCCACCGTTCGCGGGGCGAGCGGCTCGGGATCGCAGCGTCTCTACGGCTTCCGAGACATCCTCGTCCTGAAGCTCGTGAAGCGACTGCTCGACACCGGGATCTCGCTGCAGCAGATCCGCACCGCCGTCGACCAGCTGCGCGCCTCGGGCATCCGCGATCTCGCCGGCACGACCCTGATGAGCGACGGGGCGTCGGTGTATCTCTGCACGTCCAACGACGAGGTCATCGACCTCGTCAGCCGGGGGCAGGGCGTGTTCGGCATCGCCGTCGGCAAGGTCCTCCACGAAGTCGAGTCGACCCTCGTCGATTTCGACCCGCAGGCGCCGGATCCGGTCGACGAACTCGCCGCGCGCCGATCCGCCAAGTCCGCCTGAGCCTCGCGCTCCGCGCCGGAGCGACGATGCGGGCCCGTCCGGCCTGCGCGCCGCGAAACCGCGCGTATGTCACGTATGCGCCCTTCGGACCGCACACACCGGCAGTCTCGCGGGCGAGCATGCTGCGTGAGACCTCGCTTGTGTACCGCGTACGGCCCTCGAGGCGTACACGCGGGCGGTCTCGCAGGGGAGCGAGGCGAGCACGCGCGGCTGGTAACGAGGGCCGCGCGGGCGATCGCCCCGCTCCTCTCCCGAGGAACGCTGTCAGGCGCGCTGTTCGCCAGCCGTGATACGGCCGGTGCGCATGATGCGATCCAGCAGGGCGTCGAAGTCGCCGGCGAGTTCCTGCGCCGAATCGCCGGGCCAGATGTGCAACGGCTTCGCTGCACCCTGCGCCTGCTGCAGCGATGTGCGCTCGGGCAACTGGGGCGAGAGGACGAGGGGGCCGAACATGTCGCGGAGCTCTTTGATGCGGAACTGGTGCTCGATCGACTGGGGCCGCACGCGGTTGACGACGATGCCGAGCGGCTGCAGGCGCGGAGACAGTCCGCGGCGGATCTCCTCGATCGCGCGGAGCGCCCGGTCGGCGGCGGCCACCGAGAACAGCCCGGGCTCCGTGACGACGACGACGCGATCCGACGCCGCCCATGCGGTGCGCGTCAGGGCATTGAGCGAGGGCGCGCAGTCGATCAGCACGAGGTCGTAGTCGGCCTCGATCGTCGCGAGCGCCTCTTCGAGTTTCCAGACATCGCGCACGCTCGGGTGCGGTCCGTCGAAGTTGATGGCCGACGGGCTGCCGATCATGACGTCGATCGTTCCGGCGTGCACCTTCGCCCAGCCGCTCGAGGTGATCGCCTGGCGGACGACCTTCTCTTTGGGATTGGCGAGGACGTCGGCGATGTTCAGCCGGCCGGCGACCTGGATGTCCAGCCCCGTCGACACGTCGGATTGCGGGTCGAGGTCGACGACGAGGGTCCGGACGCCGCGGGCGAAAGCCGCGGAGGCGAGCCCGAGCGTCACGGTCGTCTTGCCGACCCCCCCCTTGAGTGAGGAGACGGAGAGTACGTGCACGAGGCTCTACGTTACCGTCCCCTAGGCTGTGAGGACACTCAGGCACGTCCGGTCGTGCGACGCCGCGCACCGGTCTCTCCGTAAGAGGTGAGCATGTTCCGAAAGATCCTGGTCGCGAACCGTGGCGAGATCGCCATCCGCGCCTTCCGCGCCGCCGTCGAGCTCGGTGCCCGCACCGTCGCCGTCTTCCCCTGGGAGGACCGCGGGTCGCTGCATCGGCAGAAAGCGGACGAATCCTACGAGATCGGCGAGCAGGGGCATCCCGTCCGTGCCTACCTCGACGTCGACGAGATCATCCGTGTGGCACTGGCCTCGGGAGCCGACGCGATCTACCCGGGCTACGGATTCCTCTCCGAGAATCCCGAGCTCGCGGCCCGCGCCGCCGAGAACGGCATCGTCTTCATCGGGCCGCCCGCCCGGGCACTCGAGATGGCCGGCAACAAGGTGACCGCGAAGCACCACGCGATCGCCGCGGGCGTGCCGGTGCTGCGCTCGACCGAGGCGTCCGACGACGTCGACGCGCTCGTCGCGCAGGCCGAAGAGATCGGATTCCCGATCTTCGTCAAGGCCGTCGCGGGCGGCGGCGGGCGAGGCATGCGACGCGTCGAGACCGCGGGGGAGCTGCCGCCCGCGATCGCGGAGGCCTCTCGTGAGGCCGCGGCCGCCTTCGGCGACGGACGGGTCTTCCTCGAGCAGGCCGTGATCCGTCCCCGCCACATCGAGGTGCAGGTGCTCGCGGATGCCGCGGGCGAGACCGTGCACCTGTTCGAGCGCGACTGCTCCGTCCAGCGACGGCATCAGAAGGTCATCGAGATCGCGCCCGCCCCGAACCTCGATCCTGCGATCCGTGACGCGCTGCACGCGCACGCGGTCGCCTTCGCGCGCTCGATCGGCTACGTGAACGCGGGCACCGTGGAGTTCCTGCTCGAGACCGCCGGCCCGCGCACCGGCGAGGTCGTGTTCATCGAGATGAACCCCCGCATCCAGGTCGAACACACGGTCACCGAAGAGGTCACCGATGTCGATCTGGTGCAGTCCCAGATCCGCATCGCCGCGGGCGAGACCCTCGCCGATCTCGGCCTGCATCAGAACGACATCCACCTGCGCGGCGCGGCCCTGCAGTGCCGCATCACGACGGAGGACCCGTCGCAGGGGTTCCGGCCCGACACGGGGCGGATCACCACCTACCGGTCGCCGGGCGGGGCAGGCATTCGTCTGGACGGCGGCACGACTGCCGCGGGATCGCAGATCAGCCCGCACTTCGATTCGATGCTCGCCAAGCTCACCTGCCGCGGACGCGACTTCCCGGCGGCGGTCGCCCGCGCCCGCAGGGCGCTGGCCGAGTTCCGCATCCGCGGCGTCTCGACGAACATCCCGTTCCTGCGCGCCGTCCTCGACGACGCGGCGTTCACGGCCGGCGATGTGTCGACCTCGTTCATCGACGAGCGCCCCGAGCTGCTGACGCGCAACCCGTCGCGCGACCGGGCGACGAAGCTGCTCAAGTGGCTCGCCGACGTGACGGTGAACCAGCCGTACGGCGAAAAGCCGCTCTCGGTGTCGCCGGGCAGCAAGCTGCCCGCGATCGACCTGTCCTCGCCGCCGCCGCGCGGCGGTCGCGATCTGCTGCGCGAACTCGGCCCGGCCGGCTTCGCTCAGGCTCTGCGAGCCCAGACCGCGCTCGCCGTGACCGAGACGACCTTCCGCGACGCGCATCAGTCGCTGTTGGCGACCCGTGTGCGCACGCGCGACCTCGTCCGGGTCGGTCCGCACGTGGCCCGCATGACGCCGCAGCTGCTGTCGGTCGAGGCCTGGGGTGGAGCGACGTACGACGTCGCGTTGCGTTTCCTCGCCGAGGATCCGTGGGAGCGGCTGGAGGCCCTCCGCGACGCGATGCCGAACATCCCGATCCAGATGCTGCTGCGCGGTCGGAACACGGTCGGCTACACGCCGCGGCCGACGGCTGTCACCGACGCCTTCGTGACGGAGGCGGCGGCGACCGGCGTCGACATCTTCCGCATCTTCGACGCCCTCAACGACATCGATCAGATGGTCCCCGCGATCTCGGCCGTGCTCGAGACCGGCACGGCCGTCGCCGAAGTGGCGCTGTGTTACACCGGCGACCTGCTCGATCCGGCCGAGACCCTGTACACGCTCGACTACTACCTGGGGCTGGCGGAGCGCATCGTCGACAGCGGCGCGCACATCCTCGCGATCAAGGACATGGCGGGGCTGCTGCGGCCCGCCGCGGCGGCGCGCCTGGTCGGAGCGCTCCGCGAGAGGTTCGACCTCCCGGTCCACGTGCACACCCACGACACCGCGGGCGGTCAACTCGCCACGCTGCTCGCCGCCAGCGCGGCCGGTGCCGATGCGGTGGATGCCGCCGCCGCGCCGCTGGCCGGAACGACGAGCCAGCCCTCGCTGTCGAGCCTCGTCGCCGCCCTCGCACACACCGACCGTGACACGGGGCTCGACCTCGACGCCGTCGGCGCGCTGGAGCCCTACTGGGAGGCCGTGCGTCACCTGTACCGGCCGTTCGAGTCGGGACTGCCGGGCCCCACGGGGCGCGTGTACCACCACGAGATCCCCGGTGGACAGCTGTCGAACCTGCGCCAGCAGGCGATCGCCCTGGGGCTTGCCGACGACTTCGAACGCATCGAGGACATGTATGCGGCCGCCGACCGGATCCTCGGGCGGATCCCGAAAGTGACCCCGTCGTCGAAGGTCGTCGGCGACCTGGCGCTCGCCCTCGTCGCCGCGAACGCCGACCCGGCCGACTTCGAGCAGAATCCGCAGGCGTACGACATCCCCGACTCGGTCGTCGGCTTCATGGCGGGCGAGCTCGGCGATCTGCCGGGCGGATGGCCCGAGCCGTTCCGTAGCAAGGTGCTCGCCGGGCGCGAAGTCACGATCGAGATCCCGGCGCTCACACCCGACGAGCGGGAGGGGCTCGCCGGCGATGCGGCGACGCGCCGGCAGACGCTCAACCGGCTGCTGTTCCCGGGGCCGGCCACCGAGTTCGAGGCCATGCGCGCCGCGTACGGCGATCTGTCCGCGCTCGGCACCCCCGACTACTTCTACGGTCTCAAGCCCGGCGAGGAGCACGTCGCCGAGATCGATCCCGGCGTGCAGCTCTACGTCGGCCTCGAGGCGATCGGTGAGCCGGATGCCGCGGGTATGCGCACCGTCATGACGACCCTCAACGGCCAGCTGCGACCCGTGTTCGTGCGTGACCGCAGCATCGCCGTCGAATCCCGCCAGGTCGAGAAGGCCGACACCTCCCGGCCCGGCCAGGTCGCCGCGCCCTTCTCGGGCGTCGTGACCCTCAAGGCGCAGGTCGGTGACCGAGTCCAGGCCGGACACGCGGTGGCATCCATCGAGGCGATGAAGATGGAAGCGGCCATCACGGCACCCGTCGACGGGGTCGTGGAGAGGCTCGCCGTCTCCGCGACGGCATCCGTCGAGGCGGGGGACCTTTTGCTGGTCATCCGACCCGCCGACTAGCCTGGGGCGGGGGCGCTCGGCGTCCCTGAGTCATCAGGAGTGTGGAACGTGGCGCACGAGCGCAATGAGAACAGCGGCGACGACGCCGACAACGGCATCCTCGCAGACCCCGTGGGGGCCGAGACCACAGGTATCGGCATCGTCGACGGCGCGACCGCCCAGATCGACGTCATGATCCCGGCCGTCGTCGACGACGACCTCGTCGACGACGATGTGGTGCTCGACGACGACGCGTCGCTCGTCGAGTGGGGCAGTGCACCTGCGACGCTCGAGCCTCGCGCCGCAGCGACGGTGACGGAGGCAGCCGCCGACGCGAGCCACGCGCCCGAGGAGGAGGTGCCGGAGGTCGAGCAGGTCGAGGACGCCGCGCAACCATCCGCCGCAGACGCGATCGAGGCGCCTGACGCCGACGCGGAGGAGCCGTCGTCGGCGCACGAGATCCCCGCTCACGAGGCGCCTGCGCACGATGACCTCGTCGACGACGATGCCGGGCAGGTCGAGGTCGCCGCGTCCGCGGATGCGGCCGACCAGGTCCCGACGGCGCACGCGGCAGACGCGCGACTCGGGGACGAGGCCGTTCCCGTCGCGCCGCGCGCCTCCGACGCGGTCGCGGAGGCAGGCGCGCCGCTCACGCGCGAACCGGTGGCCGCCGCTGTGGCGGTGCCCGCCCACAACCCCCGTCCGGTGCGCGTCGCCGCCCCTGCAGAGATCGACCATCACGAGCGGATGCGCCCGCGCACGTCCGAGATCGCGCTGCAGTCGCGTCGTGTGGGCGACTTCGAGGCCGACCGCGAGAGTTCGGATCTGCTCACCGCCGATCGCCTGCTCGACCCGGCGCATGTCGTGCGTCCCGAACCCGAAGGCGCCTGGCAGCACCTCGTCTACACCTTGTCGGGCCGCCGCATCCATCTGGGCGACAGTAAGCGCGCGCAGGCGCGCAAGGACCTCGACCGCCGCATCGCCGCACCGCTGTCGGGAGGCGCTCGCTTCGTGCCGGTCCTCTCGCGCAAGGGTGGCGTGGGTAAGACCACGGTCACGACGCTCCTCGGCATGGCCCTCGCGGATGCGCGTGAGGACCGCATCATCGCCGTCGACGCGAACCCCGATCGCGGCACGCTCGCCGAGCGGATCGGTCGGCCGAGCGGCAAGACGGTGCGCGACCTCGTGCGAGCGCGCGCCGACGTGCACGGCTTCAACGACATCTCCCAGATCGTCACGCGCGACGACACGCGGCTGGACGTCCTGGCATCCGATGCCGACCCGCACGTGTCCGAGGCGTTCAGCGACACCGACTACCGCGACGTCGCCGAGGTCGCGGCGCACTACTACTCGGTCGTCCTGACCGACACCGGCACCGGCATCGTCCACTCGGTGATGGCGTCGACCCTCGAGCAGGCGGACGAGCTCGTCATCGTCGCGGGCCTCAGCGTCGACGAGGCGCGGCTCGCGTCCGAGACGCTCACCTGGCTCGAGTCGAACGGCTACGCCGATCGTGTGCGGGCCGCCGTGGTCGTTCTCAACACGGCCCGGCCGGGTGCCCCGCTGGTGCGCGCCGACCAGCTGGAGGCGCACTTCCGCAGCCGCGTCCGCGCGGTCGTCCGACTGCCGTACGACCCGCACATCGCCTCGGGCAGCGCCATCTCGTTCCGCGACCTGCAGCCCGAGACCCGCGCCGCCGCGCGCGAGCTCGCCGCGATCGTCGTCGAGGGGCTGCGTGCGGGGGTCACGGCCTGATGGCGGTCCGTGAGATCCGCCTCTTCGGCGACCCCGTGCTGCGCGCCGTGTGCGCCCCGATCGACACGGTCGACGACGGCACGCGAGCGCTCGTCCAGGACCTCCTCGACACCGTCGAGCTGCCGGGCCGTGCCGGCGTCGCCGCACCCCAGATCGGCGTGGGCGTCCGTGCGTTCAGCTACAACATCGACGGCGACATCGGCTACGTCTTGAATCCCGTGCTCGCCGAGGTGCGCGGTGAGCCGTCGCCGGTGGGGGAGGGATGCCTGTCGGTACCCGGTCTGTGGCACGACGCCATCCGCTACCCATGGGCTCGTGTGACCGGCGTCGACCTCGACGGGAATGACATCGTGCTCGAAGGCGACGGTCTGCTCGCGCAGGCGCTGCAGCACGAGACCGATCACCTCGACGGTATGCTCTATCTCTCCCGGCTGAGTCCGGAGAACCGCCGCGCCGCGATGCGCGAGGTGCGCGAGAGCTCCTGGTTCTGACTCTCGTCTCCGCCGGGGCGCGGCCGTTCCCGGAACGAGACCGCGTCAGCCCAGTGAGACGTTCGTGGTGTTGACCGGCACCGTGTAGATCTCCTCGATGGCATCGGCGAAGTCGTCGAGGATGACGCCCCGCTTGATGCTCATCTTCGGGGTGAGGTGCCCGCTCGCCTCCGTCCATTCGGTGTCGAGGATGGTGAACTTGCGGATGGACTCGGCGCGCGAGACCCCCTTGTTCGCGATGTCGACGGCGCGCTGGACTTCGGCGCGCACCGCGGGGTTTCTCGCGGCATCCGCCAACGACATGTCGCCGGGCAGCGAGTTGTTCGCGAGCCAGGCGGGCAACATCTCGGGGTCGAGAGTGATGAGGGCCGAGATGAACGGGCGCTGATCGCCGACCACGACCACCTGACCGACGATCGGATTGGCGCGGATGGGGTCTTCGAGCGCGGCGGGGGCGACGTTCTTGCCGCCCGCCGTCACGATGATCTCTTTCTTGCGGCCCGTGATGGTGAGGAACCCCTCGTCGTCGAACGATCCGATGTCCCCCGTGCGGAACCACTCGCCGTCGAAGGCGGCGGCGGTCGCCTCGGGGTTGCGCCAGTACTCCTTGAACACGTTGATGCCGCGGACCTCGATCTCGCCGTCGTCGGCGAGACGGACGCCGACGCCCGGAAGCACCGGCCCGACCGTGCCGATCTTCGCCTTCGAAGCCTGGTTCACCGTGGCCGGGGCGGTCGTCTCGGTGAGGCCGTAGCCTTCGAGGATCGTCACACCGAGGCTGTGGAAGAAATGGCCCAGTCGTGGGCCCAGCGGCGCCGAGCCCGACACGGCATAGGTGACGCGTCCGCCCATGGCGGCGCGCAGCTTGCTGTAGACCAGCCGGTCGAACAGGGCGAACTTGATTCTCGTGCCGAGCGGCACCCGCGCGCCCTCCTGGAGCAGTGTGGAGTGCTCGATCGCGGTGCGTGCGGCCGCGCGGAAGATCTTGCCCTTGCCCCCGGCCTCGGCCTTCTGCTCGGCGGAGTTGTAGACCTTCTCGAACACGCGCGGGACCGCGAGCAGGAACGTCGGCTGGAACGAGCCGAGCGCGGGCAGCAGCTGCTTGGTGTCGGGCTGATGCCCGGTCTTCACGCCCGCATGCACGTCGAGGATCGAGATGAAGCGGGCGAAGACGTGCGCTGTGGTGATGAACAGCAGCGTGGACGCGCCCGGCGTGTTGACGACCTCTTCGAGCGCACGCGCCGAGTTGCGGGCGAGCTCCACGAAGTTGCTGTGGGTGAGCACACAGCCCTTGGGGCGGCCCGTCGATCCCGAGGTGTAGATCAGGGTCGCGATGTCGGATCCGACGGCGAGCGAGCGGCGGCGCTCGATCTCGGCGTCCGTGACGCCCGTGCCCTGCGCGCGCAGCGAGTCCAGCGCGCCGGATGCCATGGTCCAGACATCGCGGACGAGGGGGACCTCCGAGCGGATCTCCTCGACCCGCGCGGCGTGCTCCTCCGACTCGGCGATGACGGCGATCGCGCCCGAGTCGGAGAGGATCCACCCGATCTGCGACGCCGAACTCGTCTCGTAGACGGGAACCATGACCGCTCCGGCGAAGAACAGGGCGAAATCGACGAGGGTCCACTCGTAGGTGGTGCGCGCGACGAAGGCGACCTTGTCACCGGGCTCGATGCCGGCGGCGACGAACCCCTTCGCCAGGGCGATGACGTCGCGTTCGAACTCGGCGGCGGTGATATCGCGCCAGCCGGCGCCGTCGGGGACGGCGAACAGGGCGAGCGACGGGGTGGCTCGGACGCGGTCGACCAGCAGATCGGCGATGTTCGCGGACGGGTCGGCGGGGACGATGGCGGGAATGTCGAACTGTGCGGCGCTCATGAGCGGCAACTCCTTCGGTACCGGTTGGCGTCGAATGACGGCGTGAGATCGAGTCTATCTCTTCGTGACACTCAGTCCCACGAGGGCTCGATTCTCCTTTTCCGGCTCAAGAGCCCGTAGGACTTCCCCCTCCACACTAGACTCTCCGATGCCGCGCCGTCCTTCGAGGACCGACCCGGGCCGGCCAGGGAGGAGTGGCGTGCGTAACGTCGGCATCGACATCGGTGGGACGAAGATCGCCGGAGGCGTCGTCGACGCGGACGGGACCATTCTGGAACGCCTGCGCGTCCCCACCCCGACCGACACCGCGGCGCTCGCTGCCGCGGTCGGCGAGATGGTCCTCGAGCTGGCCTCCCGCCACGACATCCACGCCGTCGGTGTCGCCGCGGCCGGCTTCATCGACCGCACGCGCTCGATCATGCTCCACGCCCCCAACATCGACTGGCACGATGAGCCGCTGCGCGCCGAGTTCGAGGCGCGGATCGGCCGACCTGTGACCCTTGAGAACGACGCGAACGCCGCCGGGTGGGGCGAGTACCGCTTCGGCGCGGGTCGAGGCTCCACCGACATGGTCATGATCACCCTCGGCACCGGTGTCGGCGGAGCCGTCGTCGGCGACGGCACCCTGCTCATCGGCGCGAACGGCAGTGCGGCCGAACTCGGTCACATGCGCTTCGTCCGCGGCGGGCGCGCCTGCGGATGCGGTCAGAGCGGATGCCTCGAGCAGTACGCCTCGGGGCGTGCGCTGCAGCGCGAGCTCGGCGACATCGCCGATGCCGGCGGCATCGGCGAGCGACTCGCCGCCCATCGCCGGCCCGACGGCATCGTCCCGGGACGCGATCTCGCGATGCTCCTCGCCGAAGGCGATGCCGGTGCTCTCGAGGCCGTCCGTCGCGTCGCAACGGCTCTCGGCGAGGCCTGCGGCGCGTTCCAAGCCGTGCTCGACCCCGACGTGTTCGTCATCGGCGGCGGTGTCGCAGAGCTCGGCGAGGTGCTGCTGCAGCCCACCCGCATCGCGTACGACACGTCGCTGCCGGGCTTCGGCGACCGGCCGACGGCGCGGTTCGCGATCGCGGAGCTCGGCAACGACGCGGGCCTCGTCGGCGTCGCCGACCTCGCCGGCCTGCGGACGGTGTGAGTCCGGGAGCCTCTGGTGTTCTACTGGGTCATGAAGTACATCGTGATCGGACCGATCGTCAAGGCGATCTTCCGACCATGGATCGTGGGTCGGGCGAACGTCCCGGCATCCGGTGCGGCGATCCTCGCGTCGAACCATCTGTCGGTCAGTGACTCGATCTTCCTGCCCCTCATGATCGACCGGCCGATGAGCTTTCTCGCGAAGAGCGACTACTTCACCGGGACCGGTCTGTCGGGCTGGTCCACGCGCATGTTCATGAAGGCGACCGGCCAGATCCCCATCGACCGCACCGGCGGCAAGGCGTCCGAGGCGTCTCTCAACACAGGACTGCAGGTGCTCGGTCGCGGCGACCTGCTCGGCATCTATCCCGAAGGCACGCGCAGCCCCGACGGCAAGCTGTACCGGGGGCGCACGGGCCTGGCGCGGATGGCGCTCGAGGCGCGCGTTCCGGTCGTGCCGGTCGTGATGGTCGACACCGGCGAGGTCATGCCGATCGGCCGGACGATCCCGCGGATCGGACGTGTCGGGATGGTGATCGGCGAGCCGCTCGACTTCTCGCGCTTCCACGGCATGGAGTCCGACCGCTACGTGCTGCGGTCGGTGACCGACGAGATCATGGTCGCGCTGCAGCGGCTGGGTGAGCAGAAGTACGAGGATGTCTACGCCTCGACGGTCAAGGATCGCCGCCCCGCGTGAGGCGCGGATGACCCCTCCGCTGCGGCGCCGGGTGTTCCCCCGTCACCACTAGACTGAGCCGATGCCCACCCTGCACGCCGACTTGGATCACTGGCGCTCCCTCCCGATCAAGCAGCAGCCCGTCTGGACCGACCTCGACTCCGTTGCGGCCGTCTCGGACGAGATCGCGTCGCTGCCGCCGCTCGTTTTCGCGGGCGAGGTCGACAACCTGCGCGACCGTCTCGCCCGCGCCGCGGCCGGGCAGGCGTTCCTGCTGCAGGGCGGCGACTGTGCGGAGACGTTCGCGGGTGCGACGGCCGAACAGATCCGCAACCGCATCAAGACGGTGCTGCAGATGGCGGTCGTGCTCACGTACGGCGCGTCGATGCCGGTCGTGAAGATGGGGCGGATGGCGGGCCAGTTCGCCAAGCCCCGCTCGAGCGACACCGAGACGCGCGGCGACGTGACGCTGCCGGCGTACCGCGGCGACATCGTCAACGGCTACGACTTCACCGAGGCCTCGCGTCAGCCCGACCCGCAGCGTCTGCTGAAGGGTTACCACACGGCGGCATCGACCATCAACCTGATCCGCGCCTTCACGCAGGGCGGCTTCGCGGACCTCCGCGAGGTGCACAGCTGGAACAAGGGCTTCGCGCAGAACCCCGCCAACCAGCAGTACGAGCGCCTCGCGACCGAGATCGACCGGGCCATCAAGTTCATGGAGGCCGCGGGCGCCGACTTCGACGAGCTCAAGCGCGTCGAGTTCTACACGGGCCACGAGGGTCTGCTCATGGACTACGAGCGCCCGATGACGCGCATCGACTCGCGCACCCACACGCCCTACAACACGTCGGCGCACTTCCTGTGGATCGGGGAGCGCACGCGTGAGCTCGACGGTGCGCACGTCGACTACTTCTCGAAGATCCGGAACCCCATCGGGGTGAAGCTCGGTCCGACGACGTCTCCCGAGACGGCGCTCGAGCTGATCGACAAGCTCGACCCCGAGCGCGAGCCCGGTCGCCTCACGTTCATCACCCGCATGGGCGCCGGAAAGATCCGCGACGCGCTGCCGCCGCTGCTGCAGGCCGTGAAGGATGCCGGCGCGACGCCGCTGTGGGTCACCGACCCCATGCACGGCAACGGCATCACGACGCCGACCGGGTACAAGACGCGCCGCTTCGACGACGTGGTCGACGAGGTACGCGGCTTCTTCGAGGCGCACCGCGCCGTGGGCACCTTCCCGGGTGGCATCCATGTCGAGCTCACCGGCGACGACGTCACCGAGTGCCTGGGCGGCTCGGAGCACATCGACGAGGCGACCCTCGCGACCCGTTACGAGAGCCTCTGCGACCCGCGCCTGAACCACAAGCAGTCGCTCGAGCTGGCCTTCCTGGTGGCCGAGGAGCTCGAGAAGCGCTGACCTCCGCGCCGCCCGGTCTCCGACGTCGGGACATCCGGGTCCCCGCGAGACCTCCCTTATGTACGCCTTTTCGGCCTTTTGCGTGACATAGGCGAGGTTTCGCGGGCGGTTGTGGACGATCGGCGAGGACCCGGCGGGGCGAGCATGATCAGCGCATGCCTCGTGTTCCTCCGCCGCTCCCCGCGCACCTGAGGGGCGCCGCGTTCTCCTTCGCCGACGCGACCGTCGCCGGGGTGGGGCGCCGCCGGCTTCGGGCGAGCGACGTCATCCATCCGCACCGCGGCGTCTACACGTCCGATTCTGCGGACGGTCTGCACGGCGCCTGCGTCGCTGCGGTACCCCTGCTCGGCGACCGCCGGTTCTTCAGCCATCTGACCGCGGCGCGCCTGTGGGGCATACCGACGCCCGGTGAATGGATGCCGGGCGAGCCGCTCCACATCGTGACGCTGGTGGGTGCGGAACCGCTACGGCGCCCCGGCATCCGCGGGTGGGAGAGTGCGACGTCGCCCGGGGTCGCGGTGATCGACGGGCTGCCGGTCGCGGACGCGGCGGATGTCTGGGCGCAGCTGTCGATCCCCGGGTCGGTCGGCACCGACCCGGGGACGGGGGCGCGGCGCGCGTTGTCGCCCGAATGGCTCGTGGCGGCGGGGGACTACCTGCTCACCGGCCCCCGGATCGGCAGTACGCGAACTCCTCTCGTCACCCTCGACCGGCTCGCCGAGGTGACGCGCGGCCATCGCGGCAAGCGGGGATCGAAGGCGCTCGCGTGGGCGTTCGAGCGCGTGCGGCCCGGGCCGCAGTCGCCTCGCGAGAGCCTGCTCAGAGTGGCGCTCGTCGATCGCGGGCTGCCGGAACCCGAGGTGCAGGTGGCCGTCCGCACGGCTGCGGGTCTGCGGCATGCCGACCTGGGGTACGCCGCGGCCCATGTGCTGATCGAGTACCAGGGTGACCACCATCGCACGGACCGACGGCAGTGGCTGGAGGATCTGACCCGGCGTCAGCTGTTCGAAGAAGCGGGCTATCGGGTGATCGAGGTCGGCATGGATGCCTTCGAGGACGGCTGCGTCGTCCTCGCACAGCGCATCCGCCAGGCCCTCCGCTGACCGAGACGCAGCCTTGAGTGGCATCCGGCTCCCCGCGAAACCTCCCGTATGTACCGCAACACGCCGAGAAAGCGTACACAGGCGAGGTTTCGCGGGGAGGGGCGAGTGGCCGGGGCGGGCTCAGCCGGTGGAGCGGACGGTGATCTTCGTACCCGGGAGCTGCATCGTGCCGGCTGCGGGGCTCGTGCTCGACACCGTGAAGATGCTCCAGACGATCTCCGGCAGCGCCGTCCCGGGCTCGAAGCCGGCCTTGCGCAGCGCGTCCATCGCAGCGGCGACGGTCTGACCCGTGACGTCGGGCACCTTGATGGGCGCCGGGCCCTTCGAGACGACGAGGGTCACGGTCTGCCCCGGCTGCAGACGTGCCCCGTCGGAGGTCGGGGCGATGCGGATGACACGGCCGCTGGCGATGTCGTCGTCGTATTCCTCGGTGGTCGTCGCGTTCAGGTCCACCGCAGAGAGTGCGGTGCGCGCCGAGTCGAGGCTGCGACCGGACACGTCGGGAACCGGTCCGGCCGACACCTCGAACGCGACGGTCGCACCTTCGAGCGCGCTGCACCCTTCGGTGCAGTCGACGGCGTCCCCGCCACCGGGCGGTGTGATCATCGCTCGGGTGACGGTGCCCGACGCCGCGTCCTCGAAGTAGCGGACGGGGTCGCCCGACGGTGTGATGTACGCGTCGCCCAGCAGCCGCGTCGCCTGGGTGATGTCCACGCCGGAGAGCGTGCGGATCTCGTGCGTCGCCGGACCGAGCGAGACGATCACGGTGACGGGACTGTCTTTGGCGACCCGCTCGCCGATCGCCGGGTCGGTGCGGATCGTCTGGCCGGTCGGCACCTCGCGGCTGTTGTCTTCGCCCGGGGATGCCACGAGCGAGGCCCCGGCGAGGACGCCTGCCGCTTCGTCGAGTGACATGCCGCTCACGTCGGGAACCGCGACGAGCGATCCCGGTCCCGATCCGAACCACCATCCCGTGCCGCCGGCCGCACCGGTCAGCACGAGCACGAGCACGATCAGCCACCAGCCGCGCCGGGTGCGCGCGCGTGCGCGGCGCCGTAAGAGGGTGGCATTGTCGGTGGCCTCGGTGACGATGGGGGCCGTGAACGTCCCCGGCATGACCTTGGTGACCTCGCCCGAATCGATGCCGTCGTCGACGGCGACGATACCGGGAGCGGGCGCGCGGACGACGTGCGGGAAGACCCCGAGTTCCTTCTCGACCTCTCGAAGCCGGTCGAGCATCGCCCGTGCGTCGGCGGGACGCTCCTCGGGGTCGCGTTCGGTGGCCCACATGACGAGCTCGTCGAGCGACTCGGGAACACCCGGATTCTTCGCGGACGGCCGGGGAACCGAGTCGGTCGCGTGCTGATAGGCGATCTGCATGGGCTGCTCGCCCTTGTAAGGCTGCTCGCCGACGAGCATCTCGTAGAGCATGATGCCGAGCGCGTAGATGTCGCTGCGGGCATCCGCCGTGCCGCGCGTCACGAGCTCGGGCGCGAGGTAGGCGATCGTGCCGAGCAGCATCTGCCCGGTCGCCGTGTTGGCGCTCGTCGCACGGGCCAGGCCGAAGTCGCCGATCTTGATGCGGCCGTCTTCGGCGAGCAGGACGTTCTCGGGCTTCACGTCGCGATGGACGATCCCGGCGCGGTGCGCGGCGGCGAGGCCTGAGAGCACGGCATCCATGATCGTGATCGTCTGCGGGATCGACAGGCGGCGCTGCTCGCGCAGCAGGTCGCGCAGCGTGATGCCCGGCAGGTACTCCATGACGAGATACGCCATCTCGCCGTCCTGCCCCTGGTCGAACACGTTCACGACGTGGGGATCGGCCAGGCGCGCCGCGGCACGGGCCTCTTGGATGAAGCGCCCCTGGAACACGGTGTCGTCCGAGAGGTGGCTGTGCATCACCTTCAGGGCGACGCGGCGCTCGAGTCGCAGGTCGGTGGCGACGTAGACGGTGGCCATGCCGCCGCGGGCGATGCGAGCACGCACGCGGTACCGACCGTCGACCAGACGGCCGATCAGCGGGTCGGTCTGCTGGCTCGTGCTCACGCGACGAGTCTACGGAGCGGATGCCGTGAGACCGCGGAGCGCCTCACCCCTGCGACGCCGCGGCTCGGGTGCGCGGTCGTCGCCGGACAGTGCGATAGTGGAGGGGTGACCGATGCCTCCGCCCCTTCGTACGCCACCGACTGGCTCGCCATGCCCGATCTGGTCGAGGCGCTCGGTGAGCCGCTCGGCCGGGTCCGCCGTCTCATCGATGAGCGTCACCTCATCGGATCGACGCGCACCGGTGTCTTCGCCGTCCCCTCCGTCTTCCTCGTCGACGGCGCGCCGCTGTCGTCGCTGCGCGGCACCGTGAACGTGCTGCAGGATGCCGGGTTCTCCGCCGACGAGGTCATCGACTGGCTCCTGGAAGAAGAGGAGTCGATCGGCGTCGCCCCGATCGAGGCGCTCCTCCGGGGCCGCAAGAGCGAAGTGCGGCGCGTCGCGCAGACGCTCGCCTGATCCGACGGGCGCGCCGGCTCGCGCCGGGATCACGCCGTGCGGGCCGTCGCGTCGCGTGCGAGCGCGCGGAGGGTGTCGATCGTGGTCGCTGCGAGCGGGGCATCCTGCAACGCGGCATCGGCTTCGAGGGTGTAGCCGGCGATCAGCTGCTCGACGCGCTCGAGGGCGCCCGTGTCGATGATCGTCTGCTGCAGGTCGGCGATCTGCGTGTCGTCGAGCCCGGTGTCGCCCAGGAGCGCGTCGAACCCGACGACGGCCGACGCGGTCATCCGCTCGCGCGCGTAGGCGATCAGCACGGTCCGTTTCCCCTCGCGCAGGTCGTCGCCGGAGGGCTTGCCGGTCACCGCGGCGTCGCCGAACACGCCCAGCACGTCGTCGCGCAGCTGGAAGGCCAGCCCCAGCGGATGGCCGAACTCCGACAGCGCCGCGGTCTGCGAGGCGTCCGCTCCGGCAAGTCGAGCGCCGAGGAGCAGCGGGTGCTGGACCGAGTAGCGGGCGGATTTCAGGGATGCCACGCGCAACGCGCGCTCCGCGTGGTCGGCCGCGGGAGCGGTCACGAATGCGGCTTCCTCGGCGATGTCGAGGAACTGGCCGACCGTGACCTCGCGCCGCATCAGCGCGTAGACCTCGCGCGCTCCGGCGGCGTGCGCGGCCTGCGTGAGCCCCTGCTCCAGCAGATCGTCGCTCCACGCGACGAGAAGATCACCGAGCAGGATCGCTCCGGAGCGGCCGAATGCCACCGGATCGCCGGCCCACCCGGCGCCGCGGTGGTGGGCTTCGAGTCCGCGGTGGGCGGCGGGTCGGCCGCGGCGTGTGTCGGAGTTGTCGATCAGATCGTCGTGCACCAGTGCGGCGGCGTGGAAGACCTCGAGCGCCGCCGCCGCCGCGATGACGTCGGCCCCGGGCTGTGCCGACGGGGCCGTCCGGTGCGCGACGGCCTCCCAACCGGCGAGGCAGAAGCGTGCGCGCAGGCGCTTGCCGCCATCCACCGCCGACGCCGCAGCGGTCAGGAAGGATGCCGTCTCTGCGCCCGAGCCCTGCCATCTGGCCGTCTCATCTGCCACGAAGCTTGCCAGACGCTGGGAAACTGCCGCGATCGGGTCGGAGGGGGAGGTCACGGGCCTAGCCTAGTTCGCGAGTGCACGCGTAGAATCGTGGGCACAGACCCGCCAGTAATACCCGTCAGGGGGACGCATGCCGCTCTCAGAACAGGAGCAGCGCCTGCTCGATGAGATGGAACGCCATCTCATGAACAAGGACGCCGACGTCGTGAGCGCCCCGCGTGAAGGGCAGACGCTCAGCTACCGCAACATCGTGTACGGCACGGTGCTCGTCCTTCTCGGCCTCGGTGGGCTGATCGCCGGCGTTTCCAGCAACCTCGTCGTCGTCGGCGTCATCGCGTTCGTCGTGATGGTCGCGGGTGTCGTTCTCGCTGCGACGCCGGCCAAGGGTGTCGCGTCCTCCCTGTCTGACGGGGCAGCGGCTCCCGCCGGTGCGGGACCGGCGCGCAAGGCCTCCGGATCGTCGTCGTCCTCTTTCATGGACCGCATGAACGACCGGTGGGACCGTCGGCAGGGCGACCGCTGATCATCTGACTCCCTCCGCGCTCCGGCGCGGTCGATAAAAGAGCACCGACCTTCGGGTCGGTGCTCTTTTTCGTGCGCCGGGAGCGGCCGCGCGGCGGGGTGTCCCCGGCGCCCGCTCGGCGAACCTCGCGCCCTGACACGCCGTCGCCGAGTCGAGTGGGAGCTCGGGGGAGGGATTCCGCAGCAAACCCCCAGTGAAGTGGAGCGAAGTGGAGTAAAGTGGTGCGCACCGGAGGCGGGGCCGAGTGAGAGGGGGTGGTTGTGGATGCTGTTGGGCACCTACACCCCCAAGCTCGATGACAAGGGCCGAGTGATCCTTCCCGCGAAATTCCGCACCGATCTCGGTGACGGCGTCGTGGTGACCCGCGGGCAGGAGCGCTGCCTCTATGTGTTCAGCACCAAGGAGTTCGAGCGCGTCTACGAGAAGATCCGCGAGGCGCCCCTGACGAACAAGCAGGCGCGCGACTTCCAACGCATGTTCCTGGCCGGCGCCAGCGACGAGAAGCCCGACAGTCAGAGCCGGATCACCATCCCCCCGCATCTGCGCACTTACGCGAACCTCGACCGCGAACTGATCGTCACCGGTGTCGGCGCCCACGCCGAGATCTGGGATGCCGAGGCATGGAACACCTATGCCGAAGGCAACGAAGACGTCTACTCCGACATGGAGCAGGAGGTGATCCCGGGACTGTTCTGATCCGTGGCCGTGACTCCCAGCCGCACGCCCTGGCGCACTTCCCCGGTGCCAGGTCAGGCGGATGGGGATCTCGGCTCCGGATCCCGTTCCGCCGCATCATGACTCACGCCGACATCCACACTCCTGTTCTGCTCGATCGCTGCGTCGAACTGCTCGCTCCCGCCCTCTCGCGGCCGGGTGCGGTCCTCGTCGACGCGACCGAGGGCATGGGCGGGCACTCCGAAGCACTTCTGACGCGCTTCCCGGACATCCGTCTGATCGGCCTCGACCGCGACACCGACGCCTTGCGCATCGCGGGGGAGAGGCTCGCCCCGTTCGGCGACCGCGTCACCCTGGTGCACACCGTCTACGACGGGATCGCACAGGCCGTGGCCTCCGCAGGCGTCTCGCGCATCGACGGCGTCCTCTTCGATCTCGGCGTCTCGTCACTGCAGCTCGACGAGGCCGAGCGCGGCTTCGCCTACGCGCAGGACGCGCCCCTGGACATGCGCATGGACCAGACCTCCGGCGCGACGGCGGCCGATATCGTCGCGACCTACGGCGAAGGAGACCTGCGCCGCATCTTCGAGCGCTACGGCGAAGAGAAGCTCGCCGGTCGATACGCCCGCGCGATCATCGCGGCGCGTGCCGAGGCCCCGATCGAGCGATCGGGTCAGCTCGTCGACATCCTGATCGCCGCGACCCCGGTCGCCGTGCAGCGCGAGGGGCGCGGCCACCCCGCGAAGCGCGTGTTCCAGGCGCTGCGCATCGAGGTGAACGCCGAGCTCGCGGTTCTCGAGCGGGCGGTGCCCGCCGCTCTAAACCTGCTGCGGGTGGGCGGACGCATCGTGGTCATGAGCTATCAGTCGCTGGAGGACCGTCTGGTCAAGCGCGTCTTCGCCGACGCCTCCTCCTCGACCGCACCGGCGGGTCTTCCCGTCGAGCTCCCGGAGCACGCCCCGCGCTTCCGGCTTCTGGTCAGGGGCGCGGAACTGGCATCCGAGGACGAACGTGCACGCAACCCGCGTGCGACACCCGTGCGGCTGCGTGCTGCCGAGAGAGTGGCGGAGGCGGTATGAGCATTCCCGCAGACCTCGATGTGCGGGCGGGCCTGCCCGCGCCGGCAACGCGACCGGGGCACGAACGTCGACTGCATGTCGTCGAGCAGCCCCAGCCGCGGCGGCGTCCGCGTCTCGTGTACGGGATCGTCGCCGTCGCCGGTGCGGTGCTGATCGGCGCCGCGCAGATGGGCCTGTCGATCCTGACGACCCAATCCTCGTATCAGCTGGCCACCCTCACCGAGCAGCAGCGCGCACTCGACTACGACAAGCAGGCGCTCACCGACTCCCTCGCCGGTCTCGACTCGCCCCAGAACCTGGCCGCCAATGCGTCGGCGCTGGGCATGGTCACCGGCCAGGCCCCGTCGTTCCTGCGGCTGAGTGACCACGCGATCATCGGCACGCAGGTCGGATCGACCGGCCCGAGCGCGATCAACGCTCTGACCCACGCCGCCGTCGCCAACGAGCTCATCGCCGGGCATCCGCTCGCGAGCGATCCGTCCGCGAGTCTCGGCGGGGGCGCGAGCACCGCCGACCAGGCCATCGCCGCGGCCGCCACCCCCGCGACCAATGCCTCGACACCCCCGGCGATCGCCGACGGTCTCCCGGCCCCGACCACACACTGAAGCCATGACGACTCGAGTATCCCGCAGCCCTCGGCGGCGCACCGTGGTCGCGCTGGCCGTGGTCCTCGCCGTCCTCGGCGTGTTCGTCGTCCGACTCGTCGACATCCAGGTCGTCAACGCGAACGACCACGTCAACGACGCCGAGGAGTTCGCCACCGGCGCCTCTCAGACCCTCTACGGGGCGCGCGGCGAGATCGTCGACGCGAACGGCTCGGTCCTGGCCTCCAGCACCGTCCTTTACGACGTGCAGATCGACCCCATGCTGGCTGCGCAGGGGATCGACCGGACGGACGCCGACGGCAACACCGTGCTCGATGCCGACGGCAATGCGCTGAAGGTGCCGTGGCCCGAACTCGCCGCGCGCATCGGCGCCGTCACCGGCCAGTCCGCGGCGGACGTGCAGAAGATCGTCGACGACGCGCTCGCCCTCGACCCCAAGAAGCGCTACGCGCTCATCAAGCAGTTCGTCTCGACGCAGGAGTATCAGGCCCTCGCCGCCCTGAAGCTGCCGTTCCTGACCTTTCCGTCGCATCCCTCGCGCACGTATCCGAACGGTGCCGTGGCGGGTAACATCCTGGGATTCGTCGGCTCGGACGGGACGCCCTTGGAGGGCATCGAGGACTTGCAGAACGCCTGTCTCGAGAAGACCGACGGCAAGATTACCTATCAGAGCGGTGCCGACGGCGTGATCATCCCCGGCACCGAGGTCGAGAAGCCCGCCGTGAACGGCGGCACGCTGAAGCTGACGATCGACACCGACCTGCAGTGGTACCTCCAGCAGCTCATCGCCGAGGAGACCGCGCACTACCAGGCCAACTGGGGCGGCATCATCGTCATGGAGGCCAAGACCGGCAAGATCCGGGCGATCGCCGAGACGCCGACCGTCGACCCCAACGACCCCGGTGCGTCCGCACCGGCGGATCGTGGATCGCGTCTGCTGCGCGTCGCGTACGAGCCCGGGTCGACCTTCAAGCCCATCACAGCGGCGACCGCCATCGAGCAGGCCGGACTGACCCCGACCTCGAGCGTCGAGACCCCGGATCGCATCACATTCCCCAACGGCGCGGTGATCAACGACTCCGAGAGCCACCCGACCCAGAACCTCACCCTCACCGGGGGACTCGTCGAGTCGTCGAACGTCGCCATGTCGCAGTTCGGCACGCTCGTTCCGCCGCAGGTGCGTCAGGACTACCTCACCCGCTTCGGCGTGGGCGGCGGCGATGCACTGGGGTGGTCGGGTGCACCCGATGCCGGGTTCAGCTCCAACGCGCCCGACTGGGATCCGCAGACGTACTACACGACGACGTTCGGCCAGGCCTTCACGGTCACCCCGGTGCAGGTCGCGAGCGTCTTCCAGACGATCGCGAACGGCGGTGTGCGGATGCCGGCGCGGCTGGTCGAGTCCTGCACGAAGGCGGACGGAACGGTCGTGACGCCCGACGAGCCGGCGCCGGTCCAGGTCATCAAGCCCGACACCGCGTCGCAGGTGTCGCAGATGCTCGAGAACGTCTACGCGCAGGGCACCCTCGCCGACGACATCAAGATCCCCGGCTACCGCCTCGCCGTCAAGACGGGCACCGCCCAGGTGCCCGACGGTCACGGCGGCTACAAGGACAACCTGTACATGACCTCGCTCGCGGGTTTCGCGCCCGCCGACGATCCGCAGTACGTTGTTCTGACGCTGTTCGACGAGCCGAAGACGAACACGATGTCCTCCGCGAACCGATCCGTCTTCAAGAAGGCGATGATGCAGGTGCTCACCCACTACCGCGTGATGCCCTCGAACTCCGCGACCCCCCTGCTGCCCATCACGAATTGACGCGCTCCGGCGCGTGAGGAACTCCAGCCCATGATCCGAATGACCCTCGGAGATATCGCGGACGCCGTCGGGGGAACCCTCGACCCGTTCGGCGGCGACAGCGCAGACACCCTGGTCTCGGGTGCCGTCGACACCGACTCGCGCCTCATCCAGCCCGGCGATGTGTTCGTCGCCAAGCCCGGCGAGGTCACCGACGGTCACCGCTTCGTCGGAACCGCCGTCACCGCGGGCGCGGCGCTGGCGATCGTCGAACACCGCGTCGACGCGCCCGTGTCGCAGATCGTCGTGGCCGACGCGGTGGACGCTCTGGCCGACCTGGCGCAGACGGTCGTCGCCCGTGTACGGAACCGCGGCGACCTGCGGATCACCGGGATCACCGGCTCCAACGGCAAGACGACGACGAAGAACCTCCTCGCCCGCATCCTGGAGGACGAGGGCGAGACCGTGGCGCCGCGCGGCTCGTTCAACAACGAGGTGGGCGCGCCGCTGACGATGCTGCGCGTGGAGGAGGGCACCCGCTACCTCGTGAGCGAGTTCGGGGCATCCGGTCCGGGCGAGATCGCGCGCCTCGCCGGCCTGGTCACCCCCGACGTCGGCGTCGTCCTCATGGTCGGCCTCGCCCATGCGGGCGGGTTCGGCGGCGTCGAGGCGACGCTGAAGGCGAAGACCGAGCTCGTCGAGGCGATCCGCCCCGGGGGAGTGGCCGTCCTCAACGCCGACGATCCCCGCGTCGTCACCATGGCCGCCGTCGCTGCGGCCCGCGGCGTCGAGGTGCGGTGGTTCGGGCGCGGCCCCGGCGCCGACATCCGCGCCGAAGAGGTCGAGGTCACCGCTGCGGGAACCACCTGCGTCGTCGTGGTCGACGGCGAGCGGATGCCGCTGCGCCTGCAGGTGCTCGGCGAGCACCATGTCATGAACGCGCTCGCGGCGATCACCGCGGCATCCGTGCTCGGCGTGCCGCCTGCCGTCTCGATGGCACGTCTGGAGACAGTGCAGATCGCGGAGCGCTGGCGGATGCAGCCGCTCGGTTCCGACCGGGTGCGCATCATCAACGACGCCTACAACGCGAGCCCCGACTCGATGGCGGCGGCACTTCGCACGCTCGCCCAGATCACCGAGCCGGGACAGCGCAAGGTCGCCGTCCTCGGTGCGATGAGCGAGCTCGGTGAGGCGGCGGGCGAAGAGCACGACCGCATCGGTCTGCTGGCCGTGCGCCTGCGGATCGAACGCATCGTCGTCATCGGGCCGGATGCCCGTCGGCTCTACCTCTCCGCGATCGGAGAAGGGTCGTGGGACGGCGAAGCGGTCTTCTTCGAGACGCCGGACGAGGCGTTCGACTACCTGCTGACCGAGCTGCGCGACGGCGATCGGGTCCTGGTGAAATCGTCCAACTCGGCCGGCCTGCGGCACCTGGGCGATCGTCTGGGAGAATCGTTCTCGTGAGATCCCTGCTGACGTCCGCGACGATCTCGCTCGCCTTCACGCTCTTCCTGACGCCGCTGTTCATCCGGCTGTTCGAGAAGATCGGCTGGGGGCAGGTGATCCGCACCGAGGACGGGCACAACCCGCAGCACGCCGCCAAGCGCGGCACGCCCACGATGGGCGGGGTGGTCTTCATCCTCGCGACCGTCGTCGGCTACCTGATCGGGACGTTCACCGGTGGCTCGCCGCCATCGACCTCGGGGCTTCTGGTCATCTGGATGATGGTGGGGCTCGGTGTGGTCGGCTTCGTCGACGACTTCATGAAGGTGCGCCAGCAGCGCAGCCTCGGGCTCTCCGGCTGGCGGAAGGTCGTCGGCCAGGTGCTGGTCGCCGTGCCGTTCGCGATCTTCGCGCTGAACTTCCCCGACAAGTACCAGCAGACGCCGGCATCCCCCTACATCTCGTTCTTCCGCGACGTTCCGATGCTGTCGTTCATGGCGCTCGGAGCGATCGTCGGATGGATCGCCTATCTCATCTGGGTCTCCTTCCTCTCGGTGGCCTGGTCGAACGCGACGAACCTCACCGACGGACTCGACGGACTCGCGACCGGCGCGGGCATCTTCACCGTGTCGGCCTACAGCCTCGTGACCTTCTGGCAGTTCCAGCAGCGCTGCATGTCCGAGGCTCTCGTCACCGCGTATCAGTCCGCCTGCTACGACACGCGCGATCCGATGGACCTCACGATCGTCGCCGCCGCCTTCGTGGGGGCGCTCGTGGGCTTCCTCTGGTGGAACGCGCCGAAGGCGAAGATCTTCATGGGCGACGTGGGCTCCATGGCCATCGGCGGTGTCATCGTGGCGATGGCGATCCTCTCGCGCACCGAGATCCTGTCGGTCATCATCGCGGGTGTCTTCATCATCGGCCCGGGCTCGGTGATCCTGCAGCGCATCTACTTCAAGGCGACCGGCGGCAAGCGCCTGTTCCTGATGAGCCCGTTCCACCACCACCTCGAGATGCGGGGGTGGCCGGAGATCACGATCGTCGTGCGGATGTGGATCATCTCCGGCATGCTCGCCGTGTCCGGAGTGGGACTCTTCTACGTCGAATGGCTGGCCGCCCAATGAGCGAGGACGTCTCCGCACCCGAGGATCCGCGCCCGGCCGGACGCCCCGACCTCGACGGCCTGCGCAGCTGGAACGCGGACTGGCGCGGCCTGCGGGTCGCCGTCCTGGGCCTGTCCATGACGGGATTCTCCGCGGCCGACACGCTCGCCGAACTCGGTGCGGACGTGCTCGTCGTCACCGAGAAGGCGGACGAGGAGTACGCGCGTCTTCTCCCGGTGATCGGGGTGCCGCTGTGGGCGGGATCGCTCGCCGAGCCGCCCGCCGAGCTCGTGGCTTTCGCCCCGGACGTCATCGTCGCCTCGCCCGGGTTCGCCCCGCACCACCCCGTGATCCAGTGGGCCCGTGGGCGCGGGATCGCCCTCTGGGGCGACATCGAGCTCGCCTGGCGCGTGCGCGACAAGGTTCTCCGCCCCGACGGCACACCGGCGGCGTGGGTGCTCATCACCGGCACGAACGGCAAGACGACGACGACCCGTCTCACCGCCGCCATGCTCGCCGCGGCCGGGCTGCGCGCGGCCCCCGTCGGCAACATCGGTGTGCCGGTGCTCGACGCCGTCCGCGATCCGGCGGGATTCGACGTGCTGGTCGTGGAGGTCTCCAGCCATCAGCTCTGGTACCTCTCCCTCGCGAGCGGCCCCGAGGCGCTCTCGCCCCACGCCGCCGTCTGCCTGAACCTCGCCGACGACCATCTGCAGTGGCATGGCTCGGCGCAGGGGTATCGCGACGCCAAGGCCGTCGTCTACCGGAACACCCGCGTCGCGTGCGTCTACAACAAGTCCGACGTGGCGACCCGTGAGATGGTCGAAGAGGCCGACGTCATCGACGGATGCCGGGCGATCGGCTTCGACCTGGGCGTGCCGGGTCCGAGCGACCTGGGTCTGGTCGACGGCATCCTCGTCGACCGCGCCTTCCTGGCGGAGCGACGCACCAGCGCGCTCGAGCTGACCACGCTCGACGAGCTGGCCGCTCGCGGACTAGGGGCGCCGCACGTCGTGGCCAACATCCTCGCAGCCTCCGCTCTGGCACGCTCTCTCGACGTGGCGCCCGCGGCGATCGCCGCCGCGCTGGCGGACTTCCGGCTCGATCCGCACCGCATCGAGGTCGTCGCGACCGCGTCCGGCATCACCTGGGTCGACGACTCCAAGGCGACGAACCCCCATGCGGCGGCCTCGTCGCTCGCCGCGTTCCCGGGCGCCGTCTGGGTGCTCGGCGGACAGCTCAAGGGCGTGGACATCTCAGAGCTCGTCGCCGCGCGCGGCGCAACCGTGAAGGCCGCGATCGTCATCGGCGTCGAGCGTGCCGAGATCGCACAGGCGTTCGCACGACACGCGCCCGCCATTCCCTTCTTCGAGGTCGACCACGCCCAGACTGAAGACGTCATGGCGCAGGCTGTCGAACTGGCGGCGGGGATCGCCCGTGACGGAGACGTGGTGCTCCTCGCTCCGGCCGCGGCATCCCTCGACCAGTTCGAGTCCTACGCAGATCGCGGGCAGAGGTTCGCGGCGGCGGTCCGGGCACGGGTCGACGGCGCGGGGGGCGCCGGAAACGCGACGACGACACACGACGCAACGAACGATGGGGGAGCCAGTGGCGACGACCACGACGGGACACTCCCGCCCAGCGCCGATCGTCGCTGAGGCGGCCGAAGGCTCGGGCGGTCAGCCGCCGTCCTCGCGCGGGTTCGCGGCGCGTGTATCGCTGGGCAAGGTGTTCGCTCCGGTGTCGAGCGAGTTCCTGTTGATCGCCTCGACGGCGCTGCTGCTCACGGGTTTCGGGCTCGTCATGGTGCTCTCGGCGACGATGGCGGCTTCGCTCGCCGCCGGCGAGGGGCCCTTCGAGACGGTCATGAAGCAGGCGGTGTTCGCCGTTCTCGGCATTCCGCTCATGTTCATCGCGAGCCGGATGCCGGTTGCGTTCTGGAAGAAGATCGCCTGGCCGGCGCTGATCCTCGCGATCGCATTCCAGCTGCTGGTGTTCGTTCCCGGGCTCGGCGTCACCAACGACGGCAATCAGAACTGGATCCAGATCGGGGGACTGCAGGCGCAGCCCTCCGAGTTCCTGAAGCTCACACTCGCCCTGTGGCTGGGGTACGTCATGTTCCGCAAGCAGAGTCTGCTGAGCTCGTGGAAGCACGTCTTCATCCCGGTGGTGCCCGTCGGCGGACTGGTCATCGGCATCGTCGCCGTCGGCAGCGAGGACCTCGGCACCGGCCTCATCCTCATGGCGATCCTTCTCGGATGCCTCTTCTTCTCGGGTGTGAAGCTGCGTCTGTTCCTGATTCCGGCCGCGCTGGTCGTGTTCGCCGCCGCGTACTTCGCTGTGACGAGTCCGAACCGCATGGCCCGCATCATGAGCAGCCTCGTGAACTTCGACTCGATGGCCTGCTACAACGCTGCCGAGGGCGACTGCTACCAGGCGGTGCACGGGGTGTGGGGCCTCGCCGGCGGGGGAGTGTTCGGTCTGGGCCTCGGGAACTCGCGCGAGAAGTACGGATGGCTTCCCGCCAAGGCGAACGACTACATCTTCTCGATTCTCGGCGAGGAGCTCGGGCTCGTCGGTTGCCTCACAGTGCTCGTGCTGTTCACGCTGCTCGCGATCGGCGTGTTCCGGATCATCCGCAAGACCGACGACCCGTTCGTCCGCATCGCCTCGGGCGGCATCATCGTCTGGATCATCGGCCAGGCCATCGTGAACATCGGCGTCGTGCTGCGACTTCTGCCCGTGCTCGGCGTGCCGTTGCCGTTCATGTCGCAAGGCGGTACCTCGCTCATGTCCGTGCTGATCGCCTGCGGTGTGCTGCTGTCGTTCGCGCGGACCCTCCCCGTGGGCGCCATGTCGCCGAGCCCGGCCGACGCCCGTCCCCGCCGCCGCTGACTCGCTGACCGCCGCTCTCGGCCCTCGGGCTCGCCGGTAGGCTCGGAGCGATGACCGAGAACGCTTCGACGACCTATCTCCTCGCCGGTGGCGGCACCGCGGGGCACGTGAATCCGCTCCTGGCCGTCGCCGACGGCCTGCGTGCCCGTGACCCGCGCGACACCGTGCTCGTCCTCGGCACGCGCGAGGGGCTGGAGTCGCGGCTCGTCCCCGACCGCGGCTACGAGCTTCTCATCGTCGCGAAGGTGCCGTTCCCGCGGCGGCCCGACGCCGCGGCGCTGCGGTTCCCGTCCGCCTTCCTGCGGGCGATCGCACAGGTGCGGGCGTACATCCGTGAGCGCGGTGTCGATGTCGTCGTCGGCTTCGGAGGCTACGCATCGGCCCCGGCGTACCTGGCGGCGCGGCGTGAAGGCATCCCGTACGTCGTGCACGAGGCGAACGCCCGCCCGGGCCTGGCGAACGTCCTCGGCGCCCGCCGCGCCGCCGCCGCGGGAGTCGTGTTCGAGGGCACGCCGCTGCGCGGAGCCCGCGTGGTGGGCATGCCGCTGCGCACGGAGATCTCGGAGCTGGATCGCGACGCGACGCATGCGGAGGCGGCCGCGGCGTTCGGGCTGGATGCCGCCCGCCCCGTGCTGCTCGTCTTCGGGGGTTCCCTCGGCGCCCAGCGCCTCAACGCGGCCCTGGCAGAATCCTGGCGGGACATCGTCGATGCCGGATGGCAGATCCTGCACGCTGCGGGGGAGCGGAATGCGATCGTCGATCCGGGGCATCCGGACTATCGCGTCGTGCCCTACCTCGACCGCATGGACCTCGCCTTCGCGCTCGCGGATGCGATCGTCTCGCGATCGGGGGCGGCGACCGTCGCCGAAGTGAGTGCGCTGGGGATTCCCGCCGTCTACGTGCCCTACGCCGTCGGCAACGGCGAGCAGGCGCTGAACGCCGCGTCGGCCGTGCGCGCCGGTGCCGCACGCATCGTCCCGGACGCGGAGCTCACGGGCGACCGCGTCCGCACCGAGATCGTCCCCCTGCTGCGTGATGCCGATGCTCTCCGGGCCATGGGGGCGGCCTCGACGGAGGTCGGCACGCGCGCCGGCACGGCGAACGTCATCGCGCTGATCGACGACGCGCTGCGCCGCTGAGCGGGCGGGCTCACCGCAGCCCCTGCAGCGCGGCGGCGGCGAGCGCCAGAGCCTGCTCGGGGTCGATATGCAGGACGTGCATCTGCGCCGCGAACTCCCGCGCGGCCTGCTGCGCCTGACGCAGAGCTGGGTCTCCCTGCGCGGAGACGAACGTGCCATGGCGGCCGCGGGTCTCGACGAAGCCCGCGGTCTCGAGCTCGCGGTAGGCACGGGCCACCGTGCCGGGGGCGATGCCGAGGTCTTCCGCCAGCCGCCGGACCGTCGGCAGCCGGGTGCCGGCGACGAGGTGTCCGGCGGCGATGTCGTCGACGATCTGCGTGCGCAGCTGTTCGAACGGGGGGAGGGAGGACGCGGGGTCCAGCACGATCATGCGCTCACCGCGGTGCCGCCGGGAGCCCCGTCCGGGTAGAGCGGCCGAGGGAGACGCGCCCCCGTCGTCGGGTAGACGTAGAGCAGGGGCAGCTGGCACCAGACGAACAGGGTGTAGCCCCATCCGATGTCTCCATCCGCGGACGCGGTCACCGCGGCGACGGCCAGGAACAGCGCCACGACGAACAGGACCGCCGAGGTCTGACGGCCCGCGTTCAGCGCCGATGCACGAAGGGCATCGTCCCAGGCGAGCTCGAGTTCCGAGCCGGCCGGCTGGCCGGTGTCGAGGATGCGCCGTTCGAGGCGAGGGAGCGCCGCACCGAGGATGCCGGCCGGCACAGCGGCCGTCAGGGCGGCGACGGCGAACGGGACGGGGGCGATGTCGCCCCGGATGAGGGCGACGGCGACCCACACCGCGCCGACACCGGCGGCGGACGCCAGGACCCAGGTGAGGGCCCGTGGCCCGCGTCCGAGGTAGTCGGACGTGCGGGTGACGCGCAGTCGCGCCAGCCGCGCAGCGCCGGCGGCCGGCGCGAACAGGCGCGCGCGCAGCGCCGACACGGCCGCGATCACCATCATGACGGCGAACAGGATCGGGACCGCGACGAGAACCGGGAAGGCCTGGATCCCCCCGAGCGGAGTGAGCAGGAGCGCACCGCACCCCAGCACGGCGACCGCCAAAGCCCAGCGCTCGACGACGGTGCGGGTGCGCAGGAAAGCCTCCAGGCGCGGCTGCACATCCGCGGACACGCGCAGACCGCTGCGCTCAGCGAAGCGCGAGAGCGCGCGTTCCGTGGGACCGGGGCGGCGTGCGGCGACGATCGCCGACACGGCGCAGACCACGGCGATCGCGGCGAACAGCGCCGCCATGGCGAATCGGAACTCCGGGGTGGTCGTCATCGCTCTTTTGTATCGAACATCGTATCAATGTGTCAATACAGACAGTGGATGACCGCTCCGCGCGCCGCGGGCGGGCGCTCAGCCGCCCTTGCCTAGAATTGACGCGCCATGATTCGACCCGACCTCAGCCTCCCCATCCCCGACGACATCACCGTCGCGCACTTCATCGGCATCGGAGGCTCCGGCATGTCGGGTCTCGCGGGCATGTTCCTCGACCGCGGCATCCGCGTGTCGGGATCGGACCGGGCCGACAGCGCGGCGCTGCGGGCACTCGCGGCGCGCGGTGCCGACGTGCACGTGGGGCACGATGCGGCGAACCTCCCGGACGACGCCGACACCGTCATCCACACCGGTGCGATCTGGCCGGAGAACCCCGAGTTCCTCCTCGCGAAGGAGCGTGGCCTGCACGTGATCCACCGCTCCCAGGCCCTGCACTGGCTCGTCGGAGGGCGCCGCCTCGTGAGCGTCGCCGGAGCGCACGGCAAGACCACTTCGACGGGCATGCTGGTCACGGCGCTGAGCACCCTCGACACCACCCCGACGTTCGTCAGCGGGGGAGTCATCGCCGATCTCGGTGTCTCGAGCGGCACCGGGTCGGACGACCTGTTCGTCATCGAGGCCGACGAGTCGGACGGCACGTTCCTTCTCTACGACACCTCGATCGCCCTGATCACCAACGTCGACCCCGACCACCTCGATCACTGGGGCACCCGCGACGCGTTCTACGACGCGTTCATCCGCTTCGGTGACGATGCCGCGGAGGCCGTCGTCATCAGTGCCGACGACGCCGGCGCGCGTCGAGTGCGTGCGGCGCTCGGGCATCCGCGTGTCGTCACCTTCGGCGAGGATGCGGCGGCGGACGTGCGCGTCTCGGACATCGTGACGCACGGTCCGGTCTCGTTCACGCTGACGTTTGCGGGCGAGTCCGTCACCGGCAGCCTCGCGGTGCCGGGAGCGCACAACGCCATCAACGCCGCCGGTGCGGTGGCGGTCCTGCTGACCCTCGGCCACGAGCTCGAACCCGCCCTCCGTGCGGTCGAGGGATTCGCGGGAACCGTGCGGCGCTTCGAGTTGCACGGGGTGCAGCGCGGTGTGAGCGTCTTCGACGACTACGCCCACCACCCGACCGAGGTCGCGGCTGCCCTGGCCGCCGCGCGCACGGTCGTCGGTGCGGGGCGCATCATCGCCATCCAGCAGCCGCACACCTACTCGCGCACGCAGGAGATGTATCGCGAGTTCGCGGAGGTGCTCGAGTCGCACGCCGATCACACCGTCATGCTCGACGTCTACGGCGCCCGCGAAGACCCGGTGCCGGGCGTCACGGGCGAGCTCGTGAGCGGAGCGTTCGCCGACCCCGACCACGTGCACTTCGTGGCCGACTGGCAGCAGGCCGCGGACTACACGGCGTCGATCGCGCGCGAGGGCGACTACGTCATCACGCTCGGCTGCGGCAACGTCTACCAGATCATCCCGCAGGTGCTCGAGGCCCTCGCCGAGACCGAGGTCTGACCGTGCGGCGTCCGGTTCCGCTGCCGACGGACGGCCAGGCCGCGGATGCCCGCCCCGCGTCCGGGTCGCGCGCGCGGGACACGGCCGCGCCGACCGTCGAGCACACGGATTTCGGTGGACCGGATCTGCTTCCCGCTCCCCGCTCCGGTCGGGCCGCGCGTCCGTCCGAGGGGGCGACCGGAGGATCGCCGACGGATCGCCCGGCTGCGCGGGACGCGTCCGGCAAGGTCACTCCCGGGCGTGCCGCCGAACAGAGCGAGACGGTCGGGGTGCGCGAGGTCTGGGCCGCCGCGCGGGCGCGACGCAAGGCGCTGCGCAGCGAGGTGCGTCGCTTCACGGTCCGTCAGCGTCGCCGCCGCATCCTGTGGCTGAGCGTCGTCGGGGCCCTCGCCCTGCTCATCCTCGGCAGCATCGGCGCCGCGTACAGCCCGCTGTTCGCCGTGCGGCAGATCCGCGTCGTGGGGGCCGCGACGCTCGACCCCGCCACGGTCGAGACGGCTCTCGCCGGTCAACTCGGGACGCCGCTGCCTCTCGTCGATTCGTCGGCCGTCAAGGCGGCCCTCGTCGCGTTCCCGCTCGTGGAGTCCTACACGCTCGAGGCGCGTCCGCCGCACGAGCTCGTCGTGCGGATCGTCGAGCGCACGCCCATCGGCTCGATCTCGTCCCCTGCCGGGTACACGCTCGTGGATGCCGCGGGAGTGGCGCTGTCCACGACGCCGGAACCTCCCGCGGGGCATCCGGTCATCACGGCGGCCGGAGGAATCGGATCACCGGCCTTCGCCGCGATCGGCACGGTGTTCCGCGCCCTCCCGGACGACATCCGTGCCCAGGTGACCGCGATGACGGCGACGACCGGGAACGACGTCGCGCTGACGCTCGGGCCCGGGGGCACGAAGGTCGTCTGGGGCAACGCCGACGAGTCGGCGTACAAGGCCGTCGTCCTCGCGACGGCGATGGCCGCGCGCCCGCCGGGAGAGGTCTCGAGCTACGACGTCTCGGCGCCCGACGCCGTCGTCATGCGCTGAGCGGCGACCGATCTTCGATCCGATTGCGCGACACGCCCGCGGCCTCGAAGGGTTGGGGGATGCCTCCGCATACGTTCAGTCCAGGAATTGCATACTCGGCAATTCTTTAAGCCTCAACTTGAGGGTCAAGGTTTGAGGATCAAGGTTTCGGGCGGTTCGGGACAGATGGAGGTCGGCATGAGCCAGAACCAGAACTACCTCGCGGTGATCAAGGTCGTGGGTGTGGGCGGCGGCGGCGTGAATGCCGTCAATCGGATGATCGAGCTCGGGCTGCGGGGTGTGGAGTTCATCGCGGTGAACACCGACGCCCAGGCACTGCTCATGAGCGACGCGGACGTCAAGCTCGACGTGGGTCGCGAGCTCACGCGAGGGCTCGGCGCCGGTGCCGACCCCGAGGTCGGGCGTCGCGCGGCGGAGGATCACGCGGAAGAGATCGAAGAGGCGCTCGCCGGCGCCGACATGGTCTTCGTCACCGCCGGTGAGGGCGGCGGCACGGGCACGGGTGGCGCACCCGTCGTGGCTCGGATCGCCAAGTCCATCGGCGCCCTCACGATCGGTGTCGTCACCCGTCCGTTCTCCTTCGAGGGCCGCCGCCGCCAGAGCCAGGCCGAGGCGGGCGTCAACAAGCTCAAAGAAGAGGTCGACACCCTCATCGTCGTCCCGAACGACCGTCTGCTGGAGATCAGCGACCGCGGCATCTCGATGATCGAGGCGTTCGCGACCGCCGACCAGGTTCTCCTCGCCGGTGTCCAGGGCATCACCGACCTGATCACGACCCCGGGTCTCATCAACCTCGACTTCGCCGATGTCAAGTCCGTCATGCAGGGCGCAGGCTCGGCGCTCATGGGCATCGGTTCGGCACGCGGCGCCGATCGCGCGATCAAAGCAGCGGAGCTCGCCGTCGAATCTCCGCTGCTCGAGGCGTCGATCGAGGGTGCGCACGGCGTCCTGCTGTCGATCCAGGGCGGGTCGAACCTCGGCATCTTCGAGATCAACGACGCGGCGCAGCTCGTCCGAGAGGCCGCCCACCCCGAGGCGAACATCATCTTCGGAACGGTCATCGACGACACCCTCGGCGACGAGGTGCGCGTGACGGTCATCGCGGCGGGCTTCGACGGCGGCGAGCCCCAGGCGCGCATCGAGCCGATCACCGCGCAGCGCCCCGTGGCCGCGCCTGTGCTGCCGGCGATCCCCGCGGACGAAGCAGCACGCGAGGTCACCGGGGCCGGAGAGCGCGAAGCCGTCGTCGTGCCGGCGTCGACCGACTCGTACGACTCGGTCTACGGCTCCGACGACCTGGACATTCCCGACTTCCTGAAGTGACGGATGACGTGGCGGGGCGGCTCGCCGATCTCGATGCGCGCATCAGCGCCGCGGCGAGAGAGGCGGGCCGCGATCCCGCGACGCTGACGCGAATCGTGGTCACGAAGTTCCACCCGGCCGGGCTCGTGGAGCGCCTGCACGGACTCGGTGTCCGTGACGTCGGAGAGAACCGTCAGCAGGAGCTCACCGCCAAGCGCGCCGAGTTGCCCGACCTCGACGGGCTGCGGTGGCACTTCATCGGACAGGTGCAGACCAAGAAGGCCCGGGCGGTGCGTGCCGCCGCCGACGCGGTGCACTCCGTCGACCGGGACCGACTGGCCGACGCGCTGCACGCCGCCGACCCCGACGGCGTGCCGTTGGAGGTCTTCGTGCAGGTGAACCTCACCGATGACCCGGCGCGCGGCGGGGCGGCGCCCGGCGACGTCGTGCGGCTGGCCGATCACATCGCCACCCGCTGCCCCTCGCTGCGCCTGCGCGGGGTGATGGCCGTCGCGCCGCTGAGCGGCGCACCCGCCGCGGCGTTCGAACGGCTGGCCGCGAGTGCACAAGCCGTGCGGACGGTCGTGCCCGATGCAGCCTGGATCTCCGCCGGAATGTCCGGGGACTTCGCCGACGCCATCGCCGCCGGTGCGACACACCTGCGGATCGGCACGGCAATCACGGGCCCGCGGCCCGCGCACGGTTAACCTCGACACAGACGAGCAAACGGAGGATGCGATGTCGAACCCGCTCAAGAAGACCATGGTGTACCTGGGCCTCGCCGACGAAGAAGAGGTCTACCAAGAGCCTGCCGCCGAGACACCCGTTCGTCGCGAACGGGCCGTCGAAAAGGTGACGGCGCCGGTGACCCCGCTGCACCGCCCCGCCGTGGTGCGCCAGCCGACCGCCGGCGCGGTGAGCGAGATCCTGACCGTCCACCCCAAGCAGTATCGCGACGCGCAGATCATCGCCGAGAACTTCCGCGACGGCATCCCGGTCATCATCAACCTCTCGCAGATGAGCGACGCCGATGCGCGCCGGCTGATCGACTTCGCCAGCGGTCTGTCCCTGGGTCTCTACGGGCGTATCGAGCGGGTCACCAGCAAGGTGTTCCTGCTCTCTCCCGAGAACGTCGCGATTTCGGGTGACGGCACGCTTGCGCCGGCCGACCCCGAGGCGGCGCCCTTCAGCCAGTAGACGTGGAGATCGTGCGTCTGGCGGCATCCGTCGTCAACCTGCTTCTCCTCTTCTATCTCCTCGCGATGATCGCGCGCCTCATCCTCGAGTACATTCCGCTGTTCAACCGGGAATGGCGTCCGCGCGGGTTCGGCCTGGTCCTCGCGGAGGTCGTCTTCACGGTGACGGACCCGCCGTTGCGACTGTTCCGTCGCCTCGTCCCGCCGCTTCGTCTCGGGCCGATCGCGCTCGATCTCGGTTTTCCGCTGACGATGCTGGTCGTGTTCATCCTGCTGTCCGTCACGGGCGCCATCGCGCGTTCGTGACAATCCGCCGATCGGCGGGGCTTCTCGCACCCCGCGGACAGGCGGACTATGCTGTCTCATTACGGGCCCGCTGACCGCGGCCTGCCCCGATCGGTTCGCGTCGTGAGCCCCCGAAAGAGGTAACACCATGGCTTTGACCCCCGAAGACGTCGTCACCAAGCAGTTCCAGCACGTCCGATTCAAAGAGGGTTTCGACCCGGACGAGGTCGACGACTTCCTCGACGAGATCGTCGTCGAGTGGCGCAAGACGATCGCTGAGAACGACGAGCTGAAGGCACGGGTCGCCGAGCTGGAGGCCGGCTCGGCGTCGACGCCCGCCGCCGAGGCCGCACCTGTCGCGCCCGAGCCCGAGGCCGTCGTCGAAGAGGTCGTCGAAGAGACCCCCGCCCCGGCCCCCGTCGCGGCAGCTCCGGCCGTCGGCGGTGCTGCGGCATCCGCCGGCATCATCGAGCTCGCGCAGCGTCTGCACGACGAGCACGTCGCCGAGGGTCAGGCCCAGCGCGACAAGCTCATCTCCGACGCCCAGGCCCAGGCCGCGTCCATCCTCTCCGAGGCCCAGTCCAAGGGCCGCGACGAGATCGCCCGCCTCGAGAGCGAGCGTGCGACCCTCGAGACGCGCATCAGCGAGCTTCGTCAGTTCGAGCGCGACTACCGCTCGCAGCTGCGCGGCTTCATCGAGGAGAAGCTCCGCGACCTCGACGTCGCCGGCGCCACCTCGGGCACGTCCGTCTCGGCGTCCTGAGCAGGACGGTGAACGGCCGCACACCACTGCGTGCAGCGACGGCCGGCATCCTCATCGCGATCCTCTCGGTGACGGTGCTGGCCGTCGATCAGTTCACGAAGTATCTGGCGCTGCAGAACCTGCCGTACCAGACGTCGGTGCGCGTGTGGGGCGACGTGCTCCAGCTCTACCTGACGCGTAATCCGGGCGCGGCCTTCTCGCTGGGGGAGGGCGTGACCTGGCTCTTCACCCTGGTCCTCGCTGGGGCGGCCGTGGCGATCGCGGTGCTCGGTGTCCTGCGCATCCGCGGGCGGGCATGGGCGGTCGTCCTCGGTCTGCTTCTGGGCGGCATCCTGGGAAACCTCACCGACCGCCTGGTGAGAGATCCGGGGTTCGCCGTCGGACACGTCGTCGACTTCATTTACACGCCCTGGATGATGCCCGCGATCTACAACGTCGCCGACATGTTCATCGTCACCATGATGATCGCGGTGGCGCTCCTGGTCCTCATCGGAGTGCGGTTCGACGGCTCGCGTGAGTCCCGAACGCAGCGTACGTCCGAATCCGCAGCGGATGTCGACGGCGTGCGGGAGAACGAGATGGATGCCGGCCCGGAGACACCCGGCGCCACCGGTACGCGTCCGGTGGACGCCTGATGCCCTCGCGTACCCTGCCGGTGCCCGACGGGCTCGACGGCGTGCGGGTCGACGCGGCCCTGGCCAAGCTGCTCGGGTTCTCGCGCACCTTCGCCGCTGAGGTCGCCGAATCCGGCGGCGTGCGTCAGGGCGGGAGGCTCCTCGGTAAGAGCGACCGCCTGCGCGCGGATGGCTGGCTCGACGTCGAATGGGAGGATCGGCGCGAGCCGGAGATCATCCCGGTGGCGGTCCCCGACCTCGGGATCGCCTACGACGACGACGACATCGTCGTCGTCGACAAGCCCGCCGGCGTCGCGGCGCACCCGTCGATCGGATGGGAGGGGCCCACCGTTCTCGGCGCCCTCGCCGCCGCTGGATTCCGGATCGCGACGACCGGTGCCGCCGAGCGCCAGGGTGTCGTGCACCGGCTCGACGTCGGCACGAGCGGGCTCATGGTCGTCGCCAAGACCGAGCGCGCCTATATCGCCCTCAAGCGCGCGTTCAAGGAGCGCGAAGTCGACAAGATCTACCACGCGGTCGTGCAGGGCCACCCCGACCCGCTCGCGGGCACGATCGATGCGCCCATCGGGCGGCATCCGTCGCACTCGTGGAAGTTCGCCGTCACCCCCGACGGCAAGGACTCCATCACCCACTACGAGACCATCGAGGCGTTCCCCTCGGCCTCCTTGCTCGAGATCCACCTCGAGACGGGGCGCACACATCAGATCCGCGTGCACATGGCGGCGCACCGGCACCCGTGCGTGGGCGACCCCCTGTACGGCGCGGATCCGACGCTCTCCGCGCGACTCGGGCTCCGCCGGCAGTGGTTGCACGCGCACGAGCTCTCCTTCGCCCATCCCGCCACCACGGAGTGGGTCACCTTCACGAGCGACTATCCCACCGACCTTGCGCACGCCCTCGAGGTGCTGCGCGGCTGAGGGCCTGCACCCGTTCCCGGCGTGATCGCATGCCGTGCGGCGTACGGACGGATGCCTAGCCTGGAGGGATGACCGACCTCTCGACCCGGCCGTGGCTCGCCTCGTATGCGGACGGGGTGCCCTCCGACATCGCACCGGTCGACCAGACCCTCGCCGACATGCTCGACGACGCGGTGATTCGCTACCCGAAGCGCCCCGCCCTGGAGTTCTTCGGTGCCGTCACCAGCTACGGCCGGCTCGGCGAGGAGGTGGCCCGCGCTGCGGAGGGGCTCCGCCGACTCGGCGTGCGGCACGGCGACCGGGTCGCGCTGATCCTGCCGAACTGTCCGCAGCACGTGGTGGCGTTCTACGCCGTCCAGCGCCTCGGCGCGATCGTCGTCGAGCACAATCCCCGGTACACGCCGCCCGAGCTCCGGCATCTGTTCGAGGTGCACCATGCCCGCGTGGCCGTGGTCTGGGATGCGGTCGCCGACACGATCGCGGAGTTCCCCTCCGACATCCGTCCGGATCACATCGTGGCCGTGACGATGACCGATGCGATGCCGCGCACGACACGTGCCCTGTTGCGGCTGCCGCTGCCGAAGGCGCGTGCATCGCGCGCCGCTCTGACGACACGCCCCACGGCCAAAGGCATCGTGTCGTGGCCGACGCTCATCGGTGGGCGCCGGGTCTCCCGACGTGTGGAGCGACCGGTCCTCGACGACATCGCCGTGCTGCAGTTCACGAGCGGAACCACCGGTCGACCCAAAGCCGCTGTTCTCACGCATCGCAACCTCCGCTCCAACGCGGCACAGTCCGAGGCATGGGTGCCGGACCTTCGCCGGGGCGAGGAGGTCTTCTACGGCGTCCTCCCGCTCTTCCACGCCTACGGATTGACGCTGTGCCTGACCACCGCGATCTCGATCGGGGCGCGGATCGTGCTGTTTCCGACCTTCGATGTGGGACTCACTCTCACGGCGATGCGGCGCACACCGCCCACGTTCCTCCCCGCGGTGCCGCCGATCTACGACGCGCTCGCGCGGGCGACCGCCCGAGCCGGTATCGACCTCACGAGCCTGCGCAACGCGATCTCAGGCGCGATGTCTCTGCCCGAGGCGACGGTGGAGCGCTGGGAGCAGGCGACCGGAGGCATCCTCGTGGAGGGCTACGGCATGACCGAGTCCTCGCCGATCAGCATCGGCAACCCGATGGGGCCGCTGCGTCGACCGGGGACGGTGGGCGTGCCGTTCCCGAGCACCGAGATCCGCATCGTCGATCCGGACGACCCGTCGCTCGATCGGATGCCCGGTGAGGCGGGCGAACTCCTCGTTCGCGGCCCGCAGGTGTTCCGCGGGTACTGGAACCAGCCCGACGAGACAGCGCGCACCCTGCTGGCGGGAGGATGGCTGCGCACCGGCGACATCGTCGTCGCGGATGCCGACGGCTTCGTCACGGTCGTCGATCGGCTGAAGGAGCTGATCATCACGGGTGGTTTCAACATCAGCCCGAGCGAGGTCGAGAACGCACTGCTGCTCGACCCCGACGTGGTCGACGCCGCGGTCGTGGGGATACCTCGCCCGGACGGGAGCGAGGCGGTCACCGCCGCCGTCGTGCTGAGCGAGGGGGCGACGTTCTCCGCGGACCGTCTGCGCGAGCACGCGCGACAGCACCTGACGGGCTACAAGGTGCCGCGCTCGTTCGAGCAGTTCGACGTGCTGCCGCGCTCCCTCGTCGGCAAGGTGGTTCGCCGCGAGGTGCGCGAAGAGATCGTCCGCCGTCGTCAGGCGTGACAGCGCTGCGATACGGTGCCGCCCGTTCCCGGCGAGGCCATTCGGCATCGCTAGGATGTGGCCGCGGGCGACCGGCGAGACAGATCGGATCGCGGGTCGCGCCATCGACCGGGGGAGAACCATGCGCCACGACGCTGTGGGGCGGCGTGCCGCCCTGCTCGCGCTCGGCGCCGTCGGGCTGACCGCGCTCTCGGCGTGCGCAGCCCGCCCCTCCCGTGCACCGCGCCCGCGAGCGTCGCCCACGTCGATCATCGCCCCGCCACGCCCGAGTGCGTCGACGCAGCCGTCGGGGGCTCCGACCGCCGTTCCGATCCACTCGCCGGCCAGTGCGGGACCGCCGCGGCACCCCGATCCTTCGACGGCTCCGCCCGACCTCGATGCGCTCGCCGCCGGGGTGGCGGGGCGCACCCCGACGGCGTGGGGCACGGATCTGCCGGGCATCCGCCGCACGCTCGACGCCCCATACGACACCGACGGTGCGGCGCGGATCGCCCTCACTTTCGACGCCTGCGGCGGCTCGCGGGGCCGCGGGTACGACTCCGCGCTCATCGAGGGGCTGATGGCGGCACAGGTCCCCGCGACACTGTTCCTGAACTCGCGATGGATCGCCGCGAACACGGCTGTCGCCGCACAGCTCGTCGGGAATCCGCTGTTCTCGATCGGCAACCACGGGACCGCCCATGTGCCTCTGTCGGTGACGGGTCGGGCTGCCTACGACATCCCCGGCACCGGGTCTGCACGGGAGGCGCTGGACGAGGTCTGGGGGAACCACGAGAACCTGCGCCTGCTCATCGGGCGCCCGCCGACGATGTTCCGTGCGGGGACGGCGCACTACGACGACATCGCGGTCGGGCTCGTCCGCGCACTGGGGGAGCAGCCCGTGGGCTTTTCCGTCAACGGCGACGGGGGCGCGACGTACTCGGCGGCGACCGTGCGCTCCGAGGTGGGAACCGCCACGGCGGGTGCGATCGTCCTCGCGCACATGAATCAGCCCTCGTCGGGCACCGCCGCCGGGATGCTCCGCGCGATCGGCGACCTCCGGGCGCGCGGGGTCCGGTTCGTCCACGTGGACGCCTGAGCGAGCCCGCCGCCCTGTCGGATGCCCGCCGTAGACTCGACGGGTGGCATCCGATTCCTTCGTTCATCTGCACGTGCACAGCGAGTACTCGATGCTCGATGGCGCCGCGAAGATCGGCGCGATGACGCAGGCGGCCGCCGACTACGGGATGCCCGCGATCGCCGTCACCGACCACGGCAACACCTTCGCGGCGTTCGAGTTCTACAAGGCCGCAAAGGCCGTCGGCGTGAAGCCCATCATCGGCCTCGAGGCGTACGTCACACCCGGCACGCACCGCAGCGACAAGTCCCGTGTGGCCTGGGGTTCGCCCGACCAGAAGAGCGACGACGTCTCGGGTTCCGGCGCCTACACCCATATGACGCTGTGGAGCCAGTCGACCGAGGGCATGCACAACCTCTTCCGACTGAGCTCGCGATCGAGCATGGAGGGCTACTACTTCAAGCCGCGCATGGACCGCGAGCTGCTGCAGACCTACGGCAAGGGTCTGATCGCGACGACGGGATGCCCGTCGGGCGAGGTCCAGACCCGTCTGCGCCTCGGGCAGTACGACGCGGCGCGCGCGGCGGCGGCGGAGTTCCAGGACATCTTCGGCAAGGAGAACTACTTCGCCGAGATCATGGATCATGGGCTCTCCATCGAGCGTCGTGTCATGACCGACCTGATCCGTCTGTCGAAAGACCTCGACATCCCCCTGGTCGCCACCAACGACTCGCACTACACCCATCAGCACGAGGCCGATGCGCATGAGGCGCTGCTGTGCGTGCAGTCGGGCTCGACGCTCGACGACCCGAACCGGTTCAAGTTCGACGGCGACGGCTACTACATCAAGACCGCAGGCGAGATGCGCCAGCTCTTCCGCGACCACCCGGAGGCCTGCGACAACACCCTGCTCATCGCCGAGCGGTGCGAGGTCGAGTTCAACACGTCGGCCAACTACATGCCGCGCTTCCCGGTTCCCGACGGCGAGACCGAGGACAGCTGGCTGATCAAAGAGGTCGAGAACGGACTGCAGTACCGGTACCCCGGCGGCATCCCCGACAAGGTCCGCGCTCAGGCCGAGTACGAGACCGGCATCATCCTGCAGATGGGGTTTCCGGGGTACTTCCTCGTCGTCGCCGACTTCATCAACTGGGCCAAGAACAACGGCATCCGGGTGGGACCGGGGCGCGGCTCGGGGGCCGGCTCGATGGTCGCCTACGCGATGCGCATCACCGATCTCGACCCGCTCGAGCACGGCCTGATCTTCGAGCGCTTCCTCAACCCCGACCGCGTCTCGATGCCCGACTTCGACGTCGACTTCGACGACCGTCGCCGCGGCGAGGTGATCGAGTACGTCACCGAGAAGTACGGGTCGGAGCGCGTCGCGCAGATCGTCACCTACGGCACGATCAAGTCGAAGCAGGCGCTGAAAGATGCCGGTCGCGTGCTCGGCTTCCCGTTCAGCATGGGGGAGCGGCTGACCAAGGCGATGCCGCCGGCGGTCATGGGCAAGGACATGGAGCTCGGCGGCATGTTCGACCCCGAGCACAAACGGTACAAAGAGGCGAGCGAGTTCCGTGCGCTGATCGAGAGCGACCCGGACGCGAAGACCGTGTTCGACCGCGCGCTCGGTCTCGAAGGCCTGAAGCGCCAATGGGGCGTGCACGCCGCCGGTGTCATCATGTCGAGCGCCCCGCTGCTGGACATCATCCCGATCATGCGCCGTGAGCAGGACGGCCAGATCGTCACGCAGTTCGACTATCCGTCGTGCGAGACGCTCGGTCTGATCAAGATGGACTTCCTGGGGCTGCGCAACCTCACGATCATCTCGGACGCCCTCGAGAACATCCGGATGAACCGGGGCGAAGAGCTCGACCTCGAACACCTGCCGCTCGATGACCGTCCCGCGTACGACCTGCTCACGCGCGGCGACACTCTGGGGGTGTTCCAGCTCGACGGCGGCCCGATGCGCGCGCTGCTGCGGCTCATGAAGCCCGACAACTTCGAGGACATCTCGGCCGTCATCGCGCTCTACCGCCCCGGCCCCATGGGCGCGAACTCGCACACGAACTACGCGCTCCGCAAGAACGGGCTGCAGCCGATCACCCCGATCCACCCCGAGCTCGAAGAGCCCCTCAAAGAGATCCTCTCGACGACCTACGGCCTGATCATCTATCAGGAGCAGGTCATGGCGATCGCTCAGAAGGTCGCCGGGTTCTCGCTCGGCCAGGCCGACATCCTGCGCCGCGCGATGGGCAAGAAGAAGAAATCGGAGCTCGACAAGCAGTACGAGGGCTTCTCGGGCGGTATGAAGGAACGCGGATTCGGCGAGGACGCGATCCAGGCGCTCTGGGACATCCTGCTCCCCTTCTCGGACTACGCGTTCAACAAGGCGCACTCCGCCGCATACGGTCTGGTCTCGTACTGGACGGCGTACCTCAAGGAGCACTATCCCGCCGAGTACATGGCGGCGCTGCTGACGAGCGTCGGCGACTCGAAGGACAAGATGGCGGTCTACCTCAACGAGTGCCGTCGCATGGGCATCAAGGTCCTTCCTCCGGATGTCGGCGAGTCCATCCGGTTCTTCGCCGCCGTCGGGGAGGACATCCGCTTCGGGCTCGGTGCCGTCCGCAACGTCGGTGCCAACGTCGTCGACGGCATCGTCGCAGCCCGCGAGGACGGGGCATACGCGTCCTTCCACGACTTCCTCGACAAAGCGCCGATGCACGTCGCCAACAAGCGCACGGTCGAATCCCTCATCAAGGCGGGGGCGTTCGACTCGATGGGTGACACGCGCCGTGCCCTCATGGAGATCCACGAGGACGCCGTCGAGGCGGCTGTCGATCGCAAGCGCAACGAGGCGCAGGGTGCGATCGGCTTCGATTTCGACAGCCTCTACGACGCTGCGGAGGAGGCGGTGCCGGCCAAGGTGCCGGCTCGTCCGGAGTGGACGAAGAAGGACAAGCTGGCCTTCGAACGCGAGATGCTCGGGCTCTACGTGTCGGACCATCCTCTGGCGGGCCTCGAGATCCCGCTCGCCAAGCACGCGTCCACGTCGATCCACGATCTGCTCTCCGATGAGGCCGTGGACGACGGCGACATCGTGACGGTCGCGGGGCTCGTCACCAGCGTGCAGCACCGTGTCGCCAAGCAGAGCGGCAACCCCTACGGCATGATCACGGTCGAGGACTTCAACGGCGAGGTCACCGTGATGTTCATGGGCAAGACCTACACGGAGTTCCAATCGCTGCTCGTCGCCGACAGCATCCTCGTTGTCCGCGGGCGGGTGTCGCGGCGCGACGACGGGCTCAATCTGCACGGTCAGTCGGCGTTCGTGCCGGATCTCGGTTCGATGGATGCCTCCGGCCCGCTCGTTCTGCTCATGCCCGAGCACCGCGCCACCGAGACCACGGTGGGCGAGCTCGCGCGGGTCTTCGAACGTCATCCCGGCGAGACGGAGATCACTCTGAAGCTCCACAAGGGCGGTGTCGCCAAGGTTTTCGATGTCCCCGCCCGGGTGGGTGTCTCCGTCGACCTGTACGGCGAGCTGAAGGGCCTGCTCGGGCCGCAGTGCCTCGGCTGAGTCCGAGGCGCGCCCGCCGCGACGATCGGTGCGGCGGATGCCCGAGAGCGCCAAGGCTCGACGGGTAAGATCTCACACGACCAGACCGTCGCGGAAGGACCGATCATCGTGACCGACGAGAAGTACGCCCCCGAGTCCGCAGAGACTCCCCAGGACTCCGCTGCGGTGACGTCCGTTCCCGAGGAGACCCCGGACCCCGATGTGACGTTCGCATCCGTCGCGAACGCCTTCGCGGCCGCCACCGACGGCCCGGATGGTGTCGATCAGAGTGCCCCGCCGCAGTACGGCGTGGGTCCGTTCTCCGTCCGCGAAGTCGCGCTCGGCGGGGTCTGGGTCGTCGCGTTCATCGTCTCGTTCTTCCCCATCTTCGGCGAGCTCGTCGGGAGCCGCACGGTGTGGAGCGGGGGCATCGACTGGGTGCTCACCATCGGCACTCCGACCGTGGCGGTGTTCCTGCTGCTCCTGCGTCGCCTCTCCCCTCAGGGCATCCGGCGCGTCGGCTCGCTCGGCATCGATCAGTTCGCCTCGGTCGCGTTCTCGGTGTCCGCCATCATCTGGCTCGGCATCCTCTGGTCGGCGTTCGTGTCGCTCGCGGGGCAGAGGCTGTTCGTGGCGACCTGGGTCGTGTGGGTCGAGTTCATCCTCATGCTCGCCGGCGTGCTGCTGACAGTGTTCGCGCCCCTGTTCCCCACGATCGGCGAGGACTTCCGCCACCGTCCCGAGGTCGTCGCACACCGCTTCGCCAGCCCCGCGCGCCCCGTCGTCGCGCGCCCTGTGACCGAGCGCCCGACGCACGCCGCCGCGCCCGCTGCGACCGCGCCGACCGAGGGCGAGCCGTCGAGCTCGGTGTCGGACGAGACCGTCGCCTTCTCGCCGCAGGACACCGCCGCTGTCGCCGAGGTGATCAGCGCGCCGCCCGCGTCGCAGGCGTTCTGGGCGCTCGCCCCCGTCGACCGCGCGGTCGTCGACGACGCAGGCCAGCCGCTCTTCACGATCGGTCCCACCGCATGGGCGCTGGTCATCGAGGACCGCGGCGACAGCTTCGTGGTGCGTCACGAGGACGGCCGCATCGGCTACCTCACCGACGTCTCCGGTGTGACGCGCGGCTGATCGCCGACGCCGTAGCGCTAGCCTGGACGGATGCTCCGCACGATCGATCTCCGCGGCCGTGACCTCACGACCGCCGAGCTGCTCGCCTCCGTTCCACGCGCCCAGGCGGCGCGCTCCCAGGCGTTGAGCGCCGCGGCCGACATCGTCTCCGATGTCCAGCATCGTGGTGAGGAGGCCCTGCGCGAGCAGGCCGATCGTTTCGACGCCGTGACGGGACACGAGATCCGTGTGCCCGCAGAGCACTTCGACGAGGCGCTCGAACGTCTCGACCCTGGTGTGCGGGCCGCGCTCGATGAAGCGATCCGTCGCGTGCGGATCGCGTCGGCCGCCCAGGTGCCGCCGCCGTCCACGACCGAGCTCGGTCCCGGCGCGCGCGTCGAACAGCGGTGGCAGCCGGTCCGGCGCGCCGGGGTGTACGTGCCGGGCGGCAAAGCGGTCTACCCGTCGAGCGTCGTGATGAACGTCGTGCCCGCACAGGTCGCGGGCGTCGGCGAGGTCGCGCTCGCGTCACCGCCGCAGGCCGAGTTCGGCGGTCGTGTGCACCCCGACATCCTCGCCGCCGCGAAGCTCCTCGGCGTCACCGAGGTGTACGCCATGGGGGGTGCGGGGGCCGTCGGCGCCTACGCCTTCGGCGTCGAGAGCATCGGACTGGAACCGGTGGACGTCGTCACCGGGCCGGGGAACAACTTCGTCGCCGCCGCCAAGCGTGCCGTCGCTGGCGTCGTCGGCACGGACTCCGAGGCCGGCGCGACCGAGATTCTGATCGTCGCCGACGACGCCGCCGACGCCGCTCTGGTCGCCGTCGACCTCATCAGCCAGGCGGAGCACGACGAACAGGCATCCGCGGTGCTCGTCACGCCGTCCGAGGATCTCGCCCGCGCGACCCGGGCCGAGGTGGAGCGTCGGGTCGTGGCCACCCGCAACGGCGCCCGTGCCGCCGTGGCGCTCGACGGCGCCCAATCGGCGATCGTCCTGGTCGACGATCTCGCCGCCGCGACGGCGTTCAGCAACGCCTACGCCCCCGAGCACCTCGAGCTGCACCTGCGCGATCCTCACCCGGAGGAGTTCGTGAACGCCGGTGCCGTCTTCGTCGGCGCGTTCTCGCCGGTGAGTCTCGGCGACTACCTCGCGGGCAGCAATCACGTGCTGCCGACGGGAGGCCAGGCGCGGTATGCCTCGGGATTGTCCGCGTCGACGTTCCTGCGACCGCAGCAGGTCATCGCGTACGACCGTGCCGCGCTCGAGGCCGTCCACGACGACATCGTGGCTCTCGCCGTCGCCGAAGCGCTGCCCGCGCACGGTGAGGCCGTCACGGCGCGCTTCGCCGGAACGGAGCACTGAGACCGTGCACTGCCCGTTCTGCCGTCACGCCGACTCGCGCGTGATCGACTCGCGCACGAGCGACGACGGCTTGAGCATCCGGCGCCGCCGCCAGTGCCCGCAGTGCGGTGGACGCTTCACGACGATCGAGACGGCGAGCCTGAACGTCATCAAGCGATCCGGAGTCATCGAGCCGTTCAGCCGCGAGAAGGTCATGTCGGGCGTCCGCAAAGCGTGCCAGGGGCGGCCGGTGACCGAGGCCGACCTCGCCGTCCTGGCGCAGGTGGTGGAGGAGGCGGTGCGGCAGACCGGTGCCTCGCAGATCGACACCAACGAGATCGGTCTCACGATCCTGGGCCCGCTGCGTGATCTGGACGAGGTCGCCTACCTGCGCTTCGCGAGCGTCTATCAGGCGTTCGACTCCCTCGAGGACTTCGAGGCGTCCATCGCTCAGCTGCGCGCGGATCACGAGGCGGCGGCGCGCGGCGAGGCCGGCTGACCCCGCGTCTTTTCTCCGGGGCGGTGCGTCGTCGGAGGTGCTGGCGATCCCTCTAGGCTGAGGGGCGATGTATCCGCTCATCTTCCGCACCGTCTTCGCGCGCATGGACCCCGAGACGGCGCACCACCTCGTCATCCCCGTCATCCGCCTCTTCGGCGTCTGGCCGGTCGCGCCCGTCGTCCGGGCATTGACCCGGCCGGATCCGCGCCTGCGGACGCGGGCGCTCGGCCTGGAGTTCGATTCGCCCTTCGGTGTCGCCGCCGGGTTCGACAAGAATGCCGTCATGAGCGAGGGGCTCTATGCGCTGGGCTTCGGTCACTCCGAGATCGGCACCGTGACGGCGATCGCCCAGGACGGGAACCCGAAGCCGCGCCTCTACCGGCTGATCGAGGACCGTGGGCTGATCAACCGCATGGGGTTCAACAACGCGGGAGCCGCGGCGGCGGCGGCGCGACTCGCGCGATCGGGGAGGCGCCGGCGGCGCGCGATCCTCGGCGCCAACATCGGCAAGAGCCGCGTGGTCGATGTCGCGGAGGCGACCGCGGACTACGTCACGAGCACGCGTCAGGTCGCGCCGGTCGCCGACTACCTCGTCGTGAACGTCTCGTCGCCCAACACACCAGGCCTGCGCGGCCTGCAGGCCGTCGAGACCCTGCGGCCCCTGCTCGAAGCGGTGCGCGACGCCGCCGGATCCACGCCGTTGCTGGTCAAGATCGCTCCCGACCTGCCCGACGACGAGATCGAGGCGATAGCCCGACTCGCGGTCGACGCGGGGCTGTCCGGCATCGTCGCGACCAACACGACGATCGCGCGCGAGCCGCTCTCGACCGACGCAGAGAAGGTTGCTGCGATGGGGGCCGGTGGCCTGTCCGGCGCCCCGTTGCGCGCACGGTCGCTCGCCGTGCTGCGCACGGTCCGCGCGGTGGTCCCGGCCGACTTCTGCGTCATCTCCGCAGGCGGTGTGGAGACCGCCGCCGACGTGCAGGAGCGGTTGGATGCCGGTGCCGACCTCGTCCAGGGATACACGGGCTTCATCTATCGCGGTCCGCTCTGGGCGCGGCAGATCAACCGCGGTCTGAGCGCGCGTCTCCGCCGGGCCTAGTCGGCGCCGTGCTCTCCTTCGGTTCCGCCGTGGCGTGATCCGGGCGCCGGAAGCGAACGACGCCGCGCCGCTCGCTGCGGACGAGGCCCGCGTTCTCGAGGGCACGGTTCATCGTCGCTGTCAGCGCCGGTAGCTCGGAGGACGCGCCGCCGTCCTGGCGCAGCATCCCGACGAGGAAGACCTCGTGGCGGTGCGCCGTGTGCAGTTCGACCCGTGCCGTATCGCCCCCGTCCCGCCAGACGAAAGCGACGAGGGCCGACAGCGGGAGTGTCCGGGTATCCGGCGGCTCGGCACCGAGGGCCCGCGGATCGCTCATCTGCACGTCGAGCGCGCCGTGCTTCCAGCCCAGCGACAGTTGCACCCGGTGGACGCGCACGACCGCTCGCACGAGCGCGGAGAGCGGCAGCGCGACGACGATCCCGAGCACCAGGATCAGGAGCAGAGGGGCGAGACGAGTCACCCATCGCTCGCCCGCGACGAGCAGGACCACGATCGCCGCACCGCCCGTCACGACCGCACCGAGGATGAGCGCGCTGAGGCGTCCCGTCGTCATCCGGGCGGCGAGGACGGTGAGCCGTGGGTAGGCCGGGTCGTCGCCCCACGTGAGATGCGGCATCGTCGCCGCGCGCCGGGCCGCCGTGCGCTGCGTGCGGTCGGTCACCCGGCCGAGCAGTGTCAGCAGAACCCAGCCGCAGGCCGGCGGGATGGCCAACGCCGCGGCGGAGAGAGGTCCCCGCAGCGCCGCGGGCAGGTCGGCCAGCGAGCGCAACAGGGGATCGATGCTCACGAGCACCGCGACCGCGAGCGCGCCGAGACCCAGGTGGATCAGCCAGGCGCGTCCGCCGGCGACGTCGTCGAGGGCGTTCACGACGGCGAACGCGAGCGCCCATCCGCCGGTCAGTGCCGACAGGAATGCCGGGAAGTCCGCTCCCGCGCCGGACGCGCCGAGGGCGGACGCGACGCCGACGAGGGCGATGCCTGCCGCCGCCGGGGCTCCGACGAACCGGACCCGCATGCGCCTCGCGAAGGTGCGATCGGAATCGCTCATCACGAGGTCACCGGCGCGAGCGGGTCTCGGTCGATAGAAGGATTCAGGCGGGGCGCTGGCCGCGCTTGACCTGGGGCTTCGGCAGGCGCATGAACCGCATCTGCACGGTGCGCATCGCGGCGTACCAGCCGAGACCCTTCTCGGTGCGGTCGCCGAATGTCGCCTTGGCGCGCTTCTTCGCGTTGTGGCTCGTGATGATCATGTCGCCGACGACGACGAGAATGTACAGCCAGAGGGCCACGAAGGCGAAGTACACGATGCTCTGGTTCTGCACGAGGCTGACCAGGATGACGACGAGCATGAGCGGCATGAGCAGCTCTCCCGCGTGTCAGCCGGAGTCCACCAGGTCGCGCACGAACTTGCGCTGCGGTCCCTTGTCGCGCGCCGGAAGATACCGCTCGTCGCCGTTGGCCATGCCGACGCGGGCCTTCTCGCGCTGCGCGGCCAGCTCGGCCTTCGCGCGGGCGCGTGCCTCCTTGGTGTCGGCGACGAGCGGGCGCTTGCGCGCCGCCTCCTGCTCGGCGCGGGACGGCGTCGGACGGTGCTTGCCCGGCCCGGTCGGCGCGTCGGGAGTGGTGTCGGCTGCTGCGGAGTTCTTGGCCACGGGGTGGGTCCTCGATATCTGGACGAGAGAGGGAGCGCGAAAGGCGCCGTCCTAAGATTACCCGCATGACCTCTGAGCTGTCCCGATCCGCATCCGTTCGAGAAGCCGCGATCGGGGGAGTGCCGGCTGCGCTGGCCGACCTCGGCCGCCTCGTGCGCATTCCGTCGGTCGCGTTCGCCGGGTTCGATCGCGCCGAGGTGGAACGCAGTGCGGCCGCGGTGAAGTCGCTGCTGGACGACCTCGCGTTCTTCGACCGGGTCGAGGTGCGGACGGCGACGATCCCCGAGACCGGGGTGGAGGGGATGCCCGCGGTCCTGGCATCCCGTGCGGCACGCAACGGACGCCCGACGATCCTTCTCTACGCGCACCACGACGTCCAGCCCGTCGGCGACGAGGACCTCTGGGACACCGCTCCCTTCGAGCCCACCGTGCAGGGCGGTCGTCTGTACGGACGTGGCGCAGCCGACGACAAGGCCGGCGTGATGGCCCACGTGGGTGCGCTCCGAGCTCTCGTCGCCGCGCTCGGCGACGACATCGATCTCGGTGTCAACGTCTTCATCGAGGGCGAAGAAGAGGCGGGGTCGGCATCGTTCGCCGCCTTCCTGCACGAGAACGCCGATGCGCTGCGCGCCGATGTCATCGTGGTGGCGGACTCGGGCAACTGGGATGCCGCGACGCCGGCGCTCACGGTCTCGTTGCGCGGGAACGCCCGCTTCACGCTGGGTGTGCGCACCCTCGCGCACGCGTCTCACTCCGGCATGTTCGGCGGTGCCGTGCCGGACGCGATGCTCGCCACCGTGAAGCTCCTGGGCACGCTGTGGGACGACGACGGCGCGGTCGCCGTCGCGGGACTCGCCGAGCGGGATGCCGCGACACCCGAGTACACCGAGGAGACGCTCCGCGACGAAGCGGGCCTGCCTGAGGGCGTTCGGCCGATCGGGCGGGGGACGATCCTCAGCCGGATCTGGAACAAGCCGTCGATCACCGTGACCGGGATCGACTTCCCGACCGTTCGGAACGCCTCGAACACGCTCACGCCGGAGCTCTCCGCCGTGCTCAGTGTGCGGGTCGCGCCGGGGCAGAGCGGGCGCGACGCCTACGACGCGATCGCCGCCCACCTGCGCGCGCACGCTCCGTTCGGCGCGGAGCTCACGTTCTCCGACGTCGAGGTGGGCGACCCGTTCTTGGCGGATACGAGCGGCACGGCGGCCGCCCACGCGCGCGCCGCCCTCGCCGAGGGGTACGGGACGACGCCGGTGGACATCGGGATCGGCGGATCCATCCCGTTCATCGCCGACCTCGTCGGCCAGTTCCCCGCCGCTCAGATCCTCGTGACGGGCGTCGAAGACCCCCACGCCCGCGCCCACAGCCCGGGGGAGTCGCTGCACCTGGACACCTTCCGACACGCGCTGGTGTCCGAGGCGCTGCTTCTCGAGCGGCTCGACCGCGAAGGCCTCGGCACAGCCGACTGAGCACGATGCGCAGGTCGGAGGGATACGCGCAGTACCGGCCCTCCTGTGCGCCGGCGTCGTAGAATCGTGGCATCCAGCCGGATGACACCGGCCCGACTCTCCGGGGAGAACGCCATGACCGACACCGCCCTCACGACTGCCGACGCCGACGCCCAGGCCGCCGACGCGAAGGCCCACGGCGTGGGACTCACCGACGCCGCCGCCGCGAAGGTCAAGAGCCTGCTCGAGCAGGAGGGACGCGATGACCTGCGCCTGCGCGTCGCCGTGCAGCCGGGCGGATGCTCGGGCCTGATCTATCAGCTCTACTTCGACGAGCGCTTCCTCGACGGCGACCAGGCTGTCGACTTCGACGGCGTCGAGGTCATCGTCGACGACATGTCGGTGCCCTATCTCGACGGCGCGACGATCGACTTCAAGGACACGATCTCGGAGCAGGGATTCACGATCGACAACCCCAACGCAGCGGGCAGCTGCGCGTGCGGCGACAGCTTCCACTGAGCACCCGCACGCTCCCCGATCCGACCGGATCAGCGGGCGAAAACCCCTCCGTCGGTGGGGGACATCCTGGGCGGATGGCCTGAATCGCGTGGGAGGTTGCCCTAGACTGAACGGTGTTCGACCTTCATGACTCCGAAAGGTGCCCCGTGCGCGTCACACGCCGCCTCCGGCTCGCCGCCATCCCCCTCGGGATCGCTGCCGCGATCACCCTCGCGGGCTGCACGCCAAGCCAGCTGAACGGATTCCTCCCCGGCTTCACCGAGGACGGCACCCAGGCCACCAACCACACCTCGATGGTCTCGGGACTGTGGGTGAACTCCTGGATCGTGCTCCTCGTCGTCGGGATCATCACGTGGGCACTCATGGGTTGGGCGGCGATCGCCTACCGTCGCCGCAAGGGCCAGACCGGTCTTCCGGTCCAGCTGCGGTACAACATGCCGATCGAGATCTTCTACACGATCGTCCCGCTGATCCTGGTGCTGGGCTTCTTCGCCTTCACCGCCCGCGATCAGACGGCGCTCGAGACGCAGTACGACGAGCCCGACGTGTGCATCACCGCGATCGGCAAGCAGTGGGCGTGGGACTTCCAGTACGCGCAGCAGGACTGCGACGATGCGAGCAACGCCGTGTGGACCATGGGCGTCCAGGCGCAGACCGATGCCCAGGGCAACATCACCAGCGAGCTGCCCACGCTGTACCTGCCGGTCGACAAGAAGGTGAAGATCAAGCTCACCTCGCGTGACGTGATCCACTCGTTCTGGATCGTGGACTTCCTCTACAAGAAGGACATGTACATCGGCAAGGACAACTACTGGTCCTTCACTCCGACCCGTGTCGGCGAGTACAACGGCCGCTGCGCAGAGCTGTGCGGTCAGTACCACTCGATGATGCTGTTCAACGTCAAGGTCGTCGAGCAGCCCGAGTACGACGCATACGTCGAGAGTCTGCGCGATCGCAAGCAGACGGGTGACATCAACGAGGCGTACAACCGCCTGCAGAACCTGGCCGGAACCGGCGCTACGTCCGAGGGAGAACACTGATGGCGACGACGCTTCCTCTTCAGGGTGAGGCTCCGCACCGCCCGTCCACGCTGCCGCCGCGGCAGGCTGCTCTGCTGAGCACGTCGCGCGTCGAGCAGAAGGGCAACATCCTCGTCCGGTGGATCACCTCCACCGACCACAAGACGATCGGGTACATGTACCTGATCGCCTCGGTGATCTTCTTCCTGCTCGGCGGCGTGATGGCTTTGATCATCCGTGCCGAGCTGTTCGAGCCGGGCATGCAGATCCTTCCGACGAAGGATCAGTACAACCAGCTGTTCACGATGCACGGCACGATCATGCTGCTGATGTTCGCGACTCCGCTGTTCGCCGGCTTCGCCAACGCGATCCTGCCCCTTCAGATCGGTGCGCCCGACGTGGCGTTCCCGCGTCTGAACGCTTTCGCGCTGTGGCTGTTCATCTTCGGGTCGATCATCGCGATCGCCGGATTCCTCACGCCGCAGGGTGCCGCCGCGTTCGGCTGGTTCGCGTATCAGCCTCTGGCCGGCGCGAGCTTCTCGCCCGGCGCGGGTGGAAACCTCTGGATGCTGGGACTCGGCATGTCCGGTTTCGGCACCATCCTCGGCGCGGTGAACTTCATCACGACGATCATCACGATGCGTGCGCCCGGCATGACGATGTGGCGCATGCCGATCTTCTCGTGGAACACGCTCGTCACGAGCATCCTGATCCTGATGGCGTTCCCCGTTCTCGCGGCCGCCATCCTCGCCGCCGCAGCCGACCGCGTGCTCGGTGCCCACATCTACGACCCGGCCAACGGTGGCGTGCTTCTCTGGCAGCACCTCTTCTGGTTCTTCGGACACCCCGAGGTCTACATCATCGCGCTGCCGTTCTTCGGCATCGTCTCCGAGATCCTCCCGGTGTTCAGCCGGAAGCCGATCTTCGGATACAAGACCCTCGTCTACGCGACGATCGCGATCGCCGCACTCTCGGTGTCGGTCTGGGCGCACCACATGTACGTGACGGGTGCGGTTCTGCTGCCGTTCTTCTCGCTCATGACGATGCTGATCGCCGTTCCGACCGGTGTGAAGATCTTCAACTGGATCGGCACGATGTGGCGGGGGTCGGTGACCTTCGAGACACCGATGCTGTTCACGCTCGGCTTCCTGGTGTCGTTCGTCTTCGGTGGTCTGACCGGTGTCATCCTCGCGTCGCCGCCGCTCGACTTCCACCTGTCGGACTCGTACTTCGTCGTCGCGCACTTCCACTACGTCGTGTTCGGCACGGTCGTGTTCGCCATGTTCGCGGGCTTCTACTTCTGGTGGCCCAAGTGGACGGGGCGCATGCTCAACGAGCGTCTCGGCGTCGTGCACTTCTGGCTGCTGTTCATCGGCTTCCACATGACCTTCCTGATCCAGCACTGGCTGGGTGTCGAGGGCATGGTCCGCCGGTATGCCGACTACTCGGGTGCGGACGGCTTCACCTGGCAGAACCAGGTGTCGACGATCGGCGCGATGATCCTCGGCGCATCGATGATCCCGTTCTTCCTGAACGTCTGGATCACGTCGCGCAAGGCGCCCAAGGTCACCGTCAACGACCCGTGGGGCTACGGCGGTTCGCTCGAGTGGGCCACCAGCTGCCCGCCGCCGCGTCACAACTTCACGTCGATCCCGCGTATCCGCAGCGAGCGCCCCGCCTTCGACCTCAACCACCCCGAGGCGGCTGTGCCCGTCGGCGTGGGCCCGGCGAAGGATGCCCCCGACGCCCCCGTCGTCGACCTGGCCGATGGAGAGGTCAAGTAAGTGAAGACCAACATCAATCTCTGGTGGATCCTGTCGGCGTTCTTCCTGCTGATCACGGGCGTCTACACCGGCTGGAACATCATCGAGCACTCCGGTCGCCCGTGGTACCACGCGATCGAGTGGGTCGGCACCGTCGCCCTGCTGTTCACGGTGTTCATGTCGCTGATGATCGGCTTCTACGTCGACCGCGTGCACCGCGCGCAGGGCGGCGAGCTTCCCGAGGACTCGCTGACGGCCGACATCGATGACGCCGATCCCGAGATCGGTGAGTTCAGCCCGTGGTCGTGGTGGCCGCTGGTGCTGGCGTTCTCCGCCTCGCTCAGCATTCTCGGCCTCGCCGTCGGCACCTTCATGCTGCCGATCGGGCTCGCTGTCTTCGTCGTCGCGATCGTCGGCTGGGTCTACGAGTACTACCGGGGCTACTTCGCCCGCTGAGCCCCACGTCGTTCAGAACCGGCGGCCTCCCTGCAGACACTGTTCTGCGCGGAGGCCGCCGTTTCGTGTGAGGTGGATCAGCGTCCGTAGCGCTGCGCGTCGGCATCCATCCCACCCGTCGGACGCTCCGTGCCTGCTCGGGTAACGCCCCTGACGGCGATCAGGCGCCCTCAGACGAGCTCCGCGGAAACAGTGGGGCAATCACCCACACTGGGTCATTACCACACTGCAGGGGCGCCGAGCTCATCCCGCGTCGGCAGCTCATCCCTGGCGCCTCGCTCGTCGAACGGCGTGCGAGGACATCGCGTCCACGCTCGTCAGCTCGCCGGGCGCACCACCGAGACCAGAGGGTCGACGACCCGGGGGAGGGGACCGTCGGCGGTCTCCACGGGGAAGCCCTCGCGCGCCCAGTACTCGAAGCCTCCGATCATCTCGCGCACGACGAACCCGAGCCGTGCGAACTCGATCGCTCCCTTCGCGCCGGCGTTGCACCCGGGACTCCAGCAGTACACGACGACGGGGACACGGGGATCGAGCTCACGGGCGCGCGCGGCGATCTCCCGGTAGGGCATATGAACGGCGCCACGGGCGTACCCGTGGGCCCAGGCGTCGCCGCTGCGCACGTCGATTAGCGTGAGGGCGTCACCGGCCTTCTGCGCGGCGTAGACGTCGGCAGGGTCGGTCTCGTGAGTGAGCTTGGCGGAGAAGTAGTCGAACGCAGAAGAGGTCATGCGCAGAAACGTACGGGAACCACGAAGCGGCGAGGAGGACCGGAACGGTCACTCCTCGCCGCTGGGCTGCCAGAGTCGGCTCAGCTCTTGTCGCCCGCGTCGTCGCGCTTCTCGGCGGATTCGATCTCGGCCTGCCTCTCGTGGGCCTCGTGCTCGACCGCGTGGTGAGCGTGGGCCTCGGCGGCGTCGATCTCGGCCTGTGTGACCGGAACGAGACGATCCTCGAAGAACCAGCGCGAGAGCGAGGAACGGAGGTTCTCGTGCCACGGGATGCGGCCCTGGTCGTTGGGGCGCACGACGAGAGGCTCGAAGGTGCCGTAGTCGACGAGCTTCACGCGCTCGTAGGCATCCACCGGCTGGTGGACCTCGATGTACTCGCCGCCCGGAAGGCGCACGATGCGACCCGACTCGTAGCCGTGCAGAGCGATCTCGCGATCCTTCTTCTGCAGTGCGAGGGCGATGCGCTTCGTGATGAAGTAGCCGACGACGGGGCCGATGATCAGCAGCGCCTGGAGCGCGTGGATCACGCCCTCCATGGTGAGGTGGAAGTGCGTCGCGATGATGTCGGACGAGGCCGCGGCCCAGAGCATCGCGTAGAAGATGACGCCGGCCACACCGATCGCGGTGCGCGTCGGAGCGTGGCGCGGACGCTGAGCGATGTGGTGCTCGCGCTTGTCGCCCGTGATCCATGCCTCGATGAAGGGGTAGATGAGCACCAAGACGATGAAGATCCCGATGATCCCGAGCGGCAGGAGGATGTTGAACGACCAGGTGCGGTCCCAGAGGACGAACTCGAGGTGCGGCGGTACGAGACGCAGGGCGCCGTCGGCGAAGCCGATGTACCAGTCGGGCTGCGTACCTGCTGAGACGGGGGAGGGGTCGTACGGTCCGTAGTTCCAGATCGGGTTGATCGTGAACAGTGAGGCGATCAGCACGATCACGCCGAACGTGATGAAGAAGAAACCGCCCATCTTCGACATGTAGACCGGCATCATCGGGAAGCCGACGACGTTGCTGTTCGTGCGGCCGGGGCCGGCGAACTGCGTGTGCTTGTTCACGATCATGAGCATGAGGTGAACCGCGAGCAGCGCGATCAGGATGGCCGGCAGCAGCAGGATGTGCAGCGTGTACAGGCGACCGACGATCTGGGTTCCGGGGAACTCGCCGCCGAAGAGCAGGAACGACGTCCACGTGCCGATGAGCGGGATGCCCTTGACCATGCCGTCGATGATTCGCAGGCCGTTGCCCGAGAGCAGGTCGTCGGGGAGCGAGTAGCCCGTGAAGCCCTCGGCCATGGCCAGGATGAACAGGATGAAGCCGATCACCCAGTTGAGCTCGCGCGGCTTGCGGAACGCGCCCGTGAAGAACACGCGGAGCATGTGCACGCCGATGCCGGCGACGAACACGAGCGCAGCCCAGTGGTGGATCTGACGCACGAGGAGGCCGCCGCGGATGTCGAACGACAGGCGCAGGGCGGAATCCATCGCGGCGGACATCTCCACGCCGCGCAGGGGCAGGTAGGCGCCGTTGTAATGCGTCTCGACCATGGAGGCCTGGAAGAAGAACGTCAGGAACGTGCCCGACAGCAGCACGGCGACGAAGCTCCACAGGGCGATCTCACCCAGCATGAACGACCAGTGGTCGGGGAAGATCTTGCGCCCGAGCTCCCGCACGAGGCCGGAGATGCTCGTGCGCTCGTCGAGGTAGTTCGCCGCGCCGGCGACGAAACGTCCGCCGAGGGGCTTCTCTGCGTCCGCCTTGGTGGCGGGTGTCTCAGTGACGGTCGCGGTGCTCAATGACGCTCCCAGAAGCTCGGGCCGACGGGTTCATGGAAGTCGCTCTGCGCGACCAGGTAGCCTTCTGCGTCCACCGTGATCGGCAGCTGCGGCAGCGGGCGGGCGGCGGGGCCGAAGATGACCTCCGCCGAGCGCGACACGTCGAACTGCGACTGGTGGCAGGGGCACAGCAGGTGGTGCGTCTGCTGCTCGTACAGTGCCACGGGGCATCCGACGTGGGTGCAGACCTTCGAGTACGCGACGATGCCGTCGTACGACCACTCGAGCTTGTTGTGCTCGGCGGGCAGCTGCTCGGGGAGCAGGCGCATCAGCAGCACGATGGCCTTCGCCTTCTCCTCGAGGTAGCCGTCGTGGTGGCTGACGTCGGCGAGCGACGCCGGGATGACGTGCACGGCCGAGCCGAGGGTCAGGTCTGCGGCCCGGATGGGCTCACCGGACGGGTCGTGGGCGAGGCGCTCGCCCTTCTTCCACATGGTGTGGCTGAGGAGGGCCACCGGGTCGCCGGCGATCGGGTTCTCGGGGGAGCTCTCCGGGGCGAGGCCGCGGAAGAGCGTGATGCCGGGAAGGATGGATGCCACGAGCGCGGCGATGAGCGAACCACGGATGGCGGTGCGGCGTCCGAAGCCGGACTCGTCATTCGCGGCCCGGAAGACCTCGACGGCGCCCTCGCGGGTCGTGTCACGACCGCGGGTCGCATGACGCGGCTCGATGAACTCCTTGTCGCTCATCACGGCCTTCGACCAGTGGATCGCGCCGATGCCCAGGGCGAACAGGGCGAGGGCGATACCGAGGCCGACGAACAGGTTGTTGTGCCGGATGTCGATGAGCGAGCCGCTCTCGATCGGGAACAGCATGTAAGCGGCGATCGCCCAGATGCTCCCGGCCAGCGAGAGGTAGAAGAGGGTGTAGACCGTGCGGACCGCGCGCTTCATGGCGGCGGGGTCCTTGTCGGTGATGCGCTCCCGGTGCGGCGGCAGGCCGGGGTTCTGCACGGGGTCGGGGACGGCGACGGCGAGCCCGGGAGAGGGCTTCCATGATGCCCTCTCGTGCTCGAGAGCGTCTTCCTCGTGTGCCATGGTTGTTCCGTTCGCTACGTCAGTGCCGTCGTTGTCCACAAATGCCCGATCAGTTCGACTTCGCCGTGATCCACACGGTGAGGCCGATCAGGCTGCCGATGCCGAAGATCCAGATGAACAGACCTTCGGACACGGGGCCGAGAGATCCGAGCGAGAGTCCGCCGGGGGAGTCGTTCTGCTGCAGGAACAGCAGCGCCGAGATGATGTCGCGCTTCTCGTCCTGCGTGAGTGTCATGTCGTTGAAGACGGGCATGTTCTGCGGGCCGGTGGCCATCGCCGCGTACATGTGCAGGGCGCTCGTGCTGGTCAGAGCCGGAGCGTACTTGCCCTCGGTGAGCGCGCCGCCGGCGCCGGCGACGTTGTGGCACATGGCGCAGTTGATGCGGAACAGCTCGGCTCCGTTGGCGACGTCGCCCTTGCCGTCGAGCACGCTCTTGCTCGGGAAGGCGGGGCCGGGGGAGGTCGACTGCACCCAGGACGAGATCGCGAGGATCTGGTCCTCGGTGAACTGCACGGGCTTCTGCGGCGCCTGGGGGCCCTGCATCTGCAGGGGCATGCGACCGGTCGACACCTGGAACTCGACGGCGACCTCGCCGACGCCGTACAGCGACGGGCCGTCGGCCGTTCCTTCGAGGTTCAGACCGTGACAGGTGGCGCAGTTGGCCTGGAACAGCTTCTTGCCGTCCTCGGCCGTGAGCGCGGTGGTCGCCGTCGTGGGTTCGGTGGCGGCCATCGCGGTCGAGGCGCCGGCGTAGACGCCACCGGTGACGAGGAGTCCGATGCCGATGAGGGCGGCGGCAGCCCAACGGCTGCGGCGGCCGGTCTTCTGACGCGGGGTCTTCGAGGACATAGAGGGAGTCAGCTCCGCTTCTTACTTGACGACGTAGATGACGAAGAACAGGACGATCCAGACGACGTCCACGAAGTGCCAGTAGTACGACACGACGATGGCGGAGGTCATCTCCTTGCGTCCGAAGTTCTTCACGGCGAAGGCGCGACCGATCACCAGGAGGAACGCGATGAGGCCACCCGTGACGTGGATGGCGTGGAAGCCCGTGGTGATGTAGAACGCGGACGCGTACGAGTTCGCGCTGATCGGCATGCCCTCGGCGATGAGGGTCGCGTACTCCCACACCTGGCCCGAGACGAACACCGCTCCCATGAGGAAGGTGAGGAAGAACCACTCGACCATGCCCCACTGCCGGAACTGCCAGAACGATCCCTTGCGGTACGGCTGGAAGCGCTCGGCGGCGAAGACGCCGGCCTGGGCGGTGAACGACGAGAGCACCAGGATGACGGTGTTGACGGCTGCGAACGGAACGTTCAGATCCTTGGTCGCCTCGGCCCACAGATCGGGCGAAGAGTTGCGCAGCGTGAAGTAGATCGCGAACAGGCCAGCGAAGAACATGACCTCGCTGCCCAGCCACACGATGGTGCCCACAGCCACCGGATCCGGGCGCTTCACGGATCGCAAGGCTTGGGAATAGGTCGCTGGAGTCGTCGTCACGCTCCCCATTATGGCGGATTCGGCGTCCAGTTTTCGCATCCCTGAAGGTGTCATCGAACAGGACCGGACTTTCGGAGGCATGCGTGCGCGCTCTGAACCGCCCGCGAGTGTCCTGTCAGTCTGCCGATAGGATCGGCTCTCGTGGCGGACCTCTACTCATGGCCGGAGATTCTGACGGCTGTCCTCGATCGTCGTGACCTCAGCGTGTCGGAATCCACCTGGGCGATGCGGCAGGTGATGGCGGGCGCAGCGACGCCGGCGCAGCTGGGCGGATTCCTGTTGGCGCTGCGGGCCAAAGGCGAGACCGTGGACGAGATCGTCGGCTTCCGCGACGCGATCCTCGAAGCGGCTCTGCCTCTCCCCGTCCCTGCGGAGGTGCTCGACATCGTGGGCACCGGCGGCGATCGCTTCGGCACCGTCAACATCTCGACGATGTCCGCCGTCGTGGCGGCGGCCACCGGCATCCCGGTGGTCAAGCACGGCAACCGTGCGGCGAGTTCCGCCTCGGGTTCCTCCGACGTGCTGAGCGCGCTCGGCATCGACCTCACCCTTCCTCCGGAGCGTGTCTCGGAGGTGCTCGGCGAAGTCGGGATCACCTTCGCGTTCGCCTCCGCCTTCCACCCCGGCTTCCGTCACGCGGGACCGGCGCGCACCGAGCTGGGCGTTCCGACGGTCTTCAACTTCCTCGGCCCGCTCTGCAACCCCGCCCGCGCGGAAGCGAACGCGGTCGGCGTCGCGAACCTCGACCGCGTGCCGCTGATCACCGGCGTCTTCCAGACGCGCGGAGCGACCGCGCTCGTCTTCCGCGGCGACGACGGGCTCGACGAATTGACCACGACCGGTCACAGCCGTCTCTGGGAGATCAGCCGCGGAGACGTCCACGAGCACGATCTCGACCCCCGCGACCTCGGCATCCCGCTCGCCGACATCGACGACCTGCTCGGCGGCGACGCGGCGCACAACGCGGCGATCGTCCGGCGGGTCTTCGACGCCGAGCCGGGCCCTGTGCGCGACATCGTGCTGTTGAATGCCGCGGCGGGGATCGTCTCGTACGAGCTGTTCCGCGACGCCGCCCAGGTGCAGCGACCGATCGTCGAGCGTCTCGCCGACGCGGTGCAGCGCGCAGGCACGGCGATCGACGACGGCGCCGCAGCGGGAGTGCTCGATCGGTGGGTGGAGGCGACGCAGCGCCCGTCGGTGTGATCCGGCGAGGATTATTCTGCTGAATGGGTTTTCCCCGGCGAACGACTCTGTTCGACTCTCGGCCTCGCCGTTACGGTGAAGGAAGCAGACACGCACCACACCCCGATCGTCTGCACGACTGAGAGGACATCCCCCCATGTCAGAACACACCGCCGCCACGGTCGACACGATCGAGCCCCCGCAGAAGAAGGTCGGATTCGTCAAGGTCGCCGGAATCCTCGGCATCCTCGGCGGCATCGCCCTGATCGTCGTCGGGGTCGTCGTGTGGGTCGCCGTGTCGACGCAGCTGCGCGCGGAGAACATCACCGTTCCCGATGACGCGATCGCCTTCCAGGGGCAGACCGTCGACGGGCCGTTCACGGCCTACGTGCAGGCCGACATCATCCAGCACCACGCGATGAAGGCATCCGGCGGCAAGACCTATGCCGAACTCGACAAGGACGACCCGGTGCGTGCCACGGTGATGAACGCGTCGTTCCTGCGCGCCTCGCTGTTCACCTCGGTGGTCTCCTACGGCGTCGCCACGTTCGCGATCGGCGTCGGCATCCTGTCCATCCTCTTCGGCACGGCCCTCGCCCGGCTGGCCGCGGTTCCGGTCATCGTCCGTCGCTCGAGCGTCACGAGGTCCTGACGCCGCTGCTGCTCCACGCACCGAACGGGCTCGCGCGCGATGCGGGCCCGTTCGGTGTGTCATAGGCCCTCGCACGAGACGGGGCGGTTCGCGTGACGCCCTGCGGTCTGACCGAGCGAGAGGGCGCGGACGTCAGCGCGCGGCGGCGGACGCCACCGCGGCGACGGCGCGATCCAGTGACGCCCCCAGACCCCAGGTCGTGGCGAGAGCATCGACAGCCCCGGCATCCGGAATGCGCAGCCGGGCATCGACGGGGGGAAGATCGAGCGTGCGGACCACCTCGACCACCCGGGGAGCGACCGCGAGGTAGTCCGCGGCGGCGAGGATCTTCGCGCGGACCCCGGCGGTCATGCCGGAGCCGGACTGGGCGGTCGAGCGGATGCCCGCGAGGTCGCCGTGAGCGGCGAGCAGCGCGGCGGCGGTCTTCTCGCCGACGCCCGCGACCCCCGGCAGCCCATCGGAGGCATCGCCCCGGAGAACGGCGAAATCGGCGTACTGGCTCGGAAGCACCCGGTACTTCGCGGTGACAGCGGCATCGTCGAGCACCTCGAGGTTGCTCATGCCGCGCCCGGTGTAGATCACGCGGATGCCGCGGGCATCGTCGACGAGCTGGAACAGATCTCGGTCGCCGGTGACGACGTCGACGGCCAGCGAGGACTGCGACGCGAGACTGGCGATGACATCGTCGGCCTCGTGCTCCGCGGCGCCGACGACCGGGATCCCGAGTGCGCCCAGTGCCTCGCGGATGATCGGGACCTGTGCGTCCAGTGCGTCGGGAACCTCTTCGACGTCGGGACCGGTCGGTACCGTCTCGACGACGCGGTGCGCTTTGTAGCTCGGGATCAGATCGACGCGCCACTGCGGGCGCCAGTTGTCGTCCCAGCAGGCGACGAGATGCGTCGGCTCGTACGCCGACACCAGCTTCGCGATCATGTCGAGCAGCCCACGCACCGCGTTCACCGGCCGTCCGTCGGGTGAACGCACCGTGTCGGGGACGCCGTAGAACGCCCGGAAGTACAGGCTCGCGGTGTCGAGCAGCATGAGACGATCGGTCACGGCATCATCCTGGCATGCGACGCGCTCAGCACCCCGGGCCGCGGGGGCTCTCGAGGCACGTCTTGTCCACCAGAGCGGTGCGCACCTCGAAGACCTGGATGCTCATGGCGCCGGTCGGGATCTCGAGCACGCCCGGGACCGCCACCCATCCGCCGCCGAAGTTCACGGCGGCGCCGTACCGCACGGTCGCCGACGCGGTGTAGGTGCCGCGGGCGCCGTACGCGTGGCTGGTAGGCGTCGCGCTGAACTGCGCGAGTCCGAGTGCGGTCCACGTGCTGCCGCCGTCGCCTGCGGACCTGCTGGATCCGTCGCCGTACGTGAAGACGACGGACAGCGGGGCGAAACGCACCGTGACCGGTCGGTCGAAGAGCGTTCCGGTCTGCTCGTGCGGACGGGCGTCGACGACGAAGTTCATCGGCATGCCGACGATTCCGACGCCGTCCGGTTCGTCGAGCAGCGGCACGGATGCCGGTGCGAACGACGCCAGGTCGCTCAACGTCGGCTGGCGCTGGACCTCGACCGTGTAGACGATGCCGTTCCGACACAGCGGATCGACCACCCGGTCACAGGGAGCCACCGACGGGCCCTTCGGAGGTGCGGTGTTCGCGGACTCGTCCCCGTCCGAGCCGGAGTGGTCCGCCCCGCCGCCGCCTCCGCCTCCGCCGCGGGTGCCCCCGATTTCGACCGTTGACCCGGTGTTGGTGATCGAGCAGAGCCCCGCAGCAATCTCTGCAGTTGTGCATTGATTGTCCGCGGGCAATGCCGAGAGAACTGCGCTGAGCAGAAGTTCGGTCAGCATTGGCTGATGCTCGCTGAGGTGCTCGAAATGTAGGCGCCTTCGTTGGACCAGACGACGATGATCGTTGCAGTCATTTGGGCGCTGCGATCGGTCGGTGTTACATCGACGCCTTCACTGTTCATGACTCGAGTGCCAGTCACGTCGAGGCAAGCCTCGATCTTTGCCTTGGTGGAGGAAGCTTCAAGTTGGCGAATCGACGCGATTAGGACGTCGCCTGTCAACTTGACGCCAGCATCGGAAAACTTCCGTTCGCTCGCCATCTCGGCGTTTAGTGCCTCGCCCGTCAAGAAGTCGGTGGGTCTTGGAGTCGATGTCGGGTCTTTCCGTGATGCGTTGTCGGCATTGACGTACGCACGATAAGTGCTCTCGGCGGCGGCGAAGGCCTCTTCGTCCGAGGCGAAGCCCGTGGGTGTGGGCGTCGGGGCGGGTGCGGGTGTGCACGCGGTGACGACCGTGAGCGCGAGCAGCAGCCCCGCTCCCGTCTGGAGCCCTCGCCGCCACCGTCGTGCCATGTGCCTACGCTAGCCAGCGACGCCGGTCGCGCGTGTGCTTATCCACAGGCGCGTATCCTCGTCGGCATGTCGTTCGGAGCAGCCGCGGATCGCGGACGCACGCTCGCTGCCTCCGCGCCGTGCCCGTGCGGCGGGGGCGAGTACGGCTCGTGCTGCGGTCCTGTTCTCGCCGGAGGTCCGGCCGCCAGCCCCGAGGCACTCATGCGGTCCCGGTTCACGGCGTTCGCCCTGGGCGATGTCGGGCACCTGCGCGCCTCGTGGCATCCGGCGACGGTGCCGGACGCCCTCGACCTCGACGACGCCGTCCGCTGGGAGCGGCTGGAGATCCTTCGCGCCGACGGCGGCCGAAACGCCGACCGGCGCGGCACGGTCGAGTTCCGAGCGCACTGGCGCGACGTCCGCACGGGTGAGCGCGGCGTGCTGAGCGAGATCAGCCGATTCCGGCGCGCGGGGGAGTCGTGGCTGTATCTGGATGGTGCGATCGAGCCGACGGGGCGCGCATGACCTCCGTTCGCCGGCGTTCGGCGGGCACGCCGCCTGCGGGATCGGAGTCGCTCGTCACGGTGCTCGTCGCCCTCGGCGCGAACCTGGTCATCGCGGTCGCGAAGACCGTCGCCGCGATGCTGACGGGCGCGGCGTCGATGGTCGCCGAGGCGGCGCACTCGTGGGCCGACACCGGCAACGAGGTGTTCCTGCTCATCGCCGCGCGCCGGAGCGTGCATCCCATCGACGCTCGCCACCCGGGTGGCTACGGGCGCGCCGCCTACGTCTGGTCGCTGTTCGCGGCGTTCGGTCTGTTCGTGGTCGGCGCGGGCGTATCGATCACCCACGGTGTGCAGGAGCTGCTCCACCCCGAGCCGGCCGGGCTGTTCGGCGTGTCTTATGCAGTACTCGCCATCGCCTTCGTGCTCGAGGGCACGTCGTTCTTGCAGGCGACCCGGCAGTCCCGTCGCGAGGCCGTCGCATCGCACCGCGATCTGCTCGACCACGTCATGAGCACATCCGACCCGACCGTGCGCGCGGTGTTCTTCGAGGATGCCGCGGCGCTCATCGGTCTCGTCATCGCGTTCACCGGCATCCTTCTGCACCAGCTCACCGGCTCGAGCACCCCCGACGCGGTGGGCTCGATCCTGGTCGGACTTCTACTGGCGGTCGTCGCCGTCGTGCTCATCCGCCAGAACGTGCGGTTCCTGGTCGGGATGACCGTCGACCCGGACGTGCGCCGCGCCGCCGTCGAGCGGCTGCTGGCCTACTCCGCGGTCGCACAGGTCACCTACCTGCACCTCGAGTACGTCGGTCCCCGTCGAGTGTTCCTCGTGGCCGCGGTGGACCTCGCCGGCGACATGGCCGAGCACGAGGTCGCCGCCGAGCTCAACCGCATCGAAGACGAGCTGCAGAGCGGTCCGCGTGTCGCGTGGGCCGTCCTCACCCTGTCGAGACCGGGAGCCCCCGCGCTCGACCCGCGTGACCCCGCCGATCCGCTGCGGGGGTGAGTCCGGGGAGGGATCTGCTGCCGTGCTTGCGGTTCTGATAGCATGAAATGTCACGCGCATGGATGTTTCGTCGTGCGCGCGTGGCATCGCAACACAATCCAACCGCCGCAGTTCTGCCTCATGGCATCCGCCCGCCCACGTGGACGGGCGCGGCCCGACATCCCAACCATCCAAGGACAACCCACTACATGACTACCGCAACGACCGTCCCGGCCACCAAGCAGGTCGCCATCAACGACATCGGATCTGCTGAGGACTTCCTGGCCGCGGTCGAGAAGACCCTCAAGTTCTTCAACGACGGAGACCTCATCGAAGGCACCGTCGTGAAGATCGACCGCGACGAGGTCCTCCTCGACGTCGGCTACAAGACCGAGGGCGTCATCCCCTCGCGCGAGCTCTCCATCAAGCACGACGTCGACCCGAACGAGGTCGTCAAGGTCGGTGACGAGGTCGAGGCCCTCGTCCTCCAGAAGGAGGACAAGGAAGGCCGTCTGATCCTCTCCAAGAAGCGTGCGCAGTACGAGCGCGCCTGGGGCGACGTGGAGCGCATCAAGGAGAACGACGGCGTCGTCACCGGTTCGGTCATCGAGGTCGTCAAGGGTGGTCTCATCGTCGACATCGGCCTGCGCGGGTTCCTCCCCGCGTCGCTCATCGAGCTGCGCCGTGTCCGCGACCTCACGCCGTACCTCGGCCAGGAGATCGAGGCGAAGATCCTCGAGCTCGACAAGAACCGCAACAACGTCGTGCTCTCGCGCCGCGCCCTGCTCGAGCAGACGCAGTCCGAGTCGCGCACCACGTTCCTCAACAACCTGCACAAGGGTCAGGTCCGCAAGGGTGTCGTCTCGTCGATCGTCAACTTCGGTGCGTTCGTCGACCTCGGCGGCGTCGACGGTCTGGTGCACGTCTCCGAGCTGTCCTGGAAGCACATCGAGCACGCCTCCGAGGTCGTCGAGGTGGGCCAGGAGGTCACCGTCGAGATCCTCGAGGTCGACCTCGACCGCGAGCGCGTCTCGCTGTCGCTGAAGGCGACGCAGGAGGACCCGTGGCAGGTCTTCGCCCGCACGCACGCGATCGGTCAGGTCGCGCCGGGCAAGGTCACCAAGCTCGTTCCGTTCGGTGCGTTCGTTCGCGTCGCCGACGGCATCGAGGGCCTCGTGCACATCTCCGAGCTCTCCGGCAAGCACGTCGAGCTCGCCGAGCAGGTCGTGTCGGTCGGCGAAGAGGTCTTCGTCAAGATCATCGACATCGACCTCGAGCGTCGCCGCATCTCGCTCTCGCTCAAGCAGGCCAACGAGTCGGTCGACCCCAACGGCACCGAGTTCGACCCGGCCCTGTACGGCATGGCGACCGAGTACGACGAGAACGGCGAGTACAAGTACCCCGAGGGCTTCGACCCCGAGTCGGGTGCCTGGCTCGAGGGCTTCGACGCTCAGCGCGAGAAGTGGGAGCAGGACTACGCCGCTGCCCAGGCTCGTTGGGAGGCGCACAAGGTCGCCGTCGCCAAGGCTCTCGAGGCCGAGGCGAACGCGCCGACCGAGACGTCCACCGCGTCGTCCTCGTTCTCCTCGGACAGCAACGGCGGCGGTACCCTCGCCGACGACGAGGCTCTCGCGGCGCTCCGCGAGAAGCTCTCGGGTCGCTGATCCGCACCCGTTCGCTCGAACGAATCCACGACAGGGCCGCCGGCCGGGACATCCCGACCGGCGGCCCTGTCGCATGCCGGAGCACCGACGATCACGATCCGCGAATGCCGAGGTAACCTCGTGCGCATGGCGATCCCTCCGCGCGCGACATCAGGCGGCGGCGGCGATGTGCGTGAACGGATCGTCGCCAGCAACCAGCTGTTCCTGTGCGCGGTCGTCGGGATCCTGTTCCTCGTCGGCGTCGCCACCGGCGGCCTGCCCGACGCCGCGACGTACGGATGGGGCATGCTGCTCATCGTCGCCGGCGGTGTCGCGGCGCTGAGCGTTCCCTGGTCACGTGTGGCCCTCGGGTGGTCGGCTGTGATCCCGACGATCGACGTCGTCGCCATCGCGCTCCTGCGGGCATCCGATCCGTCGGCGGGATTCCCGCTGCTATGGGCCTTTCCCGCGATCTGGCTCTCGTCGATCGGGCGGATCGGCCTCGTCGTCTCCTGCGTCGGCCTGCCCGGCCTGTACTGGAGCATGCTCGCGGCGGGGTCGACACCGCGCGGCACGTACTCGGTCTTGCTGCTTCCTCTTCTCCTCGTCGCGATCAGCGCGGCGAGCTACACCGTGGCGCGGCGGCACGAATCGCAGCGTCGACTCCTCGATCGCCAGACCGAGAGGTTCGCGGCCGCTCACCGCGAGGCACTACGACAGGAGCAACTCGTCACCGAGGTGCTCGACGTCGTCGATTTCGGGGTGATCCGACTGTCCGACAGCGGCGAGATCATTCTCGAGAACGACGCCCTCACGCGCTTCGGAGACATCCCGGGATTCTGCGGGCGCACGGACGACGGCGAACTGCTCGACGCGCGCCTGGTACCCGTGCCCGCCGACCGGCATCCGCTCGCGCGGGTACGTGCCGGCGAGTCGTTCGCCGACGTCGTCGCCTGGTTCCATCGCCCCGACGGCCGGCGCACCGCGATGAGCTTCACGGGCCGTCAGCTCTCCGATCACCACGGGGCTCCTGCCGGCGCGGTTCTGATCGCGCGGGACGTGACCGTCGAGCACGATGCGCAGCAGGCGCGCGACGACCTCGTCGCCTCGATCTCGCACGAGCTGCGCACACCGCTCACCTCGATCCTCGGTTATCTCGACCTCGCGCTGGAGGGAGGCGGCCTCTCCGACGAGGCGCGGCGCCAGATCGACACGTCGTATCGGAACAGCGAACGCCTTCTCGGCATCGTCACGGACATCCTCGCGGCGTCGTCCCGATCGAGCGCGTCGGTCGACACGCGGCTGCGTCCGCGCGCGGTCGACGTCGTCGAGGTCGCGCGATCGGCCGTATCGGGTCTCACCCCGGTGGCGCAGGAGCGCTTCGTCTCGATCGGTGTGGTGCGATCCGGCTTCGCGGTCGCGTACGCCGACCCAGCGCGGCTGCGTCAAGTGCTCGACAATCTGATCGCGAACGCGATCAAGTTCAACCGCGACGGCGGCACCGTGACGGTGCGGACGTCCACCGACGGCGTCCACACGGTCGTCGAGGTCGCCGACACGGGTGTCGGCATGACGCCCGGCGCGGCGGCCCGCGTGTTCGACCGCTTCTTCCGCGCGGCGCCGGAGATCGCCGGCAACGGTCTCGGGCTGTCGATCACGCGCGACCTCGTGAACGCGCACGGCGGGACGATCGCCGTCGCCTCGGTCGCGGGCGAGGGAACCACGTTCACCGTCACCCTCCCGGCGACCGAGGCGGTTCAGCGTCGCGAGCTCGAGGAACGAGCACAGGCAGAGCTGTCATGACCCTCGATCTTTTCAGCGTGACGGTGATGACCGCCGTCGTCGCCTCGGTGGCCGGTGTCACCGTCATCGTCGACACACTGCTGCGACGCGACACCGGACCCGGACGGCTGTGGGCGGTCGCGTTCTTCTGCGGACTCACGACGACCTTCGCCTACCTGGCGTGGTCCTCGGGTGTCGGGGGCGCCGTCGCCGTCGCCGTCGGGAACACCCTGTTCGTCGGGGTCCCGGGTTTCATGCTGCTCGGCTGCCGACAGTTCAACGACCGCCCCATCCGCCCTGCCGCGATCCTGTTCGCCGCGCTCGAGATCGGTGCGTTCTCGGCGGCACTCATCGAATACCCGACCCGCGGCAGTTGGGGCGGGTGGTGGATGATGGCGCTCGCGCACGTGATCCTCTTCGGCGCCGGAGCCGTTGAATCGTTGCGCAACCCCATGCGGGGACTTCGCAGCGCATGGGCGCTGTCGACGGTGCTCGGGGTCGCGAGCGCCTTCTACGGCGTGCGCCTGGTCGTCCTGATCGTGTCGGGGCAGGACAGCGAGGTCTTCACGCGCTGGTTCGGTTCGATCACGGCGAACATCGTGACCGTGGTCCTCACCGTGGTCGCCGCCGTCGTCACCTCGGTGCTGCGCTCGCACCGGACCGCACTGCAGCGATACGAATGGCTGACCTCCGACGGCGTGGCATCGGACGGAGTGATGCTGACGCGGACGTTCCGCGGCGCGCTCGACGACATCGTGGAGCGGGCGTCCTGGCGACGCGAAGGCGTGGCGATCATCGTGCTGCGCTCCGACGGCGTGGACGAGCTCGTCGGCGCGTTCGGCGGCGAGGTCGTCGAGGCCATCGCCGGCGCCTACCGCCTCGCCGCCCGCCGGTTCGCGCCCGCCGCAGCTCTGGTCGGCGAGGACGGCGACGCGCAACTCGTCATCTGCACGCTCGCCGAGACGAC